>NZ_BMPP01000003.1 GCF_014647655.1 Deinococcus malanensis
ATTTTTGCGCCCGCACCTTGGTGGCATTGAAGGAGAAGCTGACTGGTGCGTGGCAACGTGTTCGGTATGTTGACCTCCCGCAACACCTTATGGATGCAAATCTAGCCGTGATCAATAAGCTTATAAAAGCTCTCCGGTCAAAGAATCAAAGTGAAATTTTGAATATGAAACACTCGGGTTGTCTCTTTTAGTCTGATCTCAAAATAAAACTGTTAATTTTTATACACAATTTTGGATCTATAGATTAGCTTCATGAAAGCAAACTTTTATGGCTCTCACAAAATCATTCAATGGTGAATTATATAGTCATCGCTATCATCTCAAAGCGGCGGCTACTGTGCCGGAGAAATTACTTTTACTGCATATTCCAATTCCTTCTTGGGGAAGGGGCAGGGAGGCAGGTGAACTGATTTGAATAGACATGAGGAGCGATTAATGCAACCCCCGACTCTCCTTCCCTTTCAGCAGATGAATGTCGTCAACGGGGCCAGGTACAGGGGATTGACCACAGCGCTTGCGCTTTCAGGTCATGACGGGACCTGTGTAGAAACGGACCGGAACAAGCTGGCAGCACTTCAGAAGTGTCTGGACGGCCGGAACACCCTGGAGCAGCACATCATGCTGCGCCGCAGCTACGAGTACCTGGGCGTCGGAAGAGGCGACTCCACTGCACAAGACTCTGCCGTACTCGTCGGTGCCAGACGCGTCCGTTCCCTGCCGACTGACCCCATTCCGACATCTGCGCCTGCAGCCGGGCCGGCGCACCGCCTACAGCCCTGACATCAGCAAAGGACTCCCATGCCGCACCGCGCATTTCGCCCCTCCAAAGCCACACCGAGAGCCGTGGTCATCGATCGCCCCATGACCCGCACTCCCCTGCGGGTCGCGCTGTACTCGCACGACACCATGGGGCTGGGTCACACCCGGCGCAACCTGCTGATCGCCCAGGCTCTTACGGCGGCCAATCCGGAGCTAAGCGCGCTGATGATCACCGGCGCCCGCACGTCATCGGCGTTCTCCTATCCGCCGGGCGTCGACTGCCTGACCCTCCCGGCCCTGCACAAGGAGGCGACCGGCGCCTACCGTTCGCGGTCACTGCACCTATCACTGGGGGCCATGGCCCGGCTGCGCTCGGCAACCATGATGGCGGCGCTTGAGGCTTTCAGCCCCAACGTCCTGATTGTCGACAATGTGCCGCTGGGCGCGGTGCAGGAGCTCAAGGAGGTGCTGCGGTTTCTGCGGACGGGAGGGCAGACGCGCTGTGTGCTTGGACTGCGGGATGTCCTGGACGAGCCTTCAGCGGTGCGCGAGGAATGGCAACGGCTGGACAACGAAGGGGCGATCCGGCGCTGGTACGACGAGGTCTGGGTCTACGGCGATCCCGGGGTGTACGACCTGGCCCGGGAGTACCAGCTGTCGCCGGATATCGCCGCCCGGGTACGCTACACCGGGTACCTGGACCGCGAGTCGCACCAGCGTCACACCGAGGCCGAAGAGATTCTGGCCCGGCTGGAGCTTCCAGCCGGGCCGGTGGTGGTGTGCTTGGCGGGAGGCGGTCAGGATGGAGCCGAACTGATCCGCGCCTTCGGGGGGACCCCTTTTCCGCCTGGGACGACCGGCGTGATCCTGACGGGCCCTTACTTCCCGGAAAGCGACCGGGCAGAGCTGGAGCGCACTGCTGGGCGCCGCACGGACATGAGGACACTGAGCTTCCTGCCGGAAACCGCGCCGCTGCTGGAGCGGGCCGACCAGATCGTGGCGATGGGTGGGTACAACACTGTGATGGAAGTGCTGTCCTACCGCAAGCGGGCGCTGATCGTTCCGCGGGTAAGCCCCCGGGCCGAGCAGCTGGTCCGGGCCCAGAAGCTCGCTGAACTGGGCCACATTGACGTGCTGCATCCCGACCAGCTGACTCCAGAGGCGCTGGCCATGTGGCTGGAGAACCAGTCAGCGTCCACACCTTCCCTGCTTCAGCTGGATATGCGCGGCCTCGAGCGCCTGCCTGCCATGCTTGCCGAGCTGGCCGCCTCGGCACCGGTCGCGGAGGTGATATGAGCAGTCCGGCGCCAGCCCTGGGGCGCGTCGGGTACGTCACCAAGATGTACCCGCGCTATTCTGAGACATTCATCGTCCACGAGATTCTGGCCCACGAGGCAGCCGGCCTTCCGCTGGACATCTTTTCCCTGCGGACGCCCAGCGACCCGTACTTTCAGGACATCGTCGCGCGGGTCCGCTCGCCAGTGACCCAGATTCCCAGCCACAGCCCCAGCACGCAGACCTTCTGGACCACCCTGTCCCAGGCAGGTTCGGTGCTGCCTGACCTGTGGCCGCAGCTGCATCTCGCCTCGCAGGAGGGCACAGGCGCCCTGGACATCTATCAGGCGGTCCTGGTGGCCGTGGCGGCCCGCCAGCGCAGCATCACCCATCTGCACGCCCACTTCGCCAGCGTCGGCACCAGCATCGCGCGGCTGGCCGCGAGGTTCGCGGGGCTGACCTACAGCTTTACCGCCCATGCCAAGGACATCTACCACGACAGCGTCAAGACTGCCGACCTGCTGCGCAAGATTCGCGATGCCCATCAGGTGATCACGGTCAGCGATTACAACCTGCGGCACCTGCGTGAGCTGGCGGGACCCGACGCCGGGCATATTCAGAGGGTGTACAACGGTCTGGATCACCAGCGACTGACCTATCAGGCGCCCGAAACCCGCTCCCCACTGATTCTGGGGGTCGGCCGACTGGTGGAGAAGAAGGGCTTCACTGACCTGATCGACGCCTGCGCCCTGCTGGCGCGCCGTGGAGTGCCCTTCGAGTGCCGCATCGTGGGCCGGGGTGAACTTGAACCGGTGCTGCGCGCCCAGATCGCGGCACTCGGGCTGGGGGACCAGGTTCACCTGCTGGGCGCGCTGCCCCAGGCGGAGGTGCTGCGGCTGATCGCCCAGGCCGCCGCATTTGCCCTTCCGTGCGTGGTGGGCGCCGACGGCAACCGTGACGGCCTGCCCACAGTGCTGCTGGAAGCCATGGCACTGGGCACGCCCTGCATCAGCACCCCGGTCACAGGAATTCCCGAGGTGGTGCGCGACCGTGACACCGGGCTCCTGGTGCCAGAGCACTGTCCTGAAGCGCTGTCCCAGGCCCTCCAGGAGCTGCTGCGCGATGCCTCACTGCGGGTAAGGCTGGCCGGACAGGCCCGCGCCCTGGTCTCCGATGAGTTCGATATCCACCGCAACGCAGCCCGGATCCGCCAGGCCTTTCAGCCAGCCGCCGCAGGAGTGCTGTGATGCGCGTCGCCTATGTCTGTGCCGACCCCGGTGTGCCCACCTTTGGGATGAAGGGCTCAAGCATTCACGTTCAGGAGGTGCTGCGAGCCCTGCTCCGGACCGGTACCGAGGTCACGCTGTTCGCCCCGCGGACCGGCGGGAGTGCGCCCCAGGATCTGTCGTCCGTTCAGGTTCACGCCCTGCCCCGTGCCTCTAAAGATGACCCGGCAGACCGCGAGCAGGCGCAGCTGGCGGCCAACGACGCCACCCTGGCAGCCCTTCAGGAGCAGGGTCCATTCGATCTGGTGTACGAGCGGTACTCCCTGTGGAGCCACGCCGGCATGACTTACGCCCGCGGCGAGGGCATCCCGGGTGTTCTGGAGGTGAATGCTCCGCTGGTCGAGGAACAGGCCCAGCACCGCGGGCTGATCGACCGCACGGCCGCGGAGGACGTGGCCCGGCGCGCGTTTGGCGCCTCGTCCCTGCTGGTGGCCGTGTCCAGGGAGGTCGGTGCCTATCTGCAGGCGATGCCTGAGGCTACCGGCCGGGTCCAGGTCATTCCGAACGGAGTCAATCCTGGCCGCTTCCCGGAGGACCTCCTGCCGGACCTGCCGGCGCCGGGCATTTTCACGGTGGGTTTTGTCGGCACACTCAAACCCTGGCACGGTTTGCCCACCCTGCTTGAAGCCTTCGAGGAGCTGCGCCGCGAGGTGCCCCGCAGCCGGCTGCTGATCGTGGGTGACGGGCCGGAACGCGAGACCCTGACCACGCAGTTGCAGGACCGTGGTCTGGATGAAGATGTCATTTTCACGGGGGCCGTGCCGTCCGAGCGTATTCCGGGGCTGCTCGCTTCCATGGACGTGGCGGCCGCGCCCTACGGCAATCTGGAAGGGTTCTATTTCTCTCCGCTCAAGGTCTACGAGTACATGGCGGCCGCGCTGCCGGTGGTGGCTGGCGACATCGGGCAGCTGCAGGACCTCATCGAGCACGGGCAGAGCGGGCTGCTGTACCCGCCGGGAGAGGTCGCGTCCCTGTCGGCCGCCCTGCGGAGGCTGCATGACGACCCGGCCCTGCGCCGGCGCCTGGGCCAGGCTGCTCGGCAGGCGGTTCTGGCTCACCACACCTGGGATGGACGTGTCAGGGAGATCCTGAGCCTCGCTGGCGTCTCCCCTCCCCAGAGGTCCGCATAATGGGCAGCGGGCCCACAGGACAGCTCCGGCAGGCGCTACCCAGTCTGCTGCGGATCACCCGCAGGTTCTGGCCCTATATCCGCAAGGAGCGGGGGCTCGCAGGGGGGGCGCTGGGCGCCATGCTGCTGGGTGTGTTCATTCGGCTGCTCGAGCCGTGGCCGCTGAAGGTGCTGGTGGACTCGGTGCTGATCCGTCCGCCCCAGCCGGTGACGGTGCCGGGCTTCGGAACGCTGTCCACTTCGGCCGTTATTGCAGCGGTCGCGGTGTCGGTCGTGATCATCGTCGGTCTGCGGGCCCTGACCGCCTACGCCAGCACGGTGGGTTTCGCGGTCGTGGCCAACCGGGTCCTCACGGCCATCCGCACCGACCTTTACGCGCATCTGCAGCGTCTGTCGCTGTCGTTTCATTCGACGGCGCGCAGCGGGGAGCTGACCAGCCGGGTCATCGGGGACGTTGGCATGCTGCGCGACGTGGTGGTCACGGCCGCGCTGCCGATGCTGGGAAGTGTCCTGATCCTGGTGGGCATGATCGCGGTGCTGTTCGTCATGCGCTGGGAACTGGCCCTGCTGGCGCTGGTGCCGCTGCCGATTCTGCTGATCCGCTCGTCGCAGCTGTCCAACCGCATCCGGGAAGTAAGCCGCAAGCAGCGCAAACGCGAAGGGGCTATGGCGTCCACCGTCACCGAGACCATGAGTGCTATCAAGGTCGTCCAGGCCCTGTCGCTGGAGGCCGCTTTCCTGCGAGCCTTCGGTCAGCAGAACAGCAAGAACCTGAAGGAAAGCGCCAAATCCGCCCGGCTCTCGGCGGGTCTGGAGCGCAGTGTGGACGTGCTGATTGCGGTCTCGACCGCCCTGGTGATGTGGTTCGGTGCCCGGCTGGTGCTGCGCCAGGAACTGTCGCCCGGCGACCTGCTGGTGTTTCTCACCTACCTGAAAAACGCCTTCAAACCGGTGCAGGACTTCGCCAAGTACACCGGGCGTCTGGCGAAGGCCTCGGCAGCTGGGGAACGGATTCTGGAGGTGCTCGACCGGGTGCCGGACGTGCGCGACCTGCCGGACGCGGTCCCGGCTCCCGTCTTCCGCGGACACGTGCGCTTCGAGAACGTCCACTTCGGCTATGACCGCAAGCGGCCCTTCCTGAGGGGCCTGCACCTCGAGATTCAGCCCGGTCAGCAGGTGGCCGTGGTCGGCATGAGCGGTGCGGGCAAGTCCACCATTCTGGCGTTGCTGCTGCGCCTCTACGACCCGACCTCGGGCCGGGTGACCATCGACGGACACGACCTGCCGGAATACACCCTCGAAAGCCTGCGTTCGCAGATCAGCGTGGTGCTGCAGGAAAACCTGCTGTTTGCCGCCAGCCTGCACGACAACATCGCCTACGCCCGCCCGGACGCGACCCGCCAGGAAGTCCGCGAGGCCGCGCAGCTGGCCAATGCCGACGAGTTCATCATGGCGCTGCCGGACGGCTATGACACGGTGGTCGGTGAGCGCGGCCAGACCCTGTCCGGCGGGCAGCGTCAGCGGATCGCGGTGGCCCGGGCCGCCCTGCGCCGCACGCCGCTGCTGATTCTGGACGAACCCACCAACGGCCTGGACCGCGAGAACGAGCAGCTGGTGATGCAGGCCCTGAGCGAGCTGACCCGGGGTCGCACCTCGATTTTTGTCACCCATAACCTCCAGCACGCCTCCCAGGCCGACCTGATCGTGTACCTGGAAGAGGGCCGGGTCCTGGAACGCGGCAGCCACAGCGAGCTGCTGGCCCTCGGTGGACGGTACGCCGCGTTGTACCGCAGTCAGAGTGAAGCCATCGCCTGGGAAGACGAGTCACATGCTGTTCCCCGCTGACCTGGGCCTCACCCGCCGCGAATCCCACCTTCCGGCGCTGGCCGTCGCCCTGGACCCGGAAGCATTGCTAACGAGACTCAGGCAGGCCATGCCGGATCTGAACGCCACGGACGTGCAGCTGGCTTATGTGCGTTATAAGCCGGGGACGAGCTGCCTGGTTGGCGGGCACCTCCACGCAGCCGGTGAGGTGACGCCCTTTCATGTCACGGCCTTCCGACCAGGCAGCCTGAAGGTGGCGGCACAGGAGAAGGTTCGAGCCGCCACAGGACAGGCTCCCCTGGTGCTGGACGGCGGCCTGCTGGTGTACACGCCGTTCCCCTTTGACCGGAAGCTCAGGACCCTGCCGCTGCTGGCCGACCCCCGGACACGTCGGCGGCTGCTGGCCCGGGTGCTGCCGGACCTGCCGCACCTGCACGGGGCCGAGGTCTCGATGCTCCGCTACAAGCCTGAAAGGCGCTTTGTAGCCGGGCTGAATGTGGACGGCCAGCCTGCAGCGCTGCTCAAGCACTACGAAGCCCGCGCCTACGAACCGGCCCGGGACGCTGCGGGCCGCTTTTCGTCGCGCGGAGCGTTGCGTGTTCCAACCCTGCTGGGCAGATCCACGAGCCGGCGGGTGCTGGTCACCGAATGGCTGCCCGGACGCGACCTGCGCCGCGCCCTGCCGGACCCGGACCTGGATCTGGCGGCGGTGCAGGAGCTGGGGCGCGCCCTTGCGAAGCTACATTCCAGAAATCCCCGGCGGCTGTCCGGCCTACGCGAGACGACAGGAGACCAGCCCCTGAAAGCTGCCGCTGCGGCTGTCACGGCAGTGCTTCCGTCTCTGTCTTTGCAGGCCAGACGACTGTCGCGTCAGCTGACCCGTGCTCTCGCTCAGGTCGATACGCCCCGCACGGCCATCCACGGCGACTTCTCGGCCGAACAGGTTCTGGTCGGCCAGCATGGGGTCGCTCTCGTCGACTTCGACGCGGCCGCGTGCGGCGATCCGGACAGCGATCTGGGTTCGTTCATCGCCCGGCTGCACTGGGATGTACTGGAGGTTACCCTGACCAGTGCCCGCGCCGGTGCGGTGCGCGACGCCCTACTGGGCGGGTACGGCGCCGCCCGCCCCAGCTGGACGCCTGGCCAGCTGCCGGTCCATGTCGCCGCTCACCTGCTGCGTCTGGCGCCGCTGCCTTTCCGCCAGCGCCTGCCGGACTGGCCGGAAAGGACCGGGGCTCTCCTGGAGCTGGCCAGCGAACTTCTGGCACAGCGGAAAGGCGCCTTGTGACACTTGACCCAGCCATGCCATACCTCGCCGCCGCCCTGGACCCGCAGCTGGCGGGACAGCAGTTGCGGTCCACTGCGGAACCGACTCTGGCGTCATGTGATGTGCGGCAGGTTCGCCTCCTGCGTCACAAGGTCGGGCGCCGTGCCCTGGTCGAGTACACGCTTGAGGTCCGGCCCGAGGGCCAGCCCCCCAGCCCTCTGACGGTGCTGGGCAAGATCCGGGCCAGGAACCTGGACCGGGCGAGCTATGGGCTGCAGCGCTCCCTGTTTCGCGGTGGATTCTCTGGAGAAGCAACAGACGGCATCGGCGTGCCTGAGCCGCTGGGCGTCATACCAGCCTGGAACATGTGGCTGCAACGACAGGTTCCTGGGAAGATGGTGGGCTCCCTGCTGACCGGGCCACAGGGAGAAGTGCTGGCCGGTCGTGTGGTGGACACGGCACACAAGCTGCATCGGTCCGCAGCTTCACCCACCCGTCAGCACCTCATGGCAGACGAACTGCGCATCCTGCACGAACGCCTGGGAGTGCTTGGGAACAGCCACCCGGACTGGCAGTCCCGCCTGACGCGCCTGCTGGAGGCGTGCGACCAGCTGGCCGCCCGGGTTCCCGCGCCGGTCCTCCGGCCGATTCACCGGGATTTCTACCAGGACCAGCTGATCGTGGATGGAGAGCGTCTGTGGCTGCTGGACCTGGATCTGTGCTGCTGGGGCGACCCGGCCCTGGACATCGGAAATTTCTGCGGCCATGTCACGGAACTGGCGCTCCGTACGCTGGGTAGCTCTGATCGCCTCGCCCCTGTCGAGGAGGCCCTTCAGCGCCGGTTTGCTCGGTACCATGGGGAAGCCAGCCGCGTCGCCGTGCAGGCTTACGCTGCCCTGACTTTGGTTCGCCACATTTCGATCAGTGCGCGTATGGAGGAACGGCAACCCTTCGTCGGCGCCCTGCTGGAATTGAGCGAGAAACAGGTAGGGTGCCTGCTCTGACTCCCAGAGCCGTGTCGCCGCAGGGCTCTCCTGGTTTCCGTTCGGCTGTTTCCGGCAGTCAGCCGGACTGCTCGCTCAGGCACTACGGTTTTTCTGACCTCTGACTAGCGTTTGAGGATGCGGCAGTCGGCGGCCTGTATCGTGGCTATACAGCGCCGTCACGACCATCTTGCCCGTCATTCAGGCGCCCAGGGAGATGCTCCACCACGAGCTGATGCGACCAGACAGGGTCATAAAAGTCGGAACCGGTATATCGCCAGGCACCATACGCGGCGAGCGCATATGAAGTGCCCGGGCGAGCTGCCAGGAAGGATGCCAGCCGCCCCACGAACCCCTGAGGCCCGGCAACGGCCGCAGCCACTCCTGACCAGCTGACCGTCCTTAACGACGTCCGGCGCGGACCCAACCGTCGAGGTAGCGATCCAGCGCGTGGTCCAGGCTGGGGAGCAGCTGCGCCCGGTCGCTGCGCAGCGCACTGTAGCGGGGCCGCGGGGCGACCCAGCCCAGTTCGCGGGCCGATGCCGTCCGGATGCGGTGATCCGGCAGCCCGCCGGCATGTGCAAGGCGGCCAACCATCTCGGCCCAGGTGCTCTCGCCGGTGTTCACCAGGTGCCAGACGCCCGATTCACCATCGATCAGCAGGTCCAGACTGGTGTGCACCAGATCCGGAAGGTAGGTCGGCGAGAAGCGGTGGTCCTGGTCTACCAGGACCATCTCCCCGGTTTGCAGGGTTCTGAGGGCCTCGGCAAGCAGCCCCCGGCCGGTGCCGGATCCGAACACGGCAGAGCTGCGAACGATCAGGGCGGCGGGATGGTTGGCCAGCACCTGTCGCTCGGCCTCAAGCTTGGCGCGGCCGTAGGCATTGACCGGCGAGGCCAGGTCGAGCTCGTGGTAAGGCGCCTCACCCTCGCCCCCGAAAACCTGGTCCGAGGAAAAGGTCAGCAGCTGCACGCCACGCATCTCGCACGCCTGTGCCAGCAGAGCCGCACCCACGGTGTGGGTCAGCCAGAACTCCTGATGCTCACGTTCCGCCTGGTCGATCTTCCCGTAGCCCAGCGTGTTGATCACTGCCCAGGGCCGCTCAACATCCAGCAGGGCGCCCAGGGCTTGCTGGCTGGTGAGGTTGACCTCTGCCGGGCTCAGCAGGCGGTGCTCGAGCCCGCGGTCGTCACACAGCCTAGCCACCACCTGCCCCAGCCGGCCCGTGCCCAGCACCAGCAGGGGCCGCACCGGTCCGCGCGCCGCAGGGACCGGGCCAGGAGTCCCAACCGGGGGATAGAAGAACCGGTCGGGCCGACGCCAGAATCCCGGCGACGCCAGACTCGGATGTTCGGGAGGCACGCCCTGCGCGCGGGCCCGGAGCACCCGCGCAAGGGCAGTCGGGCGGGGAACCGGCGAGCGCACGTCAAAGGCCCCGGGCTCGTAGTAGCCCCTGAACTCGGTGTGCAGGATGTTCCAGTCGTAGCTGCCCAGCGCCGCCCAGGATGTCACGGCGCGCATATCGACTCCTTCGGCCTTGACCTCTTCGGCCGCCTCCCAGATTTCCTCGAACCAGCGCAGCTGTTCTTCGCGGCTGCTGCCCAGGTGGGCTTCGGTCACGGCGATCGGCAATCCGTAACGTTCCCAGGTTTCGCGCAACAGCTGCTTGATGCCTGAATGGTTGTGATAGACCCGCACGGCCTCGATGTCCGCGTGCGTCGCGTTGCAGTGATGATCCAGGTACCGCTCACGGCGCTCGTCCAGGAAACGCTCACTGGTCAGGTAGTAGTCCACGCCGATCACGTCGGGCGGGCATGGGTTCTCGCGGAACCAGAGCAGTTCCTCAGGCGTGGCGCCCGACCGGATCAGGTAGTCCCACAGTGGATGGGTTTCACCCAGCAGACCGCACAGCAGGTCATAGGCCAGCCAGCGGCGCTCGTTCTGGAAATCGGCCTGATGCTGCATGACGGGAGTGGCGTGTGCCTTGGCCAGATCCTCGGTCTGGATCAGCTGCGCCCCCGGCTGCACCTCACGGATCGCCCGCATGGCCAGCACGGTACCGCGGCACTCATTAAGCAGCATCCGGACAAAGGCCTCGTCGGTGGCGTGATGGGGGTACCAGATGCCGTACAGACCACTGAAGCGTGCTGTAGTCAGCGGCTCGTTGACGGGAGTGTAGGTGCGCAGCCAGGGATACCGCCGTGCTACCTCACCCGCGTAAGCGGCGAGCTTTTCGGGAAACTCGGGGTCAAGCAGGCTGGTGTAGCGGGGACCGCTGCCGTGGTGCAGCAGGGTCGCGATGGGCTGCATCTCCAGTTCACGCAGCCGCTGGAGCCGGGCATCGGTCCAGGACCAGTCGAACTGTTCGAGCGATTCGGGCGCCACCTGTTCCCAGAGCACTGGATACCGGATGCATTTGGCACCCAGGGTGGACAACAGGTTCAGGTCGTCAAGGCGCTCATGGTGTCCACAGACTTCCAACTGATTGAGGTAGTTCTCACGTACCCGGTTAAAGGTGCACTCAATCCCGATCCAGAGTTCAAGGCGCTGCGTGGCGTTCCGGCGCTCTGGCGGGAGACCACCGTTCATAGGACCTCCTGATACTGAGCGGGAAGTCGCAATGCGGGGTCATAGGGTAAAAACGTCAGAGGCATGCTGGATTCTGCCCCGTACGCTGCGCCACAGCGTCCTGGAATTCTAAAGATCACTTTTAGCCTTTCTCGGTTCCCCCTACGGATTGGTGAAGATTTTCTGGAGACGGGCAGACAAATGGACCTGTGTCTGAGCGCAAAAGATGCTAGGGCCATGAACCGGCGATGAGCCCAAGTGAGAACTGCGAGAATCGATTTTCACCCGGTAGATGAGGGTCAAACACAGTTGCTTCCGGACGGCGAGGTCAGGTAATTCCCCCGGTCTCTCAAGTCATGTAGCCGGGCGACCAGGTTCATGGCGATTCACATACCAGTGCGAATATCACTTCCCCGTGCATTCCGTACGTCGGGTAAATTTGGCACCCGGGCGCCGGCTGTCCTCTGCGAAGGGCTCCAGTCAGCAGCACTCGAAATGAGCATTGTCGCGCAGAGCACCTGCCAGCGATTTTTCGTGTCTGGCCATCGCCATTGCCGTCCCGGGCTTAAACCTGCCCGGTAACGGGCGGCGTGATCAGTTCACCCCCGCTCCGAAAAAGGTTCGCAGGACCACCACGGATCCCGAGGGCGCAACTGGCCCGGCGAGGTCTACGCCCGCGCCTGACACTCCGGACACAGGCCGTGAAAATCCACCCGGGTCTGCATGATCAGCCAGCCGTGTCCCTGAGCCGGGGGGCGCAGATCGGGCAGTTCGACGTGAATGTCTGTCAGCCGGCCACACCGCACGCACACCATATGGGAGTGCGGCTCCATGTTGGTATCGTACCGTACCTCTCCCTCCTGACCGATCATTTCCTTGACCAGCCCGTGTTCGCTGAAGGTCCGCAGGTTCTGGTAGAGCGTGGCGATGCTTATCGGCTGCCCCTGTGCCCGCAGGTGCCCGAAGATTTCCTCGGGCGTGAAATGGCCCCGCGTGCCGGCAAAGAACTCCAGCAGGCGCAGACGCGGTTGGGTCGCCCGCAGACCGTGGTCTTCGAGCAGATGCTGCAGCATGGCCGAGGAAGCAGGTGTGGTCATGGGTGGCAAGGAAGGTGCCGGGCTGCCGGCACCTCGACGGTTTCAGCATAGCGGCCAGGAGCCTTTGCTCGGACTCCCCTGATGGGGGAGGCACACCATCGGCCCATGCCCATGGCGTGTCCCTCAGCCGTGCCGGCCCGCTCTCAGTAGGGCTGCGCCTCGTGACTGTTTTCCTCTGCCTGCCTGACAGCCTGCTGCTGATCCTCTTCGGTGCTCTGACCTGCCTGGGCCAGTCCCTCGGCAACCCGGCGGCCGTAATCGGTGTCGCACTGCGTCAGCAGGTCAACCATCTTGGTCTGAATGACCGGGGCCGCGTCCTTGAGGTTGTCCACCAGATTGGCGATCAGATCGTCGCGTTCCCAGTCCTCGAAGTTGCGGTACTGCTCGCCGGCCTGGGCAAAATTGTTGGTCCGCTCGATGCTCTGTCGCACCAGGGGCCCTTCGACCCAGGGTGTGTGGTCGGGGTAGGTCCGGGGCGCCTCGGTCAGACCCCGCAGATTGGACGGCTCGTAGTTGACGTGGGCATTCTGACCTGGGGCCGAGTCGACCATGTAGACCATCTGCCCGTCGCGCTGATTGGTGGCCACGTGCTTTTTCGGCGCGTTGATGGGCAGTTGCAGGTAGTTGGGGCCCACACGGTAGCGCTGCGTGTCGGAGTACGAGAAGGTGCGGCCCTGAAGCATCTTGTCGTCACTGAAGTCCAGACCGTCAACCAGCACGCCAGTGCCGAAGGCGGCCTGCTCTACCTCCGCGAAGTAGTTCTGGGGGTTGCGATTCAGGGTCATGCGGCCCACCGGCAGCCATGGAAACTGCTCGCGGGACCAGATCTTCGTATCGTCCAGTGGATCGAAATCGAGTTCCGGGTGATCGCCGTCACTCATGATCTGTACGCACAGTTCCCACTGCGGAAACTCGCCCCGCTCGATGGCGTCGTACAGGTCCTGGGTAGCATGGTTGAAATTCTTGCTCTGGACCTTCTCGGCCTCGGGCTGGGTCAGGTTGCGGATGCCCTGCAGCGGCTCCCAGTGGTACTTGACCAGCACGCCCTCGCCGCGCTCGTTGACCCACTTGTAGGTGTTGACTCCCGAGCCCTGCATCTGCCGGTAGTTGGCGGGAATGCCCCACGGCGAGAACAGCAGGGTGATCATGTGCATGGCTTCGGGCGTATTGCTGATGAAATCGAAGATCCGCTCGCCGCTCTGGCGGTTGGTCACCGGGTCGGGCTTGAAGGCGTGGACCAGGTCGGGGAACTTCATGGCGTCGCGGATGAAGAACACCTTGAGGTTGTTGCCGACCAGATCCCAGTTACCGTCCTCGGTATAGAACTTGACGGCAAAGCCGCGTGGATCACGCAGCGTCTCGGGCGAGTGCCCGCCGTGAATCACGCTCGAAAACCGCACGAACACCGGGGTCTGCTTGCCTTTTTCCTGAAATAACTTGGCGCGGGTGTAACGTCTGACCGGCTCATCGCCCACCGTGCCGTACGCCTCGAAGACCCCGTGCGCTCCGGCGCCGCGGGCATGCACCACACGCTCGGGAATACGCTCACGGTCAAAGTGGCTGATCTTTTCCAGAAAGTGGTAGTTCTCGAGGGTGGTGGGCCCACGGCTGCCGATGGTCCGCAGGTTCTGGTTGTTGGTGACTGGGTGTCCCTGCCGGGTGGTCAGCGTCTGGCTCTGCTCGCCCTCGGTGCGGCGGGGATCACTGGAACTGCCGGGATTCTGAACGGCGGTTCCAGTGTTGTCCTGCGGATTGTGGTCGGTCATGGGTCTCCTTGATCGGCGGAAGAGGGGGCAGAAAACAGGCCTGTCTGGGTGGGGTAATCGTGACTTGAGAATCATAGTGAGTATGAATTGTGAAGTCCAGATCAGAAATGAGGCGTGCCGGACTTCACCGCACCCGGATACCAGTCAGAGGCGGCAGTGTCCTGCGCCTGTACTCACCCCATAACCCCGATTCCCCATATGGCCTGATTCCCTGTATGGGCTCAGCAGTCTTCCAGCGTGATACGCGCATGTCCCCCGGTCAGCGCCAGCCGGCGCTCGGCCTCGGCAGAACCGACGCTCAGTTTCAACATGACGATCGCGGTCTTGACCTTGCCACCGGCCCCGTTCAGGGCCCTAAGGGCGCTGGACTCGTCAGCACCGGTGGCGTGCATGACCAGCCGCAGTGCACGCGCCTCGAGCTTGGTGTTGGTGGCCCGCAGATCCACCATTAGATTGCCGTAGACCTTCCCGAGCCGCACCATCAGCGCACTCGAAATAATATTCAGGGCGATTTTCTGCGCCGTTCCCGCCTTGAGGCGGGTGCTGCCGCTGATGACCTCGGGACCGGTGTCGAGCAGCACCGGACAGTCCACGGCGGCCAGCAGCGGTGTTCCCGGATTGTTCGAAAGCCCGACCGTGAGTGCGCCGGCCGCCCGGGCCTGGGCCACCGCGCCGAGCACATATGGCGTGGTGCCGCTGGCCGCCACGGCAATCAGCACGTCACCGGGTCCCACCAGGGCGCCGCGCACGTCGGTCCGTCCGGTGTCCTGATCGTCCTCGGCACCCTCCACCGCCTCCCGGATGGCCCGGTCCCCGCCGGCAATCAGGGCAACCGCCCGCTCCGGAGGCCAGGAGAAGGTCGGAGTCAGTTCGGTGGCGTCCAGCACGCCCAGCCGGCCGCTGGTTCCGGCGCCGGCATAGATCAGCCGGCCGCCCCGCTCCAGGCGCGGCAGGGCCGCCTCGACGGCCGCACTCAGTGCTGGCACCGCCGCGTCTACGGCACTCAGCGCCTGCTGCTGGTCGTCGGCAAAGGTCCGGACCAGGGCCAGCGACGAAAGCAGATCCAGATGGGTATGCCGGGGGTCAAAGCCCTCGGTGCGCCGGGGGTCGTCGGTCAGGCGGGATTCGGTGGTCATGCTGGTCACTCCGGAAAAGGTGGGGGAAGAAGATGTTTGCCGCCGGACACGGCATGCCGCGCGCCGGTGGTGTGGGGCAGGGTGTTGGACCAGCCCTGGGCCCGCGCGTAGCCCAGAAAGGCGAAGGCGGCCGCTTCCCGGGTGGTGTCGGTCAGCCCCTGCGCGGTCCAGCCAAGGTCCTCGAAGGTCCACAGCGGCACCGGCAGCCGCGCGGCGAGTTCGTGCATCAGCACCGGGTTGCGTGCTCCACCCCCGGCCACCACGATCTCATCCAGGCCCAGCGGGACCACCCAGCGTCCGTAGGCGTCAGCGATGGTCTGCGCCGTGAATGCGGTGGCGGTGGCGGCCAGATCGGGAATGTTCAGGCTGCTCCTGCCCAGCCGGTCCAGGTTCCAGGTTTCCCGCCCGGTGGCCTTGGGTGGAGGCGCGGCAAGCTCGGGCTGCTTCAGCCAGCGTTCCAGAGTGCTCTGGTCCACCTGCCCGGCCGCAGCCAGGGCGCCGCCCAGGTCACAGGCCTGCCCTGCCAGCGCGGCGGCCTCGTCAATCAGGCAGTTGGCCGGGCCGGTATCGAAGGCCAGCACCCCGGCCGGGTCCGTTCCGGGAAGAAAGGTCAGGTTGCTTATGCCGCCCAGGTTGTGCACCGCCCGGTTCACGCCCACCTCGCTCAGCAGCGCCCAGTCGGCGAAGGGGACCAGCGGGGCGCCCTGCCCCCCCGCAGCCAGGTCCGCCACACGGAAGTCCGCCACGACCGGCTTTCCGGTCCGCTCGGCAATCAGTGCAGCTTCTCCGAGTTGCAGGGTGGCTGGGCGTGCCCACCCCCGCCCGAGATCCACGCGCGGCTGATGCTGCACCGTCTGCCCGTGGCTGGCAATCAGGTCCGCGTCGGCGGCCAGGGGTGCGGCGCCCTGGGCCAGAAGTTCGCCCAGCCACCAGTGCAGGCTGGTCAGTTCGGCAGTGTCCGCTTCAGAGCGCATGGCCCGCAAAACCGCGGTACGCAGCTCCGGCGGGTAGGGCGTGAAGTGATGGCCCACCACCCGCCCCCGTGGAGTGCCGGAAGGCAGTGTAGGAAACCGTCCGCCCGTCCCCAGCGGCGGCCAGCCGGGCAGTTCCAGCAGGGCAGCGTCGATGCCGTCGGCACTGGTGCCGCTCATCAGTCCCAGGACGCGGGCGGGGCGGCTCATGGACCGTCTCCCTGCAACTCCATCACGAAGTCATAGCGGTCCCCCCGGTAGTGGGCGCGGGCGTACTCGACGGGCCGGCCTTCACGGGTCCAGGAGACCCGTTCGGTGGCCAGTACGGCGCCGCCCGGAGGAATGCCCAGCAGCGTGGCCAGATCCTCCTGGGCATTGATGGCCCGCAGGTGCCGGATGGCGCGGTGAGGCTGCAGGTCACGGGCGGCCAGCAGGGCGTAGAGGCTGGCATCGGTCACGTCCTGCGCCGTGAGTGGATCAACCAGGGCAGCGGGCAGGGTGCTTTCCTCCACCGCCAGCGGCTCGCCACTCGACGTGCGCAGCCGCCGCACGCGCAGAACCGTGTCGGAAGGCGAAAGCGCCAGACTCATCGCCTCCTGTGGGGTAGGGCGTCCACGTTCAAAGTTCAGGACCCTTGCGCCAGGCTTCTGCCCGCGCGAACGGACATCGTCGGAAAAGGAACTCAGCAGCCCCAGCGGACGGACCGCCGGTGCCTCCGGTGGCGGAGAGACAAAGGTTCCGCTGCCGTGGCGCCGGGTCAGCAGGCCCTGCTCGGCCAGCTGAGCCAGCGCCTGACGCACCGTAACGCGCGAAACCCCCAGTCGGCTGGCCAGTTCACGCTCGGACGGCAGGGCGCTGCCGCCCTCCAACTGGCCGTCCTGAATGCGCCGCGCGATGCCGGACGCGACCTGAAGGTAAACAGGGGTCGCGCTGGCTGCATCCAGTGGGAGAGCCCACCCGTGGGGACGAAGGGACATTGGACCGACCATACCACTTCCGAACCACTTTGTCACAGGCTTGCAAGTGGCACCAAAGTGGTATTAGTCTGGAAGGGCGCACGCCACAACCTGACCCGTCCCTACCCCCTACCGGAGGTTTCCTATGCTGAAACGAAGCACCCTCGCCCTGCTCTCCCTGACGCTGCTTGGCGGCGCCCTGGCCGCCCCCAAGAAAGTCGCTGGTTACAACGCCCTGGGCATTGTCAACGGCAAGACCGGCGGCTCCTATACCCTGACCCTGGGGGACAGCCCCCAGAGCCTGTTCTATTACGGCGTGATCGACAACAACCTGGGCCTGATCTCGCAGCAGATGTTCGACGGCCTGGTGGAGTTCAACCTGGCCACCTACAAGATCGAGCCGGCACTGGCCGAAAGCTGGGACATCAGCCCCGACGGCAGGACCTACACCTTCAAGCTGCGCCAGGGCGTCAAGTGGAGTGACGGCCAGGCCTTCGACGCCGACGATGTGGTCTTTACCTACAAGAACATCATCATGAACCCCGAAGCCCGTGCGGGCGACGTCGGGAACTTCAAGCTGGGCGGTAAGGACGTGACCATCAGCAAGGTCGATGCCAACACCGTACGCTTCACCCTTCCCCAGGCCGCTCCCGCCTTCCTGCTGCAGCAGCGGTACTTCATCATGCCCAAGCACAAACTGCTGAAATTCAGCCAGGAAGGCGGCGCCAAGGCAGCGGACATCAACAGCGCCTGGCCGACCAACGTCAACGAATCGGAAGTGGTAGGCACCGGACCCTTCAAGCTTGCCAACTACACCGCCGGTCAGAAGGTGACCCTGACCCGTAATCCCAACTACTGGAAGGTGGACGCTGCGGGCAAGAAGCTGCCGTACCTCGACCGCCTGGAATTCCTGATCATCCGTGACCCGCAGGCCCAGGTGGCGCAGTTCCTGGCCGGCAACGTGGACCAGCTGAACATCAGCGGCGCTCAATTCCCGGATCTGAAGCAGAAGGAGGTGGCCGGCGCCCCGTTCAAGGTCATGCGCTCCACCGCCCTGTTCGGCAGCCCACCCTTCGTGGCCTACAACTTCGACGCCAAGGACCCGGCCCTGGCCAAGGTCTTCAGCGACGTGCGCTTCCGCCGCGCCATGCAGGGAGCTGTCAACCGTGAGCGCATTATCGACACGGTCTACAATGGTCTGGCGAGCCTGCCCGGACACGGCGTGGCCCCGGTCAACAAGGCCTTCTACACCAACACCACCAAGCAGCTGGGCAGCTTCAATCTCTCGGCCGTGAACGAGGCCCTCGACGCCATGGGATTGAACCGCAAGAACGCCGCCGGCATCCGCCTGCTGCCGAACGGCAAACCGCTGGAGTTCGACCTGACCTACGGCACCGACAGCAGCGTCTACCCGCCGATCGCCACCATCCTGCAAAGCGACTTCGCCAAGGTGGGCGTCAAGGTCAACCTCAAGGGCATCCTGAGCAGCAAGCTGTTCTCCACCGGCCTGAGCGGCGACTGGGAGATGATTCTGCACGCCTTCGGTGATCAGCCGGATCCCGAGTTGCGCCGCCCCATCTGGCAGCCCGGTGGCAGCCTGTACTACTGGCACCGCAGCACCCAGCCAGCCAAGGACGGCGACCCGGCCATCGTCTCGCGCATGGCCAAGTGGGAGCGCGACATCTACAACATCTTCAACGAAGCGGCCACCACCACCAGTGCCGCCCGGCGCAAGGCGCTGTACACCCGCTGGCAGCTGCTGTTCGCGCAGAACCTGCCGGTCACGCCCATTGCCAAGCCCGAGAACATCGGGGCCGTCAGCAACAAGTACGGCAACTACGTGTACAACCTCGGCGTGATTCCCGGCTACAACCCGGTTCCGCTGGTCTACCAGAAGTAAGCCGCCCGCTGGTGGCGCGCGGTTTCCCGGCCCCCGTGCCGGAGCAGCGCGCCACCAGCGTCCATTTGAGGCAGGAGAGAACGTGAGCCGAGCAAGTTCCTATCCCCGCCGGGTGCTGCCAGAATGCTGACCTACGCGCTGCGCCGCATTCTGGGCATGATTCCCACGCTGCTGCTGATCAGCGTGGTGTGCTTCACCGTGATCCAGCTGCAACCCGGCAGCTTTATCGACCAGTACCTCGACGATCCGCGCGTAACCAAGGAGACGGTGGCCAGCATCACCCGTCAGCTGGGTCTGGATCAGCCGCTGTGGATCCAGTACCTCACCTGGATCAAGGGCATCGTCACCGAGGGCGACTTCGGGTACTCGTTCGTCAACGGCCGGCCGGTCAGCAGCCTGATCTGGGAGCGGCTGGGCTGGACCGTGTTCCTGGCCCTGCTCACCCTGGTGGTCAGCTGGGTGATTGCCGTGCCCCTGGGCATCTACACCGCCATCAACCGCTACGGCCCCGGTGCCACCATCATGAACTTCCTGGGGTATATCAGCCTCGCCATACCGGATTTTCTGGTAGCGCTGCTTCTGATTGCACTGGTGCTCAATGCGGGCGGCACCAACGTGGGGGGGTTGTTCAGCCCCGACTACATCGACGCGCCGTGGTCCTGGGCCCGGGTGCGCGACCTGCTAGGCCACCTCTGGATTCCGATGATCGCCATTGGTCTTGAGGGTGTGGCCGCCCTGATGCGCCAGATGCGCGCCAGCATGCTGGACGTGATCAACCAGGACTACGTCCGCACGGCGCGCAGCAAGGGCGTGACGCCGCAGCGGGTGCTGTGGCGTCACGCGGTTCGTAACGCGGTCAACCCTCTGATCAGTCTGGCGGGTCTGAGCCTGCCCAGCCTGATTTCCGGGACCATCATCGCCAGCATCGTGCTGAACCTGCCGACCATCGGCCCCTTTCTGTACGACAGCCTGCTGAACAAGGACCAGTACGTCGCCATGACCCTGCTGCTGTTCAGCGCGCTGCTGCTCCTGATCGGCAACCTTCTCGCGGACCTCGCGCTGGCGTGGGCCGACCCCCGGATCAGGTACGAATGAAGACCTCAGTCACTTCCATGAGCACCGCCAGCAGGGGCAACGCCCTTCCGGTCAGATCCGAAATGATCCCTGCGCCGTGCCCGGCCTTTCTCAGGGGGCAGCCATGACGGTGGTCGCCAACGCTCCTGCCAGCCAACCTGTGCGCGCCCGTCAGACGCCGCTCGCGCTGGCCCTGCGCCGCTTCCGGCGCAACCGGGTCGGGGTCCTGAGTTTCTGGGTGCTGGCCGCGATGTACCTGATCGCGCTGCTGGCGGGGTTCCTCGCGCCGTACTCGATCACGGTGCAGCACGAGGAATATCCGTACCAGCGTCCGCAGGCCATCCACGTGATGCATGAGGGCAAGCTGATGCGGCCCTTCGTGTACGGCTTCAAGAAGACCCGGGACCCGGTAACGTTCCTCTCCACCTTTGCCGAGGACAAGAGCCGGCCCCTTCCCATCCTGTTCTTCGTGCGCGGCGAGGACCCGGCCGAGTTCCGCTACAGCCTGCTGGGCGTCTTCAAAAGCCAGTGGCACCTGTTCGGGGTCAAGGACGGCTACTTCTTCGCGCTGGGCACCGACAAGTTCGGACGGGACCTGCTCTCGCGCATGCTGGTGGGCTCGCAGGTCAGCCTGACAGTCGGCGTGATCGGTATTCTGATCAGCTTCACCATCGGTATCGTGCTGGGGGGCATCAGTGGGTTTTTCGGTGGCTGGATCGACGACGTGATCCAGCGCATCATCGAAGTGCTGCTGTCCTTTCCGCGGCTGCCGATTCTGCTGGCGCTGTCCACCATCATTCCGGCGAAGTGGCCGAGCACCTGGGTCTATCTGGGAATCATCGCCGTGCTGTCGCTGATCGGCTGGGCCGGGCTGGCCCGGGTGATCCGCGGGCAGGTCATCAGTGCCCGCAATATTGATTACGTCCAGGCCGCCCGGGCCATCGGCGCCAGCGACCTGCGGGTAATCCTGCGCCACATCATGCCCAACCTCAGCAGTTTCCTGATCGTGACCGCCACCCTGGCCCTGCCGGGTTACATCCTGGGCGAAAGTGCGCTGAGCTTTCTGGGTCTGGGCATCAAGGAGCCCATGACCAGCTGGGGCCTGCTGCTCAAGGACGCCCAGAACTTCGAGACCCTCAACCTCTATCCCTGGCTGCTGCTCCCGGGCCTGATGATCGTGATCTCGGTGCTGGCCTTCAATTTCATGGGTGACGCCCTGCGGGACGCCGCCGATACCCAAAGCCGCTGAACATGCCGCCCCCGGTCCGCCGCCTGGCCCTTCGACCTCTCACGCTGTCTGAAAGGAGCACGACCCATGACTCACAAGCTCACTGCTGCCCTGCTGACTTCCCTGCTGCTCGCTGCCTGTGGCACCACTCCCCAGTCCTCTGACGCCTCTGTCGTCAATCCCCAGGGCGTCAAGACCCCCGGCCCGCACGACAGCCCGCGGGGCCAGGGCCAGCAGGAGTTGCGAGGCCTGTGGGTCGACGCATTTGGCCCCGGCATGAAGACTGCTGCGGAAATTGATGCGCTGGTGGCCACAGCCCGGGCCATGAACGTCAGCGTGCTGTTCGCGCAGGTCGGTCGCCGGGGTGACTGCTACTGC
Organism: Deinococcus malanensis; assembly: GCF_014647655.1. Classification (NCBI taxonomy): domain Bacteria; kingdom Thermotogati; phylum Deinococcota; class Deinococci; order Deinococcales; family Deinococcaceae; genus Deinococcus; species Deinococcus malanensis. The sequence goes on from NZ_BMPP01000003.1 coordinate 21,598, forward strand.
AACAACGCCGCCATGCCCCGCACCAACGATCCGGCCGTGCCCGCCGGATTCGACCCCCTGGCCGACCTGATCACCAAGGCCCACGCCCAGGGCATTCAGGTGCATGCCTGGATCATCACCACGGCCATCTGGAACAGCCTGACGCCCCCCTCCGACCCCACGCATGCTTTCAATGCCCATGGTCTGAAAGCAACAGGCCGCGACTTCTGGCTGACGGTCAAGAACGACGGGACCACACGCGGCGGCAATGACTGGCTGCTGGACCCCGGGCACCCGGACGCAGCCGAGTACATCCGCAACATGTATGTTTCTGTGGCGAAGAATTACGATGTGGACGGCATTCAGTTCGACCGCGTGCGTTACACCGACTTCAACCCCGTGGGCGGTCCCAGCAACTGGGGCTACAACCCTACCGCGCTCGAGCGCTACCGGGCCGAAACCGGCGCCACCGGTACGCCGCTGCCGGGTGATCCGCAGTGGAGCGCATGGCGCATGCAGCAGGTGACCAATCTGGTGCGCGAGACCGCTCTGGCGGTGAAGGCCGTCAAGCCTGACGTCAGTGTGAATGCCGCGACCATCACGTACGGTGCCGGGCCAGCCAACGAGACCGAATGGCTGCGCTCCAGGCCCTATAACGAGGTGCTGCAGGACTGGGTGACCTGGGTCAGGGAAGGCTACCTGGACGTGAACGTCATGATGAATTACAAGCGTGACTTCGTTCCGGTCCAGGCGCTCTGGTTCGACCAGTGGAACCAGTTCGCATCCTCTCTGCAGGCCGTTGCGCCTGACGTTCATCAGGTCAGTGGCACTGCCATCTACCTGAACGATCAGGTCAGCAGTGTCAACCAGATCTGGAAGACCCGTCAGGCGGGTCTCAGCGGCTGGGCTGGATACTCGTACCGCACGCCTGACAAAGACGTGAATGCGGGCACCCGCACCAAGGAGCAGGTGCTGCCGGAACTGGCTGCGCGCCTGGCTGGCGAAGGCGGGCCCTTCGAGCGCGAAGTGCGCTGGGACCGCCCCAACCCCGCCAAGCTGCGCGCGGTGAGCGGGCAGATCACTGCGGCCAGCGGACCGCTGGGCAGCCGTGTCGTGCGTCTGCTTGACGGCAGCGGTCAGGAGGTTGCGCGGACCCAGACCGACGGCCAGGGCCGTTACGGCTTCATGCGCCTTCCGCATGGCCCCGTGCAGGTCGAAGTGGGCGGCGTCACGAGTGAGAAGTTCACCCCCTTGCCCAGGCAGGTCACCATGCTCTCCCCCATCGCGCTGCCCTGAACCCGCTGTTGATCAAGATGAAGCGTGCCCCCGCGGCACGCTTCACCTTTGCCGGAGCGCTCCTTTCGGGGCTGACTCCCGACAGGTCCACACGGAATCCACGGTCCCGGGGGTTAGACTCGGCACGATGATCACGCAGGTTCTCGCATGACCCGCTCACCGCTGCTGCTGGGCCTGGACGCCGGGGGCACTGCAACCGGCTGGGCGCTGGTCCGCGACTCCCAGCTGGTGGCAACCGGAACTGCACCAGCCTTTACCGCACTGTTGCTCGGCACTCCAGCCGGCGCACAGAGCCTGGCGGCGCTCGCTGCGGCCCTGCCGGGGCACCCAGACGCAGTGCAGGCCGGGGTTCCCGGAATCACGGTGGGCACCGACGCGGCACGGCATCTCCAGGCGGCCCTGGCCGAAACACTCAGGGTGCCTGCCGGACAGGTGGACGTAGAAGGAGATCTGGACCTGGCCTACCGGGCTCACCTGGGACCGGGAGCCGGCATCCTGCTCTATGCGGGTACCGGCAGCATCGCGTATCACGTGACCGCCCGGGGCGAGGTGGTCCGGGCGGGGGGACGGGGGTACCGCCTGGGAGACGACGGTGGGGGCTTCAGTCTGGGCCGCGCCGCCCTGCGGCACCTGACCACGCAGCTGGACCTGGGACAGGTTCCCGATTCCCGGCTGGCCCACGAGGTGGCCGCCATTACCGGCGGCCTGGACTGGGAAACCCTGAGAGGGTTCGCCTACGGATCGCAGGGTGCCGCCGCGTTGGCCCGCCTGGCTCCTGCAGTGGGACGCGCGGCGGACGCCGGCGATCCGGACGCCATGCTCATGCTGGAATCTGCGGCGGTGGCCCTGGCCGAACTGGTCAGCCGGGTCCGGGCCCAGACCGGCACATTGCCAGTCACTGCTACAGGCGGGGCCCTGCGCATCAGCCCCCTGTTCCCGTCGGCACTGAGCCGCGCCCTCCCGGGGGTCAGCGTGCAGCAGCGCAACCATGCCGAGGCAGCGGCGCGCTACGCCGCCCGGCTGTATGCGGACTGAGCCGTCAGGGCAGTAGAACAGGCGGCGGTTCACCCTGGGCGTCCGCCCGGCCACGAGCCAGAGCAGGACTCAGGTGCGCAGAAGTTCTCGGGCGGTCGTCTCGTCCACGACCAGGGTGTTCATCAGACCGCCGTTGAGTGCTCCTCGCAGCGCCTCGACCTTGGCAAGGCCGCTCACAACGCACACAGCGTGAGTCACACGGGTCGTGAGGCTCAGGTCGGGCCCGCTGGCCCGCGCATTGATGGGAATGTCGGCAAAGCTTCCATCGCCGCGGTAGAAGACTGTGGCGATATCGCCAGCCACGCCCTGGTCATGCAGGCCCTGCTGATCCACCGGATCAAGGTACCCGCCCACATGAACGTAACTGGGAGCACGCGGGTCTGGCGTGCCCACCGAGTACAGCAGCACGTCGGCGCGCTCCTGCAGATCCACCACGTGCCGCACGCTGCGTTCGCGCCACATGGCCGCCTTGGTCGCCGGGTCGTCAAAGAAGGTGGGGACTGGGAACAGGTGCGCACGCGCACTGTAGTTCTGGGCAAAGCGCGTAATCGTATCGGTGACGAAGCCGCTCATGAAATCCCGGGCATGGGCGCTGCCATTGAGCTGAACAAATTCCAGCTCCGCCACGTGACGCGGCGTCAGGACGCGCGAAACCGCATCGACCGTGTTGCCCCAGGCCAGTCCGACCACCTGTCGGGGCCGCAGCAGGGTATCGAGCACACGCGCGCTGGCGACCGCCACACGCTCCAGCCACACCGCATCCATGCTCCCGGGCGGCACCCCCACGACATGTGCGGTCAACGACGGATAGCGCTCACGCAGTTGCGCTTCGAGGCTCTGTGGCTGTGCCTGGGGGTCATGGATGCGAATCTCGACCAGCCCGGTGCGCCGCGCCAGGGTCAGCAGCCGGCTGACCTTCGGCCGCGACAGCCCCAGTTCCCGGGCGATGGCGTCGGTCGTCAGGCCCTGGTGGTAGTACAGGCGGGCAATCTGCACTGCCAGGGCCCCGGAGTCGTCAGTCACCGCCTAAGCATAAACGCAGCTGCTGGTGAGCCGTTGCGGACACATGTTGTCCTCAGTTGAACACCTGTTCGAGTAGTGTTGACAGATGTTCAATGGTCAGTAATTATGGGCGCACTGACTATTTCGGACCTACAGGCTGTGCCTGCAAAGGTGCCACGTATTCGCAGCGTGGCTGGCCACGACTCGCTCAGACGGTTTCTAAGGGGGGGCGAGACATTCACGACGCACGCAATTCGACCCAGTCTTTTTGCCGACACGGAAGTTGTGACTTCCAGCTATCGTCTGATGGTCCCCACCGGTCCTGAACTTGCGGCGCAGGAGCTCCGCATTGTCATTTCAAAGCAGCGCCGCTTTATGCGCGTCTCGCGCGCTGATACCAGGACCTGGCGATCTCAGTTTCGCGCACCGTTCCCGGTCCAGTGTGGTCAAGGTGCCTGTCCGGCCAGTACCGTCGGATTTCAGTCCTGAGCTCCACCCACAGGAGGCTTTACATGAGTCGGTTCATCCTTGCGCTCGACCAGGGCACCACCAGCAGCCGCGCGATCGTATTCGATCAGGAAGGCAGCGTCTGCCGCGTGGCCCAGAAGGAATTCCGCCAGTTCTTCCCCCGGCCGGGCTGGGTCGAGCACGATCCGCAGGAGATCTGGAGCACACAGATCGGTGTGGCGCAGGAAGCCATCTCAGGCGCAGGTCTGAAAGCCAGCGACATCGCGGCCATTGGAATCACCAATCAGCGCGAGACGGTGGTGGTGTGGGACCGCGTCACCGGTCAGCCGGTTCACCCTGCCATCGTGTGGCAGGACCGCCGCACCGCGGCCTTCTGTGATCAGCTCAGGGAGCAGGGGCACGCTGAAAGTTTTCAGCACAAGACCGGCCTGCTGATCGACGCCTATTTCAGCGGCACCAAGCTGAAGTGGATTCTGGACCATGTCGAGGGTTCCCGCGAGCGGGCTGTGAGAGGCGAACTGGCCTTCGGCACGGTCGACTCGTGGCTGATCTACAACCTGACGGGGGGCGAACTGCATGTCACCGACTCCACCAATGCCTGCCGGACCCTGCTGTACGACATTCACACCGGCGAGTGGGACGACGAGCTGCTGCGGGTGCTGGATATCCCGCGCGAGGTGCTGCCACGGGTATGCAGCAGCAGTGAGGTGTACGGCGAGACCGCCGAGGGGCTGCTGGGGGCGCGCATCAGGATTGCGGGGATCGCCGGGGATCAGCAGGCGGCCACTTTTGGACAGGCCTGCCTGGAGCGCGGCATGGCCAAGAACACCTACGGAACCGGCTGCTTCATGCTGATGAACACTGACCAGGAAGCCGTGCCCAGCCGGAACCAGCTCCTGACCACGGTGGCTTGGCAGCTCGGTGGGGCGCGGACCTATGCTCTGGAAGGCAGCGTGTTCGTGGCAGGGGCAGTGGTGCAGTGGCTCAGAGACGGCCTGGGGATCATCCGCGACAGCAGTGAGGTCGAGGCCCTGGCCACCAGTGTCGACAGCAGCGAGGGCGTGTTTCTGGTGCCGGCCTTCGTGGGACTGGGGGCGCCCTACTGGGACAGCTACGCCCGGGGCACCATGGTCGGATTGACCCGGGGCACCACCAGCGCGCACATCGCGCGTGCGGCCCTGGAAAGCATCGCCTTTCAGTCAGCCGAACTGCTCGAAGCCATGGGGCAGGACAGCGGAGCACCCCTGAAGGAACTGCGCGTGGACGGTGGCGCCAGCCGCAACAACCTGATGATGCAGTTCCAGGCTGACCTCCTGGGTGTGCCGGTCGTGCGGCCCAGAGTAACCGAAACGACCGCCCTGGGGGCCGCCTACCTCGCCGGGCTGGCCGTGGGCTTCTGGCAGAGTACCGGGGAGATTACCCGCCTGTGGCAGGTAGACCGGATCTTCGAGCCCCAGATGGCCGAAGACGAGCGCACCCGTCGCCTGACCCAGTGGCGCAGGGCCGTGCAGCGCAGCCGAGAGTGGGAGCAGCCGGAAGGCTAAGGTTCCTGCGGCCCAGGCTGATCTCCAGCAGTGAGCCAGCCTATCCATCTCTCTTTTCATTTGAACATATGTTCTACTATGATGAACATGTGTTCCATGGCGTTCGCCTTCGTTCTCTAACCCAAAGGACCCGACGTGACCCAGCCCACTGACCCCCGAACCCAGCAGCTTCAAGACGCTACCCAGCCCCAGACCTGGGATCTGCTGGTCATCGGCGGCGGAGCGTCTGGCCTCGGCACCGCGCTGGAAGCGGCCTCCCGCGGTTACCGCACCCTGCTGCTCGAAGCCCAGGACTATGCCAAGGGCACCAGCAGCCGAAGCACCAAACTGGTGCATGGCGGCGTCCGTTATCTGGCCCAGGGAAACATCTCGCTGGTTCGCGAGGCCCTGCACGAGCGGGGGCTGATGCGCCGCAACGCGCCGCACCTAGTCCGGGATCAGGCTTTTGTGGTGGCCGCCTACACGTGGTGGTCGGCCCCGTTTTACGGAGCCGGACTGAAGCTGTATGACTTGCTGGCCGGCAAACTCGGCCTCGGCCGCAGCCGCTATGTCACTGCCAGTGAGGCGCTTCGCCGTATTCCCACGCTGCGCCGCCCCGCGCTGAAGGGCGGCATCCTGTATTTCGATGGTCAGTTCGACGACGCCCGCATGGCCATCTCTCTGCTGCGGACGTTCCAGAATTTTGGTGGCGTTGCCCTGAACCATGCACCAGTGACGGGCCTGCTCCACGAGAACGGCAGGATTGCCGGCGCCGACTTCCGTGACAGCGAAACCGGTCAGACCCATTCCGTCCGGGCGCGCGCTGTTGTGAACGCCACCGGCGTCTTTGTCGATGAGGTCCGCCGCATGGAGGACCCTCACATTCAACCAATGCTCTCGCCCAGCCAGGGGGTTCATGTAGTGGTTGGCCGGCGCTTCCTTCCTGGCGACAGCGCCATCATGGTCCCGCGCACCGACGACGGGCGGGTGCTGTTCGCCGTTCCCTGGCACGGTCGGGTGGTGATCGGCACCACCGACACGCCGGTCCCTGAGACCAGTGCCGAACCCCGCGCCCTGGCGGAGGAAGTGGACTTCATCCTGCGCACGGCCGCGCAGTACATGGACCCTGCTCCGACCCAGGCCGACGTTCTGAGCGTGTTTGCCGGCCTGCGCCCCCTGGTCCGGGCCGCCGAAGGCACCGACACCAAGGCCCTGTCGCGCGACCACGTGATCCGCATCAGCGGCGGCGGGCTGGTTACCCTGACCGGCGGCAAGTGGACCACCTACCGCCGGATGGGTGAGGACACCGTGGACCGCGCGGCCGAGCTTGCCGGGCTGACCCGGCGCCTGAGCCTGTCCCAGATCCTGAAACTTCACGGAGCGACCACTGAGACTCCCGGCGACCACTGGAAGGTCTACGGGACGGACGTGCCCCGGGTCCGTGCGCTACCGGGCGTTGACGTGCCGCTGCATCCTGACCTGGACTACACGGAGGCGGAAGTCCGCTGGGCCGCCCGGCATGAGCAGGCCCGCACCGTGGAGGATGTGCTGGCCCGACGTCTGCGCGCGCTGCTGCTCGACGCGCGCGCGAGTATCCAGACCGCGCCGCGTGTGGCGGCCCTGCTGGCAGAGGAACTGGGCCGAGACGAAGCGTGGCAGGAGTGCCAGGTCCGTGCCTACTCCCGACTGGCGCAGGGCTACCTTCTGCCCTGAGGCCAGGGGGGTCAGCGTTTCTCCGGCCACCGGCTGGGCCGGCAGCCTGAACAACAGTTTCTCCAGGCAGAATTTCCGAGCAACTCTCAGGTCTACATAAATATCTCCCTGCCGTTTCAAACGTGACACGCGCACTAAACTGCCGGGCAATGAAAGCCATTATTCCTGCCGCGGGTCTGGGAACCCGGCTTCGACCCCTGACATTCACGCGTCCCAAACCTGTTCTGCCTGTGGCCGGCCAACCTATCATCCGCCTGGCCATCAACACGCTGGTCGAGGCAGGAATCCGCGACATCGGAGTGGTTGTCTCTGACATCACCCGTGAAGAAATTCAGAGCTGCCTTGGCCAGATCGAGGGCGTCCAGGTCACCCTGATCAACCAGCATGAACAGCTTGGCCTCGGTCATGCGGTTCTGACCGCCCGCAGCTGGGTGGGGCAGGACGACTTCTGCGTGTACCTGGGCGACAATCTGTTCGAGCACGGGGCCGCGCCGTTCGTGCAGCAATTCCAGCAGGAGCGGCCAGAGGCGCTGATCGCGCTGGTTGAGGTCGACAATCCTACGGCATTCGGTGTGGCGGAACTGGATGGCGAGCAGATTACCCGGCTGGTGGAGAAGCCGAAAAACCCGCCGAGCAACCTCGCTGTGGCCGGACTGTACTGCTTTACCCCCGCCATTTTTGAGGTGCTCGACGGCATGCCCCCGTCCGCGCGCGGCGAGTACGAAATCACTGACGGTATCCAGGGCCTGATCGAGCGCGGCGCCAGGGTCTTGGGGCGGCGGGTCGAGGGCTGGTGGAAGGACACCGGGCGGCCCGACGACCTGCTGGATGCCAACCGGCTGCTGCTCGAAAAGATCGAGGCCGACGTACAGGGCGCCGTCGAGGACTCGCAGATCACTGGCCGCGTGGTGATACCGGCCTCGGCCACCGTGCTGCGCAGCAAGATTGTCGGACCAGTGCTGCTGGGTGAGAACGTGTGGGTAGAGGACGCCTACATTGGTCCCTTTACCAGCGTGGGCGCCGACAGCGTGGTGCGTCAGGCCGAAATCGAGTACAGCTCGGTAGACACCGGAGCCCTGATCGAGAAGGTGGATATCCGGCTTCAGGACTGTCTGATCGGCGTGAAGGCCCAGGTGTGCGGCGGACAGCGCCGGCCCAGGGCCCTGAAGCTGACCATCAGCGACGCCAGCGTGATTGAACTGGCCTGAGGGGGGGCTGTGGCCAGTTGGTGGCCCGCTCACGCCGCGTGTTACTGAACCGGCTCGATGTCCGAGAGCGACGTGGAGTTCGCCGTGATGCGCTGCTGCTGGAGCCGGCTCAGCTCCTGGGCGTCCACGGCGTTCTGGGCCATGATGATGGTCTGACACAGCAGCATCAGTGAAGCGGCCACACTGCCGGGCAGGGTCCGGGCTCCATGGTCACGGACGATGGTGCCGGCGTGGCCGTCGGTCAGGATCATCACGTCTGGCCCGACCAGCAATCCGGCCGGGTCCGGCGCTGGCCAGACGCGTGCCCGGCAGGCCATCAGTTCAGAACGCCATTCGGCTGGACTGGGCGGCGGCGCCGCGTGACTTGGTGTGGGCGCCAGACTGTTCTGGACCTCCTGGATCAGCTGCTGAACCTGGGCACCCTGCTCTGGGCCCAGTTGGGTCAGGCGCTGAATCAGGCGGTCACGGTCACCGACTCCCTCCTGCCATTCGATCAGCAGGTCCAGCAGGGAGGGGCCCGTTCCTGACGGGAAGGCATCGCTCATGCGGCTACTGTACGCCCCTGGCATGAACATTGTCCGGGGGCTAAAGAATTCTTAGCCGACCACACGTCTGGGTTCATCCCAGACCGCTGCCATGCGGGTTGCCCCGACTGGAAGCGCACTGACCGGCATCACCGGCAACTGGCTGCCCACCCGGACCAGGGCGTCACATTCACGGGTCCAGCGGGCCTGGGCGTCGGAAACGCGGGCGCGCAGGCGGGGCCGGGTCAGCACCCCCAGGGCACCCTGGGCGCCCTGGAGGGCGCTGAAGGCCGCGACCACGTCATCGGCCGCCTCCGCCAGGGTCCAGGTAGCGCGGCGCAGATCGGCCACCGCCGAGGGGCGGATCTCGAACAGCTGACCGGTATGGGCGTAGCCGGCGATGTCCAGTGGCTCGGTACCGAGTTCGCGCTGCATCAGGGACTTGAGGTGCAACACATGGCGCACGTCGGATGATGTGGAGATGGCACTGCCTGCCGACCGCACCGAGGTGCCGATCAGGGCGACCACCCTCGGGGTCAGGCCGCCGACCACCATGATGCGCAGCCGGGGCAGGCGCAGCTGCCAGCTTTCCAGCACCGTCAGGGCCTGTCCGGCCCGGTAGACCGGATCGCTCTCGGCACCAAGCACATCGGCCAGGGTCTGCCCGGCGGCTCCAACTCTCATGAGATAGTCATACCGTCCGGGCAGAACATGAGTCTATATAAAACGTCTCATTAAAGCCAGGCTCAGCGTGCCATGCGCAGGTCAGTCACTCGCCGGAGTTTGCCACCCTCGCTGCGGGGCAGGCTGCCTGGCGCGCACAACTCGCAGGAGATGCTGACTCCCACCTGTACCTTGACCAGCCGCACGATCTCCTGGCGCAGGGCCGGCGCATCGTCGCTGGCCTCGACCTGAAGGTGCAGTTCGTCCATCAGGCCGCTGCGCGACACGGTGACGTGATAGTGCGGGCTCGTCTGGCCCAGGCTGGCCAGCACCGCTTCAAGCTGGGTCGGATACACGTTGACCCCGCGCAGGATGATCAGGTCATCGCTGCGGCCCCGGATCAGGTCCATCCGGCGCATGGTGCGCCCGGTGGTTCCCTGGTCTGGAATCAAGCGGGTGATATCCCCGGTCCAGTAGCGCAGGATCGGCATTGCGCTGCGGGACATGCTGCTCAGGACCAGCACTCCCCATTCGCCGTCGGGCAAAGCGGCCCCCGTCTGGGGGTCCACGATCTCGGGATAGAAGTGGTCTTCCCAGACGTAGCTGCCTTGCTGCTCGTCGGCGTCCTCGTTGCTAACCCCAGGCCCGATGATCTCGGAGAGACCATAGATGTTGGTGGCCCGGACTCCCAGACGTGCCTGGACCTCCTGGCGGGTCTTTTCGGCCCATGGTTCGGCACCCAGAACGGCGTAGCGCAGGCTGATGTCATCCGGGCCCAGACCCTGGCGGGCCAGGGCGTCGGCCAGCACCAGGGCGTAGCTGGGTGTGCAGGCAATGACCTCAGGCTGCAGGTCCAGAATCAGGCCGACCTGCCGCTCGGTGCCACCGCCCGACACCGGCACGGTGCACAGGCCCAGGCGCCGGGCACCTCCATGGGTTCCGAGCCCGCCCGTAAACAGCCCGTAGCCGTAGGCGTTGTGAAACACCATACCGGGGCGCGCGCCGGCGGCGTACAGGCTGCGCGCCACCACTTCCTCGAAGACATTCACGTCGTGCTCGTCGTAGGCGACCACGGTGGGCTTGCCACTGGTCCCGCTGCTGGCATGGATCCGGCGCAGCTCAGTCCGGGGCACCGCACTCAGGCCCAGCGGATAATTGTCGCGCAGGTCAGCCTTGCGGGTGAACGGAAAACGCTGCAGGTCATCCAGCGTGCGCAGGTCAGCAGGCGTGACGCCCGCCTCGGTAAATTTCGTGCGGTACGCCGGGACGTTCTCATACTGGCGAGCCAGCATGGTCTGCAGCTGCTGCAGCTGCAGGGCACGCAGTTCGGGAACAGGCATGGCTTCGCGGTCGGGTTGGAACATGAGTAACCTCCATCACAACAGAACACCGGCGCTGACGGCCGGCAGACACGGGAGTAGTGGTGCCAGTCTAGCCTCCAGCCTGCGCGCGGCCAGAACGCTGCCGCTGCGGCTTGCCGGGGTCCGGCGGCTCCGATATGGTGCGGGCAATGAACAACCAAGAGTGGGATGGGGGCCAGCAGGCGGCCGGGCGGGTATCTGAAAATGTTTGATCCGGCAATATTTCCAGTCCTGGCGGCCGATGGCCTGACCAATGGCGCCGTGTACGCGCTGCTGGCCCTGGCGCTGGTGCTGGTCTTTGCGGTGACCCGGATCATTTTCATCCCCCAGGGCGAGTTCGTGGTGTTCGGCACCCTGACCCTGGCCGCGTTGCAGCTCGGCAAAACTCCCGGCACGCTGTGGCTGCTGCTGGGGGCACTGGCGGTCGCGGCCGTCATGGAAGCGGCCTCGCTGGCCCGGCGGGGACAGGCCGGGCGGGGAGGCCTGATCCTGGGCAGCGCTGCAGCGCTCGGCCTGGGCGTGTGGGCACTGACCGGCTGGCTCGCACCTCTGAAACCACCCCTGTGGTCGCAGGTGCTGCTGACGCTGGCTCTGGTCGCTCCGCTGGGGCCGCTGCTGTACCGCACGGTGTACCAGCCGCTGCAGAACGCGACGGTGCTGGTGCTGCTGATTGCCTCGGTGGCGCTGCATCTGCTGATGACCGGGCTCGCCCTGCTGTTTTTCGGTCCCGAGGGCTCCCGCACGCCCGCATTCGTGGAGGGCAACCTGAGCCTGGGGCAGGTGACTCTGAGCCGCCAGAGCCTGCTGGTCATCTTTGTCTCGGCCCTGCTGATGCTGAGCCTGGCACAATTCTTCAATCACACCATGGCCGGCAAGGCGCTGCGGGCCACTGCCGTCAACCGGCTGGGCGCCCGGCTGGTGGGCATCAGCCCCTCGGCGGCCGGCATGCTGACGTTCACTCTGGCGGCCCTGATCGGGGCGCTCGGCGGAATGCTGATCGGGCCATCGGTGGCCATGACGTATGACAGCGGCTTCCTGATTGGGCTCAAGGGCTTTATCGGGGCGATCATCGGCGGTCTGGTCAGTTACCCGCTGGCCGCGGCCGGCGCCATTCTGGTGGGCCTGATCGAGAGCTTCGCGTCGTTCAGTCTGTCGGCCTGGAAGGAAGTCATCGTGTTCACCCTGATCCTGCCGGTGCTGCTATGGCGAAGTGTAACGACCCGCCATATTCCCGAGGACGAGGAATGAACGCCGCACGCCCCCCGCTGTCGCGCCGGACCCTGCTTGCTGGAGCGGCGGTGCTGGTTGCCGCGCTGCTTCCCCTGCTGCTGCCCACGTTTCAGGTCACGCTGCTGACCAACATCCTGATTTTTGCCATCGTGGTCACGGGCTTGGTCCTGCTGACCGGTATCGTCGGCCTGACCAGCTTCGGGCATGCGGCGTTTATGGGTGTGGGTGCCTACACCACGGCCATCGTCAGCACCCGGCTGGGCTGGAGCCCCTGGCTGGGCCTGCTGGCCGGCTTCGTGACCACCGGCAGTGTCGCGGCGTTCCTGGGCCTGATCACCCTGCGTATGCAGGGGCACTATCTGCCGCTGGCCACCATCGCCTGGGGCATCAGTCTGTTCTATGTCTTCGGCAACACCCCGGCCCTGGGCGGCAATACCGGCCTGACCGATATTCCGGCGCTGCGGCTGTTCGGCCTTTCCCTCACCAGTCCACGGGCCTTCGCCTACCTCGCGCTGCTTAGCCTGGGGCTGACGGCGCTGGCGGCCCAGTTCCTGCTGTCGTCGCGCACCGGGCGCGCCATGCGGGCGCTGCGCGGTGGGCCCCTGGTGGCCGAGGCCTTCGGCGTCAACACCTTCGGCCTGCGGGTCCAGGTCTTCGTGCTCTCGGCGCTGATGGCTTCACTTTCCGGCTGGCTCTATGCCCACAACCAGCGCTTCTTAAATCCCACCCCCTTCAGCCTCTCGGCCGGCATCGAGTATCTGTTCATGGCTGTGGTGGGCGGCTCGCAGTACGTCTGGGGCGGCGTGATGGGCTCGGCGCTGATCACCCAGCTGCGCGAACAGCTGCGCGACGTTCTGCCCGGACTGCTGGGCCAGCAGGGTAGTTTCGAGACAGTGGTCTTTGGGCTGCTGATCATTCTGGTGCTGCAGTTCGCACGCCGGGGACTGTGGCCGCTGGTCGAGCGCGTGCTCCCGCAGGAACCCATGCGGCTGCTGCCGGCTGGCCCCGCCCTGGCCGGGCGTATCCCCCCGGAACCGGGTACCCCGCTGCTGCGTGTGGAACATGCCGTCAAGCAGTTCGGCGGCCTCAAGGCGGTCAACGACGTGTCGTTCGAACTGCGGACCGGGGAAATCCTGGGACTGATCGGGCCCAACGGCGCGGGCAAAAGCACGGTCTTCAACCTGCTGACAGGCGTCAATCCGGCGACCAGTGGCCGCGTGAGCTTCCTGGAGCAGGACATCACGCGGCGCAGTGCCGGACAGATTCACCGCCTGGGTATCAGCCGGACCTTTCAGCACGTGCACCTGCTGCCGGAACTGACCCTGCTGGAAAACACCATGATGGGCGGCTACGCGCGCGCCCGGGCCGGCGTGCTGCGCAGCATGCTTCACCTGGAACGGGACGAGGAGGCGGCGCTGCAGCACGAGGCTCTGAAACAGCTTCAGCGGGTCGGTCTGGGTGAGCAGGCCTTCGAACTGGCCGGCAACCTGCCACTGGGACAGCAGCGCGTGCTGGAGGTCGCCCGCGCCCTGGTGGCGGACCCGGTGCTGCTGCTGCTCGACGAGCCGGCAGCCGGGCTGCGCTACGGAGAGAAGGCGGCCCTGGTGGAACTGCTGCGCCGCCTGCGTGACGAGGGCGTGACCATCCTGATCGTGGAACACGACATGGACCTGGTGATGAGCCTGGTCGACCGCCTGGTGGTCATGAATTACGGCGAGAAGCTGGCCGAGGGAGATCCCGCCGAGGTGCGCGGAAACGCGGCGGTACGCGAGGCCTACCTGGGCGTGGACCTGACGGAGGACGTGGCATGAGTGTTCTGCTGGACGTGCAGCATCTGCATACCCGTTATGGCCGGGTCGAGGCCCTGAGCGACGTGAGCGTGCGGGTACCGCAGGGACACATCGTGAGTGTGATCGGTGCCAACGGGGCAGGCAAAACCACCCTGATGAACTCGGTCATGGGCGTCCTGCCGTCCCAGGGAGAACTCCTGTATGCCGGAGAATCCTTGCGTGGCGTCCCACTGGAGGGCCGGGTGGCGCGCGGCATCAGCCTGGTGCCCGAGCGCCGTGAGCTGTTTGCCAGCATGAGCGTGGCCGACAATCTGACCCTGGGCGCCTACGCCCGTCGCCGCACGCCCTGGCAGGCTGACCTGGACGAAGTGTATGCCCGCTTCCCCCGCCTCCTGGAGCGCCGCAGCCAGCTGGCAGGCACCCTTTCGGGCGGCGAGCAGCAGATGCTGGCCATCGGCCGGGCCCTGATGGGCAGACCGAAGCTGCTGCTGCTGGACGAACCCTCGCTTGGGCTGGCCCCGCTGATCGTGCGCGACATCCTGCGCATCGTGCGTGGCCTGCGCGACAGCGGCGTGACGGTGCTGCTGGTCGAGCAGAACGCCCGCGCCAGTCTGGCCATCAGCGACGAGGCCTACGTGCTCGAAACCGGGCAGGTCAAGATGAATGGCCCCGCACAGGAACTGGCCCGGCATCCCGAGCTGAGCGCCAGTTACCTCGGCGGCTGAACGCCCCGTGTCCCGCAGCAATCGGGGCCACAAAAAAAGGAGGGGCGAGTCGCCCCTCCTGTTGTGCCGCACCGTTACTTCAGCAGTTTCCAGGTCCCATTCACGACCTGCACCATCACGCGGCTGCGGGCATCGAGACCCAGGTGATCGGTGGCACTCAGGTTAAAGATGCCGTGTGCCCCGATCACATTGCGGCTGCTTTCGAGGGCGGTCCGCAGCGCCTCACGGAAGGCGGCGGTGCCGGGCTTGGCCTTCTTGAGGGCCACAGGAAGTGCTTTCTGCATCAGCAGCCCGGCATCCCACATATGCGCCCCGAAGGTGCTGACGCTGTCCTTGCCGTACTTGGCTTCGTACAGGTTCATGTAGGCCAGTCCGACCCGGCGGGTGGGGTTGGTACTGGGCAGCTGATCGGCCACCAGGACCGGGCCGGCCGGCAGGATGGCGCCCTCGACATCCTTGCCCCCGACACGCAGGAAGTCGGCGTTGGCCACCCCGTGGGTCTGGTAGATCTTGCCGGTATAGCCGCGGTCATTCAGGGTCTTCTGAGGCAGCACGGCCGGTACCCCGGACGCCCCGATCAGAATCGCGTCGGGCCGGGCCGCCGAGAGCTTGAGAATCTGGCCGGTGACGCTGGTGTCGCTGCGGCCATAGCGTTCCTCGGCAATCACCTTGATGCCGCGCGCCGCCGCATTGCGTTTGAGTTCGGTGGCCCAGCCTTCTCCGTAGGCGTCGTTGAAGCCGATGTAGCCCACGGTCCGGATTTTGTTCTGCACCATGTGCTGCACGATCGCGGCGGCCATCAGGGCGTCGGTCTGGGGCGTCTTGAACACCCAGCTGCGCTTGGCGTCGACGGGCTTGATGATGCTCTCGGAGGCGGCCAGGCTGATCATCGGCACCTTGGCTTCAGAAACAACGTCGATCATCGCCAGCGAGGCGGGTGTGGTCGTCGTTCCGATAATCAGGTCTACCTTGCCGTCCTGAATCAGCTTGCGGGCATTGGTGACGGCCGCGGTTGTGTCAGAAGCGTCGTCCAGAATGGTGTAGACGATCTTCTGCCCGGCGATGGTCTGCGGCAGCAGCGCGACCGTGTTCTTTTCGGGAATCCCCAGGCTGGCAGCGGGGCCGGTAGAGGAAACGATGACGCCGACGCGGACCTCGGCCAGGGCGAGTGACGTGGTGGCGAGCAGGGCGGTCAGGAGCAACCGGGTTTTCATAGAGGGCCTCCGTGCAAAAGCAGTGCGTTGTGGTTAATGGGATGCTAGCAGAGTGCGCCGCCCTCCTTCAGAAGCTGCTTCACGGTCGGTCCGGAAAGCAGGAGGTTAACTCGGCAGGGGGTCCCGGCGTAAAGCCTGCGTCTGGTCCTGAGCCAGGCATACGGAAGCGCAGTACGCCAGGCAGCAGGTGAACGTGGTCCACACAGAAGGGCAAACGCGACATGACCACAGGACCGCAATGCCGGACAACACAGGCGATTTCCAGAGAGGACGCCGCGTCCGGTATGTACGCCCCTTCTGTGAACCCGCAGCTACCGGTGCCGGGGAAAGTCTCCAGAGGCTGGTCTACCCAGGCTGTTCATTGGCCCTGCGGAGGCCAGCAGCAGTACTGCTGCCATGCCCAGGGCAACCATCAGATTCAACGACGCCGTATACGCGGCGGTCACCGTGAACAGGAGGCCCACCCCCAGAGGCGTCAGGGCCTGCGCCCCGTTCACAGACCGGGCCATCCTGCCGTTGACGGACCCAAAGACCTGAGGGCCGTAAAAACTCAGCAGGACTTCAGTGCGGGCCAGCGTCAGCGCGCCACTCGCCATGCCGAACAGTGCAGCGGCAAGCACCGCCACCAGCTTGAATTCAGCCAGGTGAAACAGGAACGTTGCGAAGGACAACTGGGCGATCAGAGCACCGGTCAGCGGCAGCGCACTCCACCTGGCCATCAGAGGCATGAACAGCATCCGGCCGGGGAGGGCAGCCAGACCCATCAGCGCGGCCAGTCCGGCCGCCTCAAGTGGAAGGTATCCTGACCCGAGCAGCAGCGGCACCAGTTGCAAGCCGACCCCGACAGTCACGATCCGCGCCAGGGTGAAGGCCATGGTGAGCCAGGGAAGCCGCCAGTCCGGCACAAAAGGGGAACTGACCGAGGACGCCCTGAACGAGTCAGGCAGGACCTTCCAGACCAGTGCCCCGATGATCAGCAGCAGTGCCGACAAGCCCAGCAGGGTCGCCTGCCGGCCGAAGCTCTGGAGCAGAACCGTGGTCAGCGGCACGAAGACCGTGCTGGCCAGCCCTGCCACGAGGGTGATGGTCAGGCTGGCGCGGCGCCGTGCGGGCCCGCTGAGCTGGTGCGCCAGGACGGCAAAGACGGCCTCGTAGAAGGTCAGGCTCATCGCTAGGCCTGCCAGTAGCCACCCGGCCACAAACATCACGTACCCGGAGGAGACCGCCAGGACCATAAAGGCCGCCGCGCCCAGCACGGCCCCTGCAGTCAGCAGAACCCGCCCGCCATGTCGATCAAGGGTGCGTCCGACCCCGGGAGCCAGGACAGCCGTCACCACCAGCGCGAGGGTAAAGGCCAACCCTGTGTGGGTCCGGCTCCAGCCGAAAGCCTGTTCGGTCGCGACCGCCAGAAGGGGCTGGGCATAGTAGAGGGCGCCGTAACTGACCGTGCTGAGCAAAGCCAGCGTCCACACCAGTGCTGGTGTGGACGCTGATGGTCGGAGCATCAGCCGAGAGAGATGGGCGCCTGGGGAGTGCAGCAGCCGCTTTCGGGCGTACAGTCTGCTGCGGTGTCGGCCGCGGGCAGGCCACAGGCGTCGCCGGCCTTGCACTGCACCCCTGGCGTGCGCAGGTGCACGATCATGCGGTCGGGCCGCGTTTCAAGGTGAGTGACGTGGTACTGCATGGCAGGATTGACGCTGTTGCCGTACTCGAAGCGCACTTCAGCTTCCTCGCGGACGGGAATATGCCTGACCACGCGGTCATAGATGGCCAGGAACTTGCGGTTGGTCATGAACCCCGCCCGCGCTTCCTCGGCACTGCCATCCATCAGCTGGATGACCGTTTCACGCCAGGTGCTGGCCTTCCCGCCGCAGTCCATTGCCTCGATGGTCACCGCCTTGACCTCGGTCACGTGGTAGCCGGCTGGCACAAGGACTTCGCCGTGCAGATGGAATTCCAGGGGTCGTTGGGGAAGGGTACGGAGCTGGCCGATCAGCGCGGCGGTGGTGGTCTGGTCGGTCAGGCCGGGAATTGTCTGGGTCATAGCAGAGCTCCTTTAGCAGGTCGGGCAGGGTACCGAAGAAGAGGGAAGGGCCGGGAGTCGAAACAGGCGGCGCAGGTTCCAGCGCACGGGACCGCAGGCCTGCCGGGCAAGAGCCTCTTTCTGCGCTTCCTGGCGAAGCTGGTGGAGCCGGGCGAGGGAAGTTTCCATGAGCCAGAGGGTGTTCATACGGACTCCTTTTGAAGCGTGCGGCCTACGAGGCCTGGGCCGGAGGACGGGCGCTGGCCGTGCAGCTGGGAGCCTGCGCCGCCTGGTTGGCCAGCCCGTCCAGGAGGGACCGGACGGTTCCGAGGCCCTGCAGGCTGAGGGTGTAATGGGTCCAGCGGCCCCGCTTCTCGGCAGTGACCAGCCCGGCATCAACAAGCAGCCGCATGTGGTGGCTCACAGTGGGCTGCGCGAGTCCCAGATGGTCGACCAGATCGCATGCGCAGACACTCTCGCCGTTCTGGCAGCAGCCTGGGGTCGCAGTGGCCAGAAAATGAAGGGCCTTGAGGCGATGAGGATCAGCCAGCGCCTTGAACACCTCTGCATTCGTATCGAAATCCATGGATGTATTTTGATCGACATATTGCTATTTGTCAATATGTCGGATCAGGTCGCAGACTTTCCGGTCCTTCAATTCTCATGTTCCCGCTTCAAAAGCCAGATACAGACGGGCCAGCAGGTGCGGATCGCTGAGCCGGCCGCCCAGCACCTCTTCGGCCCGGCGCAGCCGGTAGCGCAGGGTGTTGACATGAATGTGCAGTTGAACAGCCAGCTCGCCCAGGGAGCCCGTGTGGTTCAGGTAGGCCCGCAGGGTAACTTCGGTGCGCCCGTTGTCGTCGAGACTCGCCAGCCGCGCCTGCACCTGCGCCTGCAAGGTCGCCAGGGCTCCACTGGTGACCAGCGTATGCAGCGGATCAAGTTCCTGGAACAGGGTGCAGCCCCGTGCCTCGCGGGTGCCGGTCAGGGCCTGGGTGGCCTCGTCGAAGGCCGACTGGACCTGACTCGCAGGGTGCCGCGCGCTCACACCCACCCGGACGTCCTGCGCCGTGGAGGCCAGCAGCGCGGCGTGAAGCTCCACTGCTTCACGAGTCAGATCGCGGGTGGGCCACAGCCAGACGGCCCGCTGTCCACGCACCGTGGAGTAGGCGGTTACCCCCCGCTCCATGAAATATCCCTCTCCCGCGCTGGCCAGCACGTCAAGCACATGCTCCTGTGCCGCGCGGGCCGTCCGCGTGGCAGCCGCCTCATGCGAAAAGCGTGCCACCGCCAGCGCAAACGGGCCACTGCCCAGTCCAGGAGCATCGTCCAGGCCTGAGAGCAGCGCGTCCAGGGAGCGCTCGCCCACCCGGCGGCGCGCGGCCCCGGCCGCCGCCGACTGCAGGCGGGCCAGCAGGGCGTACTCGGCAGCCACTGGCATCAGTGGTACCCACGGAGCAGAGACGGCCATCGTCAGTGTCCCCACATGCCGGGTCTTGTGAATGAGTTTCCAGGCCTGTCCCGGGCGGGGCTCACCAGATGAGGCCACCAGATCCCCCCAGCTGGCATGAATGGCGGCGAAGCCCCCGGTCAGCCGGCCCAGCAGGCGTGTGAGTTCACGCTCCGGCTGGGGATGAGCCACTGCCTCCCGCAACGCGGCAAACACACCGGCAATCCCCGGCAAGGCCACCATCTGCTGCGCCAGGAAAGTCAGTGCAGCGGTTCGGACCACCTCGGCCGGCTGACCGGGCAACAGCGCACAGGCCTCCTCCAGCGTGGTCCAGGCGCGGCCTCCTTCATCTGCCACTGGCAGCCCCAGGACAGCACACAAGTCGGAAAGCTGCGGCATCTGTCCAATTCTACAAAGAGGGACATCGGCATTCACAAAACGTCCAAGAGGGCGGCCCGAGCCGTGGGCCTATGCTGAGGTTCACTTCAATTCCAGCGTCTGCACAGGAGATTTCATGAAATACGCTCGTTTCATCAGCGGCGGCCGTCCACTGAGCGGTTACCTGCAGGACAATCGCCTGATCGACGCCGCAGGCGTGGCCCACGATCCCGGCAAGGTGCAGTTCCGGCTGCCGGTCGAGCCGCCCAAGGTGATTGCCCTGGCCCTGAACTTCAACGACCACGCCGGCGAACTGGGCCTGACCCAGCCCAAGGAGCCCGCGCTGTTCTGGAAGCCGAACACCACCCTGCTGCCTCATGGCGGCACGGTGATCTACCCGCGCGGCGCCCAGTTCATGCACTACGAGGTGGAACTCGGCGTGATCATCGGCCGCGACGCCCGCCGGGTAAAGGCCAAAGATGCCATGGATTACGTCGGCGGCTACACCATCGGCAACGACCTGGTGGTGCGCGATTACGTGACCAACACCTTCCGTCCACCTATGCGTGGCAAGGGCTGGGACACCTTCGGTCCGCTGGGACCGTACTACGTCACGGCCGACGAGATCAACGATCCGCACGACCTGACCCTGCGCGCCTACGTCAACGACGAACTGCGCCAGGAAGGCAGTACCCGTGACATGATCTTCGGAATTCCTGAACTGATCGAACACATCAGCCGCTTCATGACGCTGCAGAAGGACGACGTCATCCTGACCGGCACGCCCAAAGGCATCAGCCATGTGCACCCGGGAGATGTGATGCGTCTGGAGGTCGAGGGCCTGGGCACGCTGATCAACGATATCCAGGAAGAGGACGACCTGGCCGATCCCATCACCGGGCAGGAAAGCAAGGAAGGCGAGTGGGACGGCCGCTGAGCCGCATGCACACCGCTCTTAGCACGACGAGCCTCTTCACCTTCAAGGAGCGACCATGACACAGACGATCAGCCCCAATCACGAACTGGCACGCCGGCTGCGTGAAGAGCGGCTTACCGGCGGCCTGAAACACTTCATCGGTGGGCAGTGGGTGGCCTCGCACAGCGGTGAGACCTTCGATACGCACTCCCCTGTGGACAATGCCTTCCTGACTCAGGTGGCCAGCGGCGACGCCGGGGACATCGACCGGGCGGCCCAGGCCGCCCATGAGGCCTTCCAGACCTGGCGGGAGGTTGGCGGCGCCGAGCGGCGCAAGGTCCTGCACCGCATTGCCAACCTGATCGAGGCCCGGGCTCAGGAAATCGCGGTGCTTGAGAGCATCGATACCGGTCAGGCGATCCGTTTCATGAAATCCGCAGCCACACGTGGCGCGGAGAACTTCCGCTTCTATGCCGACCGGGCGCCCGGTGCCGGCGACGGCCAGAGCCTGCCGGCCCCCGGCTTCATCAACTACACCCTGCGCCAGCCCATCGGTCCGGTCGGCGTGATTACTCCCTGGAACACGCCGTTCATGCTGTCCACCTGGAAAATTGCCCCTGCACTGGCGGCGGGCTGCACGGTTGTTCACAAGCCGGCCGAGTGGAGTCCGGTGAGTGCCACACTGCTGGCGGAGATCATGGACGAAGCGGGGCTGCCCAAAGGCGTCCACAATCTGGTGCACGGCCTCGGCGAAAGTGCCGGCAGGGCCCTGACCGAGCATCCGCTGGTCAAGGCCATCGCCTTCGTGGGCGAGACCACCACCGGCAGCCACATCATGCGCCAGGGGGCCGAAACCCTTAAGCGGGTGCATTTCGAACTGGGCGGCAAGAACCCGGTCGTGGTGTTCGACGACGCGGACCTGGACCGCGCGCTGGACGCCGTGGTGTTCATGATCTATTCGCTCAACGGCGAGCGCTGCACCAGCTCCAGCCGGGTGCTGGTCCAGGAGGGCATCTACGACGAGTTCACCGCCCGCATCGCCGAGCGCGCGCGCAACATCCGCGTCGGCGATCCACTGGACCCCGAGACCGAGGTGGGACCGCTGGTGCACCCCCGGCACTTCGAGAAGGTCATGTCCTACTTCGGCAAGGCCCGTGAGGAAGGAGCCACCATCGCCGCCGGGGGCGAGCGCGTGGGCGAGGCCGGCAACTTCGTCTCCCCCACCCTGTTCACCGGCGCCAGGAACGACATGGCCATCGCTCAGGAGGAGATCTTCGGGCCGGTGCTGACCGCTATTCCCTTCACCGACGAGGCCGACGCCCTGGCCCTGGCCAACGACGTGAAATACGGCCTGGCCGGCTACCTGTGGACCAACGACCTGACCCGCGCGCACCGCTTCGCGCAGGGTATGGAGGCCGGCATGATCTGGATCAACAGCGAGAACGTACGTCACCTGCCCACCCCCTTCGGCGGCGTGAAGAACAGCGGCATCGGCCGGGACGGCGGGGACTACTCCTTTGAGTTCTACATGGAGACCAAGAACATCGCCATTTCCCTGGGCACGCACAAGACGGCGAAACTGGGTGTCGGTCAGGCGCCGCGGGTGGACAAAACCGTGGTGGAAGGATGAGCACGCCGCAGCGCGTGCTGATCACTGGAGCAGCCGGCACCATCGGCCGGGCCCTGCGGGAGGAATTGCGCGGCCGCTTTCCGGTACTGCGCCTGACCGACACCCGTGACCTCGGCGAGGCCCAGGCCGGCGAGGAGATCGTTTCGGCCGACCTGACCCGCTTCGAAGATGTTCTTGCCGCAATGCAAGGCGTCGACGCGGTGATCCACCTGGGCGCCATCGCCGACGAGCACACCTACGAGCGCATCCGCGCGGTGAACATGGACGGCACCTACCACGTCCTGGAAGCGGCGCGGCAGGCCGGAGTGCGGCGCATAGCCTTCGCGTCCAGCATCCACACGGTGGGCTTCTACCCCCGCAGCGAAACCATCTCCCCCGACGTGCCGGTGCGGCCCGACACCTATTACGGCGTCAGCAAGGTCTTCGGCGAGGCCCTGGGCCGCATGTACTGGGAGCGCTACGGGCTGGAGTTCGTCAGTGTGCGCATCTGCTCGTTTCAGCCGCATCCTAAAGACCGCCGCCACCTGTCCACGTGGCTCTCGCCCCGGGACGCTACTCAGCTGTTCAGCCGGGCCATGACGGCCCCGGACGTCGGCTACCTGACCGTGGCCGGCATCAGCGGCAACACCCGCCGATGGATGTCGGCCGAAGGCTGGGACCGGCTAGGCTATCAGCCTCAGGACGACGCCGAAGCCTACGCCAGTCAGGTCGAGCACCTGCATGGCGACCCGGACCACATCACCGAGCAGCGGCAGGGCGGGATTTTCGTGGACCCGAACTACACCGGTCTGGCCAGCCAGGACCGATAAAGGAGACTCCCCATGACCCAGACGACCACTGGCCCGACCTTAAATCCGGACGAGGGCACGCGTGCTCCCGGCGCGGTGACCGGACAGCAGTTCCTCGACCGCCTGCGCCAGAACCCTCCGACCCTGTACATCGACGGCAAGCGTGTGGAGGACCCCACCACGCACCCGGCCACCGCCAACATGTGCCGTTCCCTGGCTGGCCTGTACGACCTGCAGAACCAGCCTGAGCTGCGCGAACTGCTCACCTACGAGGACGGCGGCGTACGCTACGCAACCTCCTTCATGGTGCCGCGCACCAAGGAGGATCTGGCCAAAATAGGCGAGGCCCACCGCGTGCGAGCGAACTACGGCCTGGGCTTCCTGGGCCGCGCGCCTGACTACATGAATGCCAACGTGATGGCCGCCGGCATGGGCGCCGAGTATTTCAGCAGCTGCAGCGCCAGCATTGCCGGCGATCCCAAGCGCGACTTCGCCGCCAACATGCGCCGTTATTACGAATACGTGCGCGACCACGACCTGTGCCTGACGCACGCCCTGACCAATCCCCAGGTCAACCGCGCCAAGATGGCCTCGGAATTGCCCGACCCCTACATCGCGCTGGGCGTGGTCGAGGAGCGCGAGGAAGGCATCATCGTGCGCGGCGCGCGCATGATGGCCACCCTGCCCATCGCCGACGAGATCCTGATCTTCCCGTCCACCGTCCTGAAGGAAAACGCCGACAAGAGCCGCTACGCGATGGGCTTCGGCATTCCCACCAACACGCCGGGCCTGAGTTTCCAGTGCCGCGAGCCCATCGACGTGGGCCGCGACCCCGAGGACCATCCGCTCTCCAGCCGCTTCGACGAGCAGGACGCCTTCGTGATCTTCGACGATGTGCTCGTCCCCTGGGAGCGCGTGTTCCTGCTGTACGACGTGGAACTGGCCAACAAGGCCTACGCCGGCACCGACGCCGTGCTGCACATGGCCTATCAGGTGGTCAACCTCAAAGTCTCCAAGACCGAGACCTTCCTGGGTGCTGCGCAGAGCATCGTCAACGCCATCGGCAGCGGCCAGTTCCAGCATGTGCAGAGCAAGGTCGCCGAGATCATCATCATGCTGGAGATCATGAAGGCCCTGGAGGTCGCAGCCCGGGAGCAGGCCACGCTTAACCGCTACGGCGTGATGACTCCCGCCCGCGCTCCCCTGGACGCCGCGCGCAACTACTACCCGGCCAACCACGCGCGTCTGCCTGAGCTGCTGCAGTTGCTGGGCGCCTCGGGCATCATCATGATGCCCAGCAAGGCTGACCGCGAGGGACCGCTGGGGCCACAGATCGCCAAGTTCCTGCAGGCGGGCAACGCCAGCGCCGACGAGCGCCTGAAGCTGTTCCGGCTGGCCTGGGACATGGCCATGAGCTCGTTTGCGGGCCGACAGGAGCTGTACGAGCGGTTCTTCTTCGGCGACCCGGTTCGCATGCACTCGGCCCTGTACGAGGTCTACGACAGCAGCGAGGCCGTGGGCCGCGTCCAGGCCTTTCTGAACCAGGGAGGCGCCGCGCGTGACCAGGCCTGACGTCATCCGCATCGCGCAGGCCATCTTCACGGTCTCGGATCTGGCCGCCAGCCGCGAGTTTTACGTTGATCTGCTGGGCATGAACATCCTGCACGAGGAAGGCAATGCCCTGTACCTGCGGGGCGTGGAGGACCGCGAGTGGACCCTCAAGCTCGAGCAGAGCCGCGGCCCCCAGGATCCGGTGCGCGTGCGTCAGCTGGGTTACCGGGTGCGCGGTGAGCGAAGCCTGGACGCGCTGATCGCCCTGGCG
The DNA here is from genome assembly GCF_014647655.1 of Deinococcus malanensis. Lineage (NCBI taxonomy): Bacteria > Thermotogati > Deinococcota > Deinococci > Deinococcales > Deinococcaceae > Deinococcus > Deinococcus malanensis. The sequence continues at coordinate 46,336 of NZ_BMPP01000003.1, forward strand.
ACAGAGCAGAAGCTGCCGTGGCGCTGGGAGGAGGAACTTGACCGGCCCCGCATGCTGCGGCTCCAGGACCCCTTCGGCATTCCGCTGAGCTTCTACCACGAGGTCGGCACGCACCCCTGGATGCTGCAGGAGTTCCACCGCCACCGCGGCCCGGGCCTGCAGCGCGTGGACCACGTCAACGTGATGGTGCCGGACGTGAAGGCGACCATGGACTGGTACCTGGCAGAGCTGGACTTCCGCCTGTCTGAATACACCGTAGACGAGCAGGGCGCCTACTGGGCCGCCTGGATTCAGCGCCGGGGCGGCGTCCACGATCTGGCCCTGACCAACGGTCCGGGACCGAGACTGCATCACTGGGCGTACTGGATGCCGGACGTGAACTCGATCATCCGCACCTGCGACATCATGGCCGGCGCCCGGCAGCCCGAGCGCATCGAGCGCGGCCCGGGCAGGCACGGGATCTCCAATGCCTTTTTCCTGTACATCCGCGATCCGGACGGCCACCGGATCGAGCTGTACACCAGCGACTACATCACGGTGGACCCTGACTTCGAACCGATACGCTGGATGCGCGACGATCCCCGCCGGCAGACGCTGTGGGGTGCCAAGACGCCACTGAGCTGGTTCGAGGAAGCCTCGGTAATGGAAGCCTTCGATGGTGGCCTGCAGGCCCACGAGGCCGGGGCCCTGACCGGCATTCCGGTGCATGTGATCTGATGGGGAGGCCGGCATGACAGAACTCCCCCGAGTGATCCCCGAGACCGCCCTGATGGGTCTGGCCGCCGAACTGGAGGCCGCTGAGGCCAGCGGTGTCCAGCTCTCCCCCTTCAGCGAACGCTTCCCCGGCATGACCATCGCCGACGCCTACGCAGTCCAGCGCGCCTGGGTGGCTCATAAGCTTGAGGGTGGCCGCCGCGTGGTGGGCCACAAGATCGGGCTGACGTCACGCGCCATGCAGATGGCCGTACAGATCAACGAGCCGGATTACGGCGCGCTCCTCGACGACATGTTTTTCGAACCGAACGGGGATATTCCCCTCGCGCGCTTCGTGGAGCCGCGCGTGGAGGTCGAACTGGGCTTCCTGTTGGGCCGGGCTCTGCATGGGCCTAACATCACGGTATTTGACGTTTTGCGCGCCACCGAGTACGTGACCCCGGCCGCCGAAATCATCGACGCCCGCATTGCCCGGGTCAGCCGGGAAACCGGCAAGCCACGCCGCGTGATGGACACCATCAGCGACAACGCTGCCAACTCGGGAGTGATCGTGGGCGGCCGGGCCGTAGCGCCTGACGCCATCGACCTGCGCTGGGCAGCGGCGCTGTGCGTCCGCAACGGGGTCATCGAGGAAACCGGTGTGGCAGCCGGCGTGCTGGGCCATCCGGCCCAGGGCATCGCCTGGCTGGCCAACCGTCTGGCGGCCCACGGCGAGGGCCTGCAGGCTGGCGAGTTCGTGCTGGCCGGCTCGTTCACCCGCCCGGTAGATATTGCCGGCGGCGACGTATTCACGTTCGACTACGGGCCGCTGGGGGCTTTTTCCTGCCGCTTTGTCGGCACGCCACGTGGTCCGGGAGGAGCGCATGACTGAGAATCCTTTTAAAGTGGCGCTGGCCCGCGGCAAGCCTCAGATCGGACTGTGGCTGGCCCTGGCCGATCCTTACAGTGCCGAGCTGTGCGCCGGCGCCGGGTTCGACTGGCTGGCCGTTGATGGAGAACATGCCCCGAACGACCTGCGGTCCACCCTGGCCTGCCTGCAGGCGATCGCCCCCTATGCCTCGCACGCCGTGGTGCGCCCGCCGGTGGGCAATGAGGTCATCATCAAGCAGCTGCTCGACATCGGCGCGACCACCCTGCTGATCCCTATGGTGGACTCCGCTGAGCAGGCACGTGCGCTGGTGGCGGCTACACGCTACCCACCGCACGGTGTGCGGGGCGTCGGAGCGGCGCTGGCACGTGCCAGCGGCTTCGGGCGCGACAGCGGGTACGCGAGCCGTGCAAACGAGGGCGTCTGCCTGCTGCTGCAGGTGGAGTCCGTGGCCGGTCTCGCTGCCCTGGACGAGATCGCGTCGGTGGAGGGCGTCGACGGCGTGTTTATCGGCCCGGCCGATCTGGCCGCCAGCATGGGACATCTGGGCAATCCTGGACATCCGGAGGTGCAGGCAGCCATTCAGGGTGCTGCCGGGCGGATCCGGACCACGGGCCGCGCTGCCGGCATCCTCAGCACCGATGAGGCGCAGGCGCGAACTTACCTGTCGTGGGGGTACACCTTCGTAGCTGTGGGCACGGACGTGACGCTGCTCGCGCGCTCGACGGCTGCGCTCGCGTCGACCTTCAGAAGCTGAGGGCAGGCTTCCCCGGGCTTTGCTGCACGGCGTGACGGCCCGTGGCGCCCAGTCTTGCCTCCGGCCACCGCAAACCTCGGGGAGGTCGACATATCGTCTGCATGTCCAGGACGGCGCCTCATGGTCAGTCGTGCCGCTCATACCCTGCACATGGCCGCTGGCGACCGTCTAGGATGCAGGGGTGATCATTGCCTTCGTCAATCCCCTGGGGACCTTGCTGAGCCCGCTGGAAGACGGGGCACCGGACTTCAGCGCGGGCCTGGGGCAGTTGCTCAGGCACGCGGAACTGGTGCCGGTCACGGGCATGGACGAGGTGGAACTACTGATGGTTCCAGCCTCGTTCACGTCGTGGCAGATTCTGCGTCACGGCGCCGTGGTGCTCACCCCGGACGGAGCGGAGGACCCGGCCTGGAGGCGCCTGACCCTGGAAACCCAGGCTGAGAATGCGGACGCCCTGACGCTGGCCCATCAGGCGGCAGTGCATATCGGGCAGTTGTCCCAGGTGGGCACCGACGCCGAGTTGCTCACACATGGCGCGTATCCCCTGATGCTGAGGGTGAGGCATCCTCACCAGCTGCCGCTGGCCACCGAGCAGCTGTTGCAGGAGTTGCAGGCCTGGCTGGACGACAGCCCCTTCCGGTCGCGGCTGCGGATAACGCAGCAGGGTGACGAGGTCCTGGTGCTGCCACGCGACATCACACCGGAAAGTGCCGTGAACTATGTAGTGAGCCGCTGGGAAGACACCATCACCCTGACAGTGGGAGTCAGCGTCTATCCGGCGGATCTGCCGTTCATGTCGCAGTGTGACCTTGCACTGACCCCCGGGGCACCCCTGGCCGAGTTGCAAGAGCGGGAACAGGAGCCGCAGGACGACTGAACTGTAGAGCCCGGTGCCTGAGCCAGCGGACAGCTCAATCCTGACGCTGGCGCCAGCACAGGGCCCGCAAACAGGCGGTGGCCTCCCACCTGGCAGCGGGGGTCTGGGGGTCCTCCAGGCCCAGCCAGTAGGCGTGGTCCTCCGTGGCCTGTCGTGCCTGCCACTCCGGCACGGCCTCAAGGCGGTTAATGAGCTCACCCAGGCCGGCAGCGGCACGGGACGCTTCTCCTGCGGCGTAAACGGCACCGGTACCAGCCTGCTGACTGGCCTGGTCGCGCAGCTTGTGTGCCTCGATCCTCAGGGCATCGATCACGCGCATGGTCCCCTCCTCCACTGTGCACCCAAGAGCAGCGAACGGGAACCCCCAGCCACAGGGCTGGTTCCCAGTTGGCTGCTGGTCGACCCTGGGCTGGACGTCCCGCCAGGTCCAAACGGCCAGCACACCGAATTCAAGCCATGCCGGCGCTTGTGTTGACGGGTTAAATCTCTGCCTCCCCGACCCTGAGTTCAAAGGGATAACTGCTTCCGCCCCGAGCCTGCTGCACCCTGGCCACCCGGAGCCGACGAGGAGCACTCCGAAGACAGCCAGCCACAGGGTGGCGCACGGAGACTGCTAAAAACTGGAATCGGCTTCCCTTACATCTGATTGCCGAACCGATAGCCGTGATCAGTTCGATGCGCCGAACAAGGCCTTGGCATATGAAATCGCCTGAGTTGTCCGGTAGTCTGACGCCTTCAAGGTGAGACGAGCCATGTCTATCCAGTACGAGATGCTCTTCTGGCTGCGGAATCCGCTTATCTCAACCTCTCCGACCACGCTCAAGAGGGGGCGGCAGGGCCGTCTCACCACAGGGCAACACTTCCACCAGTGGCATCAGGCTCCCGGCGCTGCGCTCAGAACCTCGTGATTCATGGTGGTCAGCACCGAGAGCAGATCATCGGTGAAGGCATCAAGCGTGCCGTCTCTTTTCGCTTGCAGTGCGGCGCGCATGATGCGTTCGGGGTCCGGCTGACCGACAATCAGACCCATGCGGAGCAGGCCATATTCGCTGACGCTGAGCCGGTCGCGCAGCAGAAACTGGATGGTCTTCATGGCTTTCTCGACCCGCGCTTCCAGCGTTTCAGGCTCGTGCATGGCCTCTTCCAGGGTTGGCATGCGGGCTGGCGGCGGGACAGGCGCTGGAGCGCGGCCCGGTACCGAGGAGGGCGCGGATGAAGGTTCCGGGTATTTGTCTTCTTGGTCACGGATAACGTCCACCAGCAGGGCCGAACGGTTCCGCACACGGTATCCGCTCTCGAGCAGACGCCTGAACTTCTGGAGCCGTTCGCGGATGTGAATTTCTCCGAATTCTTCCATCAGTCGGCGGGCCACAGAGATGGACACCTTGTGGCTGACAAGTTCCGCCATGACCGGCGAGGATTGAATATCCAGCTCAGGCTTGTGACCGCCCACTTCGACAAAGCGGTAGGTGATTACCTGTTTCTTGCCGCGTCCGTCGTATTCGACGCTTTCCAGATACTGGCGCTCGATCAGTTCGTCGTGGGCACCCTGCAGGGTGGAACGGATCTTGTTGCTGCGCTGGTCGATGATTTTGCAGGCCGCGGCCCAGTCAATCAGGTTCACGCTGTAGGACAGACGCGGCGTGCGCGGGTCTTCCGGCGAATAGCGCCGGGCGTCAAGCAGGCGGTAGAGCGCACGCGTCAGGGGACGGTCCAGACTGGTCAGAAACTCGATATCCAGCGGCTTGGTGTACTGCGAACGCACCGACCGTACGATGGGCTCAGCCAGCCGGATCCGAAGGGCGCTGCTGCGGCTGAGATTCAGGTCTTCGTCCCCACTGGTGAAGTCGAGGCCCTGGAGATAATTGAAAGTCACGGTCGTCCAGTTGCCGCGCCGGTGATCACGCCAGGCTTCAGACGCCGAATAGGTGGCTGTACGCAGGCGGTACAGGGTCTGTTTCAGGTTGGTGTAGTACCGGCCGGAGTCATCCAGTCCAGCCCGTTTGAGAATCTGATAGGCGGTGGTATGGAGCAGGCCATCATCGGGACATCCGGATTCCACATACAGGTCCATGATGGCAGTTGCGATATCGCCATCGAGACCATGTGGGACACCCCCGTACTTGGGCATGGCGTCGCAGGTCAACGTTGCTGGCCTGCCGTCCACCTGAAACTCGACGGTCCAGGACGAAAAGGTGTCTGGGACGCGCTCCTGAATACTGATCAGCCCCAGGCGACCCACATTTGCCTCGTCGATCCGGGTTATTTCGGTCAACGGGGTAGGTGAGCGTTTCACGTTCCGGGTTTTACGTGCCAACGCCCAAGCCTCCAATGTGGAATGGCCGCATCATACTGTTCCGCGTCCTCCCTGGCGATACCGGACAACTCAGGCGGTTTGTGATACCGGGCATATCGGACAACTCAGGCGATTTCGGCATCGGGTCCAATTAAATCCACTTCTCAACGGCAAATTATTCTGTCTCGGGACTGCAGAAGACGACATCGGACAACTCAGGCGATTCTGGTACTTGATGCTCCGTCACTACCGGACAACTCAGGCGATAGTACCGGACAACTCAGGCGATTTGCTTTTCACCCGTACCGGACAATTCAGGCGATCTACCCCTCCGCGTACCGGACAACTCAGGCGAAGGAAGCATGTCGACTACCGGACAACTCAGGCGGTATTACCCCTGAATTACCGGACAACTCAGGCGATAGTACCGGACAACTCAGGCGATTTTCCCCTCCAAATACCGGACAACTCAGGCGATAAGGTGGGTTTTTCAGCGTGTTTATGGGAATTAGGAGGCGCCCTTGATGATGATCATCATTCTTTTTATCTTTTAAAAGATCAATCAAAGAGATCAACATCACTCGGCTTGTGTCTCCCAAGCTAAGGTGGCCAGAGCAAATTTCTGTCTATTGAAAGAGCAGTTCGAAAGGAGCGTTTAGCCAGTCGGTAGTGACCTTTTCGCAGAAGCAGCGAGCGAGCTGGTGCTCGGCTGCATGTAGGAACTTTGTGGTATTCATCAGAAAACAGGCTGCAACGACGATGGGTTGCTCTCCCCTCCTCTGTCAAAGGTCTCTTTAACTGAAAATTTTTGGCTGCCGATGGAAACCCGTGACGATTTCTCTTTGGTGCGCTCTGTCGTAAGGAAAGGGCATACACCAGCCTGCAACGGCAGATCGTGCTTATAGCGGCGAGAATGCACATCGGCTGTGCCACTGACTTGGCATCTGGCCGGTCGTTCCTCCGAAACGGGACCACAAGCGGCCACGGCCATAGAACGCCGGCCTGAATCAAAAGCGGAATGTCATGGAGCACCCAGGGGGATGACCTGAATGGTCCCATGGTCCCGGAGACTGAGCCTGAGACCAGCTATTTTGCAAGGCCAAGCCAGGTCACCCGCGGGCCTGCAACCTGCCTATGATCCACTGCCTATCAGCGCTTCGCAGCAGGGCAAAGTGAGCATCACCTGCAAGGTGTACCGGGGCAAAGGGCTCAAGGGCCTGCGGACCAGTTACCGTAAATTTGAGATTGGGAAGGATATTTTATTTGGTTCTTGTCAAGGAGTCGAGAGTCCTTGCAATTCCCTTGAAACGGTTATTGATCCTCGGTTACCACCAGGAGCTGGTGAAGTTCTGCAACCAACTTATCGATCCGGGACTGCTTCCGGGGATTCATGCTCTCCATCAGCCGTTTGTGGCCCAAAGCGCGTACTACAGCCTTCAGCTGCGCGTCGCGTTCAGTCGGTTGTGGTTTTTGCGCGTCATGCAGCGCCTGAACTGTGGCTCCGTCCCTGGCGAGCTGGATAAGCCGCCGGCGCTCACCAGCAGAGGCGACCCTGCCGATCACCAAGGCCTTTCGGTAATCCAGACCGCCGCGCACTGCCTCTTTCACATCGGCTGGCAGGTTCAGGATCCGGCCTTTGTTCCGTAAGAAGCTCTGCCATTTCTCGCCGCCCAGACGACCAAACGCCGTATCCAGTTCTCTGACACCTTCCTGGTCTTCTTCCGGCTTGTCCAGCAGGCGACGCAGGCGCGTCATAACCTGTTCTTCTGGAAGTCCCAGAGCCAGCGCGGCAATGCGGCGCTTGGCCTCGACCTCTTCGATGGGATTGAGGTCCTCCCGGATCAGATTTTCTACAGCACTGGCGGCAGCGGCCTGCTGATCATCAAGGTCGCGGACGTAGGCTGGAATCGAGGTCAAACCGGCCAGCTGGGCGGCGCGCCATCGTCTCTCCCCGGCGACGATCTCCAGCCCTGAGGGAGTGGAGCGTACCAGAATCGGTTGCAGGACGCCGTTTTCGCGAATGCTTTCTGAAAGCTCGTTCAGGCTCGCCTCTGTAAATGTGGTGCGTGGCTGATGTGGTGTTGGCTTCAGCTGCTGCAGATCCAGCATGCGCAACTGATCCTGACTGACAAGGTCACCTGCGCCCAGTGGCCCCAACAGTGCATCCAGCGTGGCCGTAGCATCGAATTTTCGCTTAGCCATGGTGCACCTTCTTCTCCAGGCCAGCACTGACCTCGATTTCGCGGGCCAGTTGCCGCACCTCATTGGCCGCAGGACTGTTGGGGGCATACACCAGTACCGGCTCACCAATGCCCGCACTGTCATTCCATGTTGCAGGTCGGTAGGTTAATGGAGCAGCAAGCGGCTCAATCTGGCGCCGAAGTGCTTCGAGCACCTCTCGATCGTGTGTGTTTCGTCCGTCGTAGAGTGTCGGAACAAACAGACCAACCCGCAGGTCAGGTCTAAGCCGGCGATAGGTGTTCATGGCTGCAGCCACCCCAGGGAGGCCATTCAGGCCTTTTGCCCGGGTTGGAACCGGCACGATCAGCAGGTCGGCAGCAAGTGCGGCCAGGACCGCAAGCTTTCCCAGACTTGGTGGACTGTCCACGAGTACCACATCGTAGTCGTCTTTCAGGTCCTCGAGGGCGAAGCGCAGGTTCAGGGTAGAGCCTTCCTGAGCCATCATCTGACCTTCTGACAGGGCGAGGTGAAGATTGCTGGGGATCAGGTGCATGCCGTGGACAGTCTGTGGCTCAGGAAGCCTGGCCTCGCTGTCTATTGCGGCGTGAAAGGCAGTCTGCTCGTTAGTGACCGCAGCATGCCCCAGCCAGGTACTGAGGTTTGCCTGGGGATCAAGGTCCACTAGTAAGACGCGATAGCCTTCGAGCGAAAGCGCGTGGCCGACGTTAAGGGCCAGACTCGTCTTGGCAGCTCCCCCAGCGTGGTTAAAAAACGTTAATGTGCGCATCTTCCTGCAGGATACGTGGTTCGGTGAAGGTTCGTCTTCACATGAAGACAGACATGTGGGTTCTGTCTTCACGTGAAGACGGAGGAGGTTGTCGGAGTTATTTTCCTGGGCCGCACGCATAACGCATAGGTGCCAGAAGGTCTTCGTACCTCTGCTCGACTGGCGCGCGGCAGGTGACTTTTTAGAATTGCGGCAGACAATAGCCCGGTTATCCAGGACATCAAGACTTCGAGTTCCACATTTCGAAAAAGGCATAGAATGGCGTGGTTGAATGAATAACCGGGAATAGGGGTTGACCCGTAGGGCAAAAAATTCGACAGGGACGGTGTTATGGGCCGTCCCAACCTCACTTTACTGCCGCTTTCCACCGCTGTCACCATGCTTGGTCGCTGGATTGCGCCTCATATTCCACTGAAACTTCTGCATCCACACGAGAAAATCTTGGAAGCAGAACTGCTCGCAGTCGCACTCCTTCAGAAGCTGTACAATGTACCGTATCCCAGCCGCTGGTGGCGGTTTCTCAAACTCAATCACTTCCCGGATTTCCCCTCTGAGCCCCAGGCCCGCATCCGGCTCGCCCGGTTGACCCCAGTGGTTCAGCAACTTGCCACTGAAGTCCAGTTCGTGGACTTCATCGCCATCGATTCAGAACCCCTCCTCGTTTCGACGTTCAAGCGTGCCCCACGGTGCAAATTCCATGGTGCCCGACATGGATTCAGCACCACTGGACCGGTTTACGGCTTCAAGCTGCATGGCTGGTGCACTTTGAAATGGCAAGATTGCAAAATACGAGATCCGTCCCGCAAATGAGCACGACTTCACCGTGCTGTGAGAGATGAACAAAGATTGGCCCTCTTATGGAGGGCCAAAGCAGATAGTAGATAAGGGCTATCACTCAGAGACGTGTCTGACGCCACCGAAGGTCAATGCCAGACAGTTGATTCGCGCTGGAGAGCAGAGTATGGGTCAGCCAGGAAGTGCGTAGAGTCTGCGTTCTCCATGCTGCTGGGCGCTGGGCTGCGATGGGGTCGGGTCAAGACGTATCTTAGAGTGCGGCTCAAGGTCGCGCTGGCTGTCCTGGCACATAACCAGAAAATCCTCGATTTCAGCCGCTGATTGCCCGCCGGTCCAGCCTGTTCGCGGCGCATGGTAGACCACCTGATCAGACTGCATAGCCCGTTTAGGAATGCATGAGGTTGCGGGCGCGCATGGCCAGGATGGCGGAACTGCATTGAAGTCAGTGTTTTGGTCTGCACAGAGCGGATCTGAGCCTCAATCAATTGAGAGAGCACGGTTTCAATGCGTTTGCGTAATTCCGGGTGGCGGTCTTCCCGCCCCCGGTGTCGTAGCGCGTGTTTTTCTTGGGTGGATAGATGAACCCCAGCGCGCAGTACCCCTTATCCCCGATGACTTGGGGTCCGCCAAAGTCTGGCCAGCAAAGATTCAGTTCGTAGGCGACGGTCGTGTCGTGCAGGTTGGCCGGTCGTCCAACGGAAATAGTGGCAGCGGCGAAGGTCAAGGGAACCATTGCAATCATCAATCAGCGCATCCCCGGTGGCAGGGCTATGAGCTTACCTGTAAATGCGACTCCAACGTGGAACTCCCGCCGTATCGAGCATGACTGTTGGACTGTCTCGTCGCTCGTCTTCACGTGAAGACAGATGGTCATGCGCACGAAATAACTCCGACCTATGGTCTTCTGGCACTGTCGTCGGTGCTCTATCCAGGCAGCCATAAACACGTTTAAGCCATACGCTCCAATGACACAAGCAAAGCGGGCCTCGGCTATTCGAGGCCCGCGTGTGCTCGTTTCCACTCAGCCGTTGACCACATCACCACCGTTGGGATGCAGGACCTGACCGCTGATATAGCTGCTGTCGTCCGAAGCGAGAAATACGAACGAGGGAGCGACTTCAGCTGGCTGGCCCGGGCGTTTGAGCGGCGTGTTCTGGCCGTGGGAGGCCACGCGCTCGGCGTCGAAGGTAGCTGGAATCAACGGTGTCCAGATCGGGCCGGGAGCGACAGCATTTACCCGGATGCCCTGCTCTGCCAGATTCTGGCTCAGGCTCCGGGTAAACGAGACAATCGCTCCTTTGGTGCTCGAATAGTCAAGCAGTTGAGCACTGCCTTTGTAAGCTGTGATGGACGTGGTGTTAATAATGACGGAGCCGGACTTGAGATGGGGCATCGCGGCCTGGGTCAGGTAAAACATCGCGAAAATATTGGTGCGGAAGGTGCGCTCGAGTTGCTCGGGGCTGATGTCGCTGATGCTGTCCTGCGGGTGTTGCTCGGCCGCATTATTCACCAGTATGTCCAGCCCCCCGAGTTCCCGAACGGTCTGCTCTACAGCCTGCCGGCAAAATTGAACGTCCCCGATGTCGCCAGCGATCAGCACCCCGCGCCGGCCCTCCTCCTGCACCATCGCCAGTGTCTCCTGCGCATCCTGTTCTTCGTTCAGATACAGGATGGCCACGTCGGCGCCCTCGCGGGCAAAATGCACAGCTACGGCCCGCCCGATGCCGCTGTCCCCGCCCGTGATCAGGGCCACCTTGCCCTTCAGTTTGTCGCTGCCCCGGTAATCCTCCCGGATCACAATCGGGGTGAGGCTCATCTCGGCTTCACTGCCAGGTTGGGTCGACTGCGTTTCTGCAGGCGCCTGCTCAGGCATGGCTTCGGTAGGAGCGGTCTCGGCATGAACGTTCTGTGCTTTTTCATCGTTTGACATAGTGTCTCCTCTTCGCGCGAGTGTGACAAAGCAACCTTGGCGCCCGTCTTGATCCAGCTCAAGGGTTCTTGAGAAGTTCGAACCCAGGTCGGATGACCCCTAGGCGCAGCCGGTCAACAGGCATAGCCTGAGGTCAGACTGGCAGCAGATACCACCAGCAGATATCGGGCCCGTCATCGTGAGATGACATCACGGCTCAGGCCAAAGGCACCGTCACGTCCCAGGGAGACTGCCGGAACCGGGAATAGGCAACCACCATAGGAACATGCGCCGGATAGTCGTATACGATTACTGCAGATATTGGCAATCGCCAGGCGGTGAGGTGTTCCGGTAAACCTTGCTGATAAAAAACGTCCGGTCCAGGCCCCTGAAAGGCATGAACCGGTGCTCAACTGTCTCCAGGTGCCGTCTGCTTCAGGGCACCACCTGCCGGGCCTGCCCGTCCCACTCACCCATAATGTCATTCGCCACCGCAGGGGCGGTGCCGGTCCGGACCAGCGCCACGACCGCGCCACCGAATCCGGCACCCGTCATGCGTGCGCCGTATACATCAGGATGAGCCTGAAGCAGCTCGACCAGCGAATCCACCTCTGGGTGGCTGACTGCATAATCGTCCCGCAGGCTGGCGTGGGATGCGTTCATCAGCTTCCCAAACGATTCGGCACTCAGCCCGGGTTGTACTGCCTGCTCGACGCGCTGGTTCTCGGTCACCACATGCCGGGCACGCACATTCAGCGGCGACGGCAGCGACTCGACCCGCGCCACGTCCTGAACATCACGCAGTTCCTTGACCCCCAGGAGCCTCGAGGCCTCCTCGACCTGGGCGCGGCGTTCGTTATACCCGCTCTCTGCCAGCCGCCGCGGCACCCCGGAGTCCAGCACCAGGACCTCGGAGCCTTCGGGCAGGGGCCGTAGCTGGCGGTCCAGACTGCGGGTGTCCAGGTACAGCAGCGAGCGGGCATCGGCCAGGCTGCTGGCCATCTGATCCATGATGCCGCACTGAACTCCCACGAACTCGTGTTCGACGCGCTGGGCTGTCAGGGCGATCTGCACATCATCCAGCTCCACCAGGCCCAGATCACGCAGGCCACGCAGGGTTGCGACCTCCAGCGCCGCGCTGCTGCTCAGGCCGGCGCCCATCGGAATGGTGGACGTAATGTGGAGATTCAGGCCTTCAGTGACGCCACCCAGAGCCAGGGCACCAGCCACGTACCGGGCGAATTCCTCGTGCGCGTTCTGGCCGATCTCAAAGGTGGAGTGCTCGTCGAGATCGGCGGCGTAGACCTGGTGCCGCCGCGTACCGTTGCGGGCCAGACCGACCGTGGTCGTGCGAGTGATGGCCGCCGGCAGCACGAAGCCGCCCTGGTAATCGGTGTGTTCGCCCAGCAGATTGACCCGTCCCGGGGCAACCGCAGTGACCTCAGGGGCCTGACCGTAGATGTCTTCAAAGGTTTTCAACTTTAACCTCCCTGAGTTCATGGGCTGCCATTTCCGGGAACTTGTCGTTGGCGAACTCCCCGGCGCCCTGTTCTGTGCCGGCCAGGTACTTGAGGCGCCCCGGAGCCCGCAGGTACGGGTAGATCTCGATGTGAAGCGGAAAGTCTGCTGTCGCTGCGTCGCCTACAGGCGCCTGATGGACCGTCATCAGGTAGGGCATACGGACCCCGAACAGACTATCGAGGCGCTGCAATGCATCTTTAAGAACCCGTGCAAAAGCACGTTTCTCGGCATCGTCCAGTTCGCTGAGCAGCCCCACCGGGCGGGACGGGAGGACCCAGGTCTCGTAGGTATAGCGGGCGAAGGGAGGCACAACACTGAGGCCCAGACCCTCGTCCCGGATGACCCGGACCGCGCTGTCGCGCTCGGCCTTCACGAACGCCGCCAGCCAGGGTTCTCCCGATTCCGCCCGGTGCTTCTGCGCCTGAGCCAGCATTGTGGCCTGCACGGGGGGCACGTGGTCGTAGGCATAGATCTGTCCGTGCGGGTGGTGCAACGTGACGCCCACCTCCACACCCCGGTTCTCGAAGGCCAGCACCGAACGGATCTTGCCCGTGGCCGCGAGCACGCTGGTGCGGTCAGCCCAGACCCCCAGCAGCAGGGCCATCTGATCGTCGGACAGGTCGGAGAGCCGTCCGCTGGCATTCTGGCTGAACACGACAACTTCGCACTTGCCGGTGGCCGCGCGCTCCTCGGTATTCAGAGCGTGGGCCGGAGCCGGAGGTACGGGTGCTCCCAGGGTCAGGCTTGGAAAGCGGTTGTCAAAGACTGCGATGTCGTAGGTGCCGCGAGGAAGCTCGGTAGGATGCGCCGGGTCCGAGGTCGGCGCCAGGGGGTTGTACTCCGGAGGGGGAAGGAAGGTCCGCCCCAACCGGTGCGAGGCGTACATCACCCACTCCCCACGCAGAGGATGCCAGCGCATCACCGGCCGGGCGTCGACCGGATCGGGACTGGGGCTTGGAACCTCCGAGTCCAGCTGGACCGGCTGCAGGCCATACAGGGTCAGGTCGCGTCCGTCGGGCTTCTGGAGATGCTGAACGTGAAAGGGGAGGGGAGAGGTGGTCATGGGTGAAGGACTCTCTTCATGGCTGGACTCCCAGGAAGCGGGCGAAGGGCACCGCGCCGGTTCAGAGCCCGTGAACAGGCTCAGGTAGGAAAGAGGTGTGATCAGACCGCCCGGCCTGGAGCGCAGGTTCCGGACACGGCCGCTCGATTCAGGTCAGGGGCTCCGGCGCGTCATAGAACGTGAAGGCGTAGCAGGTCTGCGAGGTATAGGTTTCACCCGGACGAAGCACCGTGGAGGGGAAGTGAGGCTGGTTGGGCGAATCCGGGAAGTGCTGGGTTTCCAGGCAGATACCCCAGTGCTGGTCGTACGTCTGACCGCCTTTGCCCCTGATCCCATTCAGATAATTGCCGGTGTATACCTGAAGACCCGGCTCCGTGGTGGTGACCATCAGGCAGCGGCCCGAACGCGGTTCACGCAGCTGGGCTGCCAGGCGCATCCCCGGAGCGTCCCGCAGCACGAAGTTGTGGTCATAGCCTTTGGCCTGCTGAAGCTGCTCTTCGTGCCCGTGCTCCCGCAGGGCGTCTCCCAGGTGCCTCCAGGTGCGGAAATCAAACGGCGTGCCCTCCACCGGCTTCAGGGTGCCCGTGGGGAGCAGCTGGGCGCTGACCGGGGTCATCGCGTCGGCTTCGATCTGAAGCTCGTGCTCCAGAATGTCCCGCCGGGCGTCGCCCACCAGATTCCAGTAGCTGTGCTGAGTCAGGTTGACGATGGTCGGTGCGTCGCACTCGGCGTGGTAGGTAATCTCCAGCTGTCCGGGAAGGCCCAGCACGTACGTGACCCGGACGTCCAGGCGGCCTGGGTAGCCCTCCTCTCCTGCGGGGCTGCTATACGTCAGGTCCAGGGCCGGCCCGGTGTCCGCCAGACGCATTTCTCCCAGCCAGTGACGGTGGTCGAAGCCTCCTTCGCCTCCGTGCAGGGCATTCGGGCCGTCGTTACACCCCAGGTTATACGTCTCTCCGTCCAGCGTGAAGCGCCCCTGCGCAATGCGGTTGCCGTAGCGGCCGATCAGCGCCCCGAAATAGGGGGACTGGTCCCGGGTGAAATAGGGTGCTGCCTCGTCGTGCCCCAGCACCACGTCCTCCAGGCGGCCAGCGCGGTCCGGAAGCAGCAGCCGCACCAGAACGCCTCCGTAGTCCATGATGGCTGCCTCGGTCTGGTCCGGTGTGCGCAGCGTGTACAGCGTGATCTCGCGCCCTTCGGGAGAGTGGCCCCAGGGCTCGGCGGTGATGGAGCCTACGGGGCCTGAGAGGTGCTTGTCAGTCATGCTGCGCCTCACTTTCAGGATGCCGGGGGCTGTTCGCCGGCCGGGTGGTGGCTCCTGTTGCCTGTCTCGGGAAAGCGCGGAAAAACAGAAACACGGTCATGGGGCCTCCAGACAAATTGAGTAAAACACGGGGTGGAATGTTCAGCCGTGGCCGCGCCAAGTTGAGCTGGGCTCATCTTAGAAGCCCTGACCCCCACGCCATGATGAGTCCAGGCTACGGCATCCTCAACACAGCAGGCCCTGCCGGGTGAGACAGGGCCTGCAAATCAAGTGCGGTGTTACTTCAGCACGACAACCTTGTCCACCTCTGCCGTGCCGGTGTAGGTGGTGGCAGCATTCAGATAGCCCTTGAGCACCACAGTCCATGTTCCGGCCACGGGGTTGGAGACCGCGACGGCCTCACCGGTGCTGACGCCCTGAGCGCTGGAGGCGACCAGCTGACCGGCCGGATCGTACACGTCCAGGTCGAGATCGAATGCCGCATTGCCCCACTCGGTGGTCACCCGAAGGGCGCTGCTGCCCGCTGGCACGCTGATGGTGTGGCTGTCGCTGGCGTTCACCGCGCAGTCCACCCCAGGAGCACAGACGGCCGGGCTGACGGTGCCGGTCCAGCCGGGCAGGGCGGTGGTCTCGACCGTGGTGCGCTTGGGATTGAGCCGCGCCGCTTCCCGCACAGCGGCGTGGGCGTCGACGTACCCGTAGCCCACTTCCCACTCCTCGCGCTGCCGGACGACCGCCGAACTGGTGTCGTACACCGCGCGGCTGGTCTTCTTGAAGACACTCAGCACGCTGTCGAGGTTCAACCCTGGATGGGCCTCAAGCATCAGGGCGACCACACCACTGATATGCGGCGTGGCCATGCTGGTGCCACTGATGGTGGAGTACTGGGCGTTGTCCACATCCGGCACGGTGGTGGCCGCCACCCCGGTCAGGGCCCGCGCCGCGCTGATCTTGACTCCAGGAGCCGTGACATCCGGGTGCACGTTGGCGTCCCCCGCACGTCCACGGCTGCTGAAGCTGGCCAGGGCGCCTTTCTTATCCCCGGCTGCCACGCTCATCACGCACGGACTGGCCGAATAGGGGTTGAGGGTATCGGCGCCGGGGCCCTCGTTACCTGCGGCGAAGACCACGATCATTCCTGCGTCGTAGGCGCGCTTGGAGGCCAGGCTGATGGGATTGTAGGGAGCAAACTCGCCGCTCGAGCCCCAGGAGTTGCTGATGATCCGCACGTTGTGGGTATCCCGGACCTCCGGGCGCATCACGTAGTCAAAGCCCTGAAGGGCATACAGGATGCTCAGGCCGTCGCCTGCACCGACGCCCACCAGGGTGGCCCCGGGAGCCACCCCACGGCGGACCCGGGTGCTGCCGGCCGATGCCTCGCCGCTGCCCCCGATGGTGCTGGCGACGTGGGTGCCGTGCCCACTGCTGGTGTCGGTGTTGGGCAGTTCGACGTACAGCGCACCTCCGACCGGTGTGTCGGTGACCGACCCAGCCAGCTTGACGTTGTTCGCCACGTGGTCCAGGTCGGCGTGGGTTCCGTCCACCCCGGAGTCGATGATCGCCACGCCGACACCTCTGCCGGTCACGCTGTAGGTACTCTGGGCAGTATCTGCTCCGATAAACCGGACACTCTCCGCCAGGCTGTAGTGCAGCGGGGCGTCCCGGTAGATCGACTGCAGGCCCGGCAGATTGGCTTCGAGCGCCTGGATCAGTTCGGGGGTCACCAGGGTCCGGACAGCCACCATGGGCAGGTGGGTCAGCGCCCCCAGGCCATTGCCCAGATCCACCTCAAGGTTCGAATCCATCCAGGTGATGGCCCGGCCTTTGCTCGCATCGTCCACAAAGGACAGAATCAGGGTGCCGACCTCGCCGTAACGCATGGTGCTGTCCACCTGTACCCGGCTGGGCGCAGTGGCGTACAGCGCCTGACAGGCACTCAGGGTGTTGCCCTGAGCCGCGAGTGAGCCACCGGTTCCCGGCCTGGCGACCGGGGCGGAAACCTGGGGGGTGCCCTGGCCGCAGGACGCAAGGAGAAGAGTGAGACCGAGGCTGTACGCGGTGAGCTGTTTCATCATGCGGCTCCTGGGAGAACAGTGGAAGAGAGCAGAGATAGGGACATTACGGTAGAGCTATTAGAGCGTTCCAGTCTCAAAAAAAGCTCAAAAAGGCTTCAGATACAGCCCCTTAAACGGGAATACCGCTTCTTCTTAAGAAAGAGTGAAGCTGCCGTCAGACTGTAAGCCGCTACGAAAATACCGTCACACACGGAGATATAGTGGAATGATGGACACCTTGCCTGCCCGGCTGCGAGGGCGTCTTCATGAAGAACAGCACGGGGTGGTGGCTCCGGTGGGGGTGGCTGCGGGCCATCCAATCCTGCGGGACTGGGCGCGTGCAGCCGGGTGGGCCATCCTGGAGGCGTCGCCGGGACCCCGGGACAGGCGCTGGGTGTGGTTTCCTACCACGCACACGGACCTGCGCACCCTGGACCCTGAACATCACGCGGCACTGGTTCTTGGTGTGGGTGACCTTCAGCTCGACGCGGACGAATGGACTGCTGCCTTGGCAGGCAGTCCGGCGCAGTGGCGAGAGCAGGCCTACGCGGCCTTTGGACAATGGCCGGCTGCACTGGAGATTCTGGCTCGCCTGCTCGCCCAGCAGGGAGCGGACGGACTTCCAGCCGTCGAGGAACTGCACCGGCATCCACTGATCAGCGTACTGCTGGCTCCCTACTGGCCACCCGAGCCTTTGCGGCGGTCGGCCATGCAGCTGGCCAACGCTGCCCTGATTGCTCCGGCGGTGGCGCAGGCTCTGGACGTTGCACCTGCCGACCTTGACATCCTCAGCGACGAGGGGTGGTTGTGGCCGGCACCGGGAGGCTGGGCGTTCCCGGAACTGCTCCGGCGTGCCCTGTGCCCGGTCCCCGCCCCTGGGCCGGCGGTCCGTGCGGCAGAAGCACTTCAGGCGGCGGGCCACACCACGGCGGCCCTGACCACGCTGGCAACGGCGCAGGCCTGGGACGAACATCTGCAACTGCTAGCCTATACCGCCCGCGCCGGCCAGGGAGAAGCGAACCTGCGCTCTCAGCTGGCCAGTGTGCCGGACCACTGGCGCCAGTCGCCGGCCGCGCGGTACCTGGCCGGACTGCTGGCCCGCAGTACCGGGGACCTGAACGAGGCGGACGCCCTGTATTCGCAGGCGCTGGGCGGGCTGCCGGAGTCTCTGGTGGCCACGGTGCACAATGCCCGGGGCGTGGTGCGGGCCATGCGGGGATTGACCGAAGGTGCTCTGGCCGACTTTGAGGCAGCTGCAGGAGGCAGCGGGGTCACGGCTGGTGAAGCCAGCCAGAACCGCGCCCTGCTGCTGATTCAGACCGGGCGTCACGCCGAGGCGGAGCTCAGCCTGGGCCGGGCCGTTGCCGCCTTTCGGGCCGCAGGAGATCCTCTGCGCGAGGCCCGTAGTCTCGAAACGCTGGGGGGGCTGCAGTTCGGACGTGGCCTGCTGCGTGAGGCGCTGCCCCCCTATGCCAAGGCCCTCATCCTGCAATCGGGGCAGCCGCGGGACGCGGCCATGACCCACCTCAATCTGGCGGAGGTGCACGCGGCGCTGGGTGACTTTGGCAGTGCCGAGACGCAGCTGCACGCGGCGCAGGTTCTGGTTCGTGCCCCTGGGTCCGACAGCGGAGTGGCCGGGTGGGCTCTGCGGGTCCAGGCGCTGCTGGCGCTGCATGAGGGGCAGCCCCCGCAGGCGCTGCACTGGCTGGGCCAGATCCAGACCGCGGACCGTACACTGCATGCTGAAACCGCGCTGCTGCTGGCCCGGGCTTACCGCGAAAGTGGTGACCCTGACCGGGCCGCCGCAGCCCTGGAAGAGGCGCGGCAGCTGGGTCTGCGCGCGGATCTGGAGGCGGCCCTGCAGGGACAGGGCGACCTGGGCAGTGTGATTGCCGAGGCCCGGGAGGAAGAGGCCCGGCTGGAACTGGCCACTGCACTGCTGGAACGTGGTGAACCCGACGACCTCACCGAGGCCCTGGAGTTGATCCGCACCCACGGCTACCTGCCCCTGTTGAGCAGCCGCGCGGCAGGCACGCTCGTCGGCATGGCCCGCGACGCTGAGACACGCGCCCTGTTTCCTCTGCGGGTTCAGGCGCTGGGACCGCTGCGGGTTCAGCACGCCGGACGGACCCTGCAACTGGCCGACTTTCCGACCCGCAAGAGTGCAGCACTGCTTATGGCCCTGGCGCTGGCCCAGCGGCCCCAGAACCGTGAGGCCCTCGCCGAACGTTTCTGGCCAGGAGCCAAGAACCCGGTTGCCAGTCTGCAGACTGCCCTGTATCACCTGCGCAGCGTCTTCGGCACTCCCCTGGTCGGGACCGAACGTGGGCAGGTCTCGATGCTCTTTCCGGTGCACAGCGACCTCGACGAGCTGCGCGGAGCGCTCAGCGGGCCGGACACCCCGCGCCTGGCCGAGCTGCTGAGGCCCATGACGGCGCCACTGAGCGTGTTTCCCGACCTGCCGACAGAGTTACCCGAGGAACGCGAACAGGCCGAGCGGCTGCTCCACGACGCCCTGCGTGTTCATGCCAGTGCCCAGCCGGCCGGAGACGCCCGCAGGCGCGACGCCCTGCGCGTGCTGATTACCGCCGATCCACTGGACCTGGACAGCCGGATGGATCTGATCCACTGGCATGAGCTTCACGGCGAGCAGGAGGCGGCGGATCAGGAAAGGCGCCATCTGGAGCAGGCCCGGCTGGCCCTAGAAGCGCCGTAACTGCAAGGCACCGCGCCGACTTCACGTGCCGGGTCAGTCGTGGCGTGTGCCAGAAACGGCAGGAGTCGTGGCGAAGAACTGCACCGCCCGTTTCCCGTTCTGCTTGACGTGGTACATGGCCCGGTCCGCGTGACGCAGCAGGGTCTGCGCGTCCCTTCCGTCGTGGGGGAACATGCTGATTCCCACGCTGGCACTGACCTGTACCGGCCGGCCACGTGAACCGGGCGTGTCAGCGATTCCAGAAATCTGAATGCCACCAGCTTGGCTGCGTATTCCCTGCTCTCCAGCAGGACCGCTGCAAACTCATCTCCACTGATCCGCACCACCACATCCCGGGCCCGGCACACGCCGCGAAGCCGGCCGGCAACTTCCTTGAGCACAAGGTCACTCGCTTCGTGGCCAAGACTGTCGTTGACGCCTTTGAAGCCGTCAAGGTCAATGCTCAGCAGGCTGAAACTGGTGGAGTGGGTGTCTGTGGAGGCGGCTGTCGCCTCCTGAAGGGTGCGTTCCAGCTGACGGCGGTTGGGCAGACCAGTCAGGGCGTCGACGTACACCAGATGTTCTAGAGTCTGCGCGTGGGCCACCGTCTGTACGTGATGACCGGCAAAGCGGTACACGATTCCGGACAGGACAAACAGGGTGCAGTTCGCCAGGTTCAGCTGAATCAGGGCATTCAGCAGCACCGGATCCCACACCGGCCAGCTCCTGACCGCGAACGCCAGGGACGTCAGCAGGAACAGCAACACGAACAGACGGCCGCTCAGGCGGGCCCGGTCGAGGCGGGTAGTGAAAAAGGCCAGCAGGTACACCCCGGGAATCCAGACAAAGGACTCGGTAAATTCTGCGGGCACATTCATGCCAGGACTGGGGAAGAACAGCAGGGCAACCAGCTTGCTGAGGAAAAAAGCGCTGCTGCCCAGCAGCATCGTAGCCGTCACGAAAGGATAGGAGCGGGGCCGGATCAGGAGAAGAGTCTCGAGGCCCAGAAGCACGGTAAACATCAGCGGGTGGGCCAGGCGGTCGAAAGAATTTTCCTGCCCGGTACGGATATCGGACATGATGGCGGCAAGAAAAGCGAAGGCGATGATCGGGGTCGTGATAGACACCGTCCGGTGAAGATCGGTGGAAATAAGCGGTGAATCCCGGTTCGTGAAGGCATTTTCCTTATTCACGTTCTGCCTTTGGGCCGCGTCCCTAAGGACAGACCACCTCAGAATCCTGCCACAGTGAATTGTGAGCTTCATTTCAAGTGGCGTTGGAACGGGATGCGCCTGGAAGTCCAACTCACATCACGGTAGCTTTCAGGGGCGGGACGCAGACCGTGACCGAAGTGGGCGCTGACGGGCAGTCATTGACTCCGCCTGCAGGCTGCGGATACTGGTGATGCAACTTCCTTCCGAGCAAGGAGACAGTGCGGCGCTCCACTGCGTGGCTGAGCGGAAAAGGTTTTTTGCGTTCCATACACGCCGGGCCTAAAGACCGGGTGGTGCTGAGTCTCAGCACTACCCCCAAATGTCTTCTCATAGCGGCCCAAAGGGCACAGGCCGGGCGATATCTCTTGCTCAGGCCGAAAGGCGCTGTGGCATGCACTCGTTGACCAGTTCGGACAGGCCGCTGATGTACTCGCCCAGGGTTTCACCCTTTTCGATCACCGGTAGGCTGAGCCCCGTCAACAGCTGGCGGTGGCCGGAATGCGACTGCAGCTCACTGCGGCGGCCCCACAGCACCACAGGCAGCGAACGCCACTGGGGATGCAGGTCCAGCCGCTGCAGGAATGCTTCACTGTCCATATCGGGCAGGGCAACCGAGGCGATCACCATGGATGGCAGCGGAGCGGTCTCCAGGTAATGCAGAGCTTCCTCGGCAGATGCACAGATCACCGCATCCAGCGCGTAGCCACACTTGCTGAGGGCTTTATGCAGCAGGAGCCGGTCGGTCCTGTTGCCCTCAACAAGAAGAAGCGGGAAGGCAGGGTTCATGAAGTCATCCTCCGCCGGCAGGCGGCATTTGATGTGGCAGACAAATAAAGAAGCTTTGATCTTGAACCTTTACCCAAGTCAAGGTAAACGAACCCTCAATCCGGGGAAGGAAGTAATTCCTGTCCACGCATCGGTCAGTTTCGTCACCACGAAACGTGCAGATGAGGTCCAGTCATGTGACCGCCCCGGTTCCGGACCGTTCTGCACAACGGTTGCTCTCAAACGAGCCCTGCAGGTCCAGGAGCCGCCGATGTCTCAGATTCGGATGCAGCTGTTCTTATCGCCCCTGAGGTGACCACCTCCTCCCATGGTCCAGGCCATTTCAATAAAAAAGCATCTGAGCACGCCTACCCGTTCGCGCCCAGCCAGGGAGGTCACGGCTCGTACTGTGGGCAGAGTCAGACCTGCTGCCGCACACCAGCCAGCAGGATGATTATTCTGAACCCATCACCCTGAAACTCCAGGGGGCGCCGTGTGCCCGTCCTGGTCGGGATCGGAACACGGGAGGAACCACTATGGCTCTGAGTCGTGCGAATACGGTGTACCAGGAGGCCTTTGAGGCTCTACCCTCCACTCTGGCGATCCTTGACCAGGACGGCGTCATCCTGGATGTCAATGCCGCCTGGACCAGCTTTGGCGAGGCGAATGGACTGAGGATGCCCAATGCTGCGGTGGGCGTGAACTACCTGGAGATCTGCGACGCCAGCATGCTGCCCGAAGCGCAGGCTGTGGCACAGGGCATCCGGAGTGTTATGCAGGGGCACCGCCGTGTGTACACGCATGTGTACCCCTGTCATGCGCCTGAGGAGCGCCGATGGTTCCAGATGCGGGTCACGGCCTTCGGCGAGGAACGCCGCGCTGTGATCATCCACGAGGACATCAGCAACTGCAAGCAGGCGGAGGACCACCTGCGTGACCAAGTGGAGTTCACCCAGGGCCTTCTGACCAACAGCCCGGACTGCATTCAGGTGCTGAGCCTTGACGGAGAAGTGCTGTGGGTGAATGACCGTGGCTGTCAGATGCTGGCGGCCGCGGGGGACCGGCCGTTTGACGCCGTGACAGGGTCAGGCCTCTGGTCCCACGACTCCCGGCCTGAGATAGATCGGGCCATGGAGCGCGTCCGGCAAGGAGAGAAGGCACACGTCCAGGCCACCAGCCTGACCTCACAGGGTGTCAGCCTCTTCTGGGACATCGTCATGACCCCCCTGCGGAACACTGACGGAGTACCGGCACAGATTCTGCTGACAGCGCGGGACCTGACCGATCTGCGGGAGGCGCAGCAGCAGGCCACACGCAAGGCCACGCACATGACCTCCATTCTTTCCAGGATCGAGGAAGCATTCTTTGCCATAGACACCGAGTGGCGGCTGACCTACCTCAATCCGTCGGCAGAGCGGCTGGTCCAGCGGCCGGCTGCGGAGCTGATCGGGCACGTTATCTGGGATCTGTTTCCAGACGCTATGGACAGTGAGTTTCATCAGCTGGCCAGGGCGGCCATCGAGTCGCAAGGCAAGGGAGAATTCGAAACGCACTACGCCCCGTTGAACGTGTGGCTGAGGCTCAAAATCTATGCCCACTCCGGCGGTCTCACGGTGCTGATGCAGAATATCTCCGCCACAAAGGCCGAGGAACAGGCTCAGCAGGACCGCAACGCCATCCTGGAGATGACAGTGCAGGGCAGACCTTTACCGGACATCCTTCATCAGGTTGCGCTGATGGTCGAAGCCCAGGCACCGGAGCATGTGTGCGCGGTGCTGCTGCGGCACCGCGGCAGATTGTCAGTCTATGCCGCGCCCAGCCTGAAGGCCGAACTGCGTCTGGCCCTGAACGGTGTCGCCGAACAGGAGGGATTCTGTGGGTCCGCAGTGCTGGGCGGAGACCCCGTGACCGTGGAGGACTTCGCTACTGACCCGTCGTCTACCGGGTGGCGTGTCGTCCTGGCGCCGTATGAACTGCGTGCCTGCGTGTCACTTCCGATCAAGGACGGGCGCCAGACGGTGCTGGGAGCCATCACCCTGTTTGCGAAGGCTCCCGGGACCTTTGCTCAGGAAGTCCTGCGGGCACTGGACAAGGCGCGCCACCTCGCGGCGGTCGCCATCGAACATCATCATCTGGCCGAGCAGCTCAGGTACCAGGCGCAGCACGACACGCTGACCGGGCTGGCCAACCGGCAGCTGTTCGAAGAGGCCCTTCACCGGGCTCTGGATGCGGCGCGGCACGTCGAAGGCGAGCTCGGCGTGCTGTTTATCGACGTCGATAACTTCAAAAGCGTGAATGACAGCCTTGGGCACGAGGCGGGTGACCAGGTCCTGCAGGAAATTGCCCGGCGCCTTAGGCAGTGTGTTCAGCACGGCGACACCGTGGCGCGCATCAGCGGCGACGAATTCACCATGATTCTCCCGTTTGCGGCGGAAGCAGACGCCCTGGAGGTGGCCCGGCGCATCACGGAGGCACTTTCGCATCCGTTTCAGGTGCTTGACCGGGAAATCCGGGTCAGTGCTTCGATCGGCATCACGCTGACTCCGGAAGGAGGCGGCGACCCCGAGACGCTGCACCGAAGCGCTGACCTGGCGATGTACCATGCCAAAACCCGCAAAACGAACTTTGCTGTCTTTCGCAGCGAGATGAACCGGCGGGCCTACGAGCGCTTCCAGCTTTCCTCGTTTCTGCGGCAGGCGGCCGAGCACAACAGTTTCGAGCTGCACTATCAGCCACAGGTCCGGCTGAGTGACGGTCTCCAGACCGGCGTCGAGGCCCTCGTCCGGTGGCATCACCACGAGCTCGGCCCGGTTTCGCCGGAGCGCTTTATTCCGATGGCCGAGGAAACCGGCCTGATCGAGTCCATCGGAACCTGGGTGCTTGGGGAGGCGTGCCGGCAGGGCGTCGTCTGGCAATCCCAGGGGCATCCGCGGCTCCGGGTTGCGGTTAATGTCTCCGCCCTGCAGTTTGAACGCAAAAACTTCGTCGAGACGGTGGCCCGGTGCCTGCAGGAGACCGGGTTCCCCGCAGAACAGCTTGAGCTGGAACTGACCGAACGGGTCGTGATGCGGCAGGTAGAAGAATCGGTGTGGCGAATGCGCCAGCTCCGCGACCTGGGCGTGTGGATCTCAGTCGACGATTTTGGAACCGGCTATTCAAGCCTCAGCTACCTGCCGCGGCTGCCCATCAACATCCTGAAGATTGACCGGTCATTCGTATCGGGTCTGAGTGAGACGTCGCCCACGTATCCCGTCGTTCAGGCCATTCTTGGCCTCGCACGCAGCCTGAACCTGGAGGCCATCGCCGAAGGCATCGAAACGACGGACGAGCTGCGTGTGCTCCGGCAGCTGGGCTGTGATCTGGGCCAGGGGCATCTGTTCGGCAGGGCGCAGCCTGCCAGCAGCACCCAGTTCTGAGAGCGAGGCCACAAGAGTGTTGACTGGTGCACAGCCCCACAGGCAATGCGGCGCGTCCGGCTCACCGTGGTACCGCTGTTTCCCGGTACCTGGATGGCCATGAACCAGCTCGGTGCCGGTCAATCGCAGTTGACGCCAAGGCGGCTCACCTCGAAGGCTGACCGGGCAATCACCAGATCAACTACCGCCGGTCCGGCGGTGCTGGGAGAACGATCATGGCAGGGATCATCGCTGCCACTCCTGACCGTCTGCGCCGCCCACCAGAAAAAAGCAGGGCCGGTCAGGACCCTGCCTCTGTCTTTGTCCAACTGACTCAGACCCGTGCCATCAGCGTGTAACGGGACAACATCGGCTTCATCTGGACTCCTGTTTTCAAGAGTGAATGAGAAGTCCTCCCAACCCGGTGCCGGCACGCTCAGGCTAAAAGTCTTCGGTGTGCCACTCCGACAGATTTCACAAGGGCCGCTTGATCTTGGCCTGGGGCCCTCCGCCCGGGCATCAGGACCGGGCACGTTCCTGGACTGTGTGCTTTTCCCTTCTGGTCCAGACGCGATGAGGTCCAGTTCCCTGAGAAGGTTTGCAGAAACCAGGCTTCAGCGCAGGTGGCGCTGTGTGTCCGGTACTTGCCAGTAACCTGGAGTTTCGACGGCAGGAAGCAGGCGTAGTGTATAGGTTCCGGCACGTTCGGCCAGAGCCTCGGCTTCCTGACGGGCCCGGGACGCTCCCAGCCATGTGCTCCAGTAATGGCGCAGGGTGGAGGCCGCCAGCGCGGTCTGCACTGTTCCGGCGCCGTCCAGCGGTTGATACAGGAGGTCCAGATCGGCCAGGGGACCGCCGTCCGGGCCGCCGACAGGTTGCCAGTACGGCACATCCACAGTTCGGTAACCCAGAGCATGCAGCGCCCGCCGACGGATCACCGCGTCAGTGCCGGTCCGTGCCTCGGCTTCGCGGTCCTCTGCCGGCTGCCGGCCGGCAAAGACGCTGTCGGCAAACAGCCCACCCAGGCCTGAGTCGCGGACCTCGTGAAGCCGGACAGCATGCAGGGCCCGGCTGACACCCTGGCCCCTCCACTCAGGGGAAACGGCCAGGAAGGAACTGAAGGCCGCCTCGGGCAGCAGGTGGTACACCGTACCCCCCAGCACCCGCCCGTGCCCGTCCTCGGCCACCAGGATGCGGTCCCGGCGCTCCCCCCTCCGGCCGGCCGCCACCATATGTGGAAACGCAGCTGGAGGAATCAGCATGTCTGGGGCGTAGTAGCTCCGTTCCTGGATTTGACCGAACGCCGCCAGCGCCGGGTCGGAGGAATCGGTGACGCGGCGAACCCGGATGTGCACAGGCGCGGACATACGTTTACCGTAACGCCGACCCCAGGCAGACGGATGAACGTTCGGCGGCGTCAAAGGGGATTTCTCGGCAATATTGAACGGCGACCGGGCATACCGGGTGACCAGGTGCAGGTAGAACCACTGCCCTGGCGTTCTCCAGGCTCACGTTCACGCCGCGCGCAGGGTAAAGAAGAACGTGGTGCCCTGCCCGACCGTCGATTCCAGCCAGATCTGGCCACCATGCCGCTCGACGATCTTCTTGCAGACGGCCAGACCGATGCCGGTCCCCTTGTACTGCTCCTGCCCATGCAGTCGCTGAAAAATCTCGAAGATGCGGCCAAAGTACTCCGGCGCAATACCTATTCCGTTGTCCCGAACGGCGAAGCGCCACAGGTCGCCGTCGCGCACCGCAGATACGTGAACACTGGGGATCACCCCTTCACGACGGTATTTCAGCGCGTTGGTCATCAGGTTCTGCAGCAGCTGATCAAACTGGCGGGAGTCGGCCAGCACCACAGGCAGCGGATCGAACGTCATCTGTGGGGTCGTCAGGCTTTCATCCTGCGCCAGCCTCGCGGCCACCTCCCCGAAGACCGCCTGGGTGTCGGTCGGTTCCAGGCTGTGCTGCGTGGTATGAATCCGGGAAAAGGCCAGCAGGTCGTCCACCAGACGTTTCATATGCAGGCCGCTGGACACGATCTGGGTCAGGTATTTCTGACCGCGCTCGTCAAGCTGTGCGCTGTACCTGCTTTCAAGCAGTCCCGCAAAGCTGGTGACCGCCCGGATCGGGGCCTGCAGGTCATGCGAAGCGATGTAGGCGAACTGCTCCAGTTCCTGATTGCTGCGCTGCAACTCGGCGGCCTGTGCCCGGAGCTGCTCAGTGCGCTCTTCCACCCGCGCCTCAAGGTCGCTGTGACTGTTCTGGAGCTGCTGGTACAGGCGGGCGTTGTCGAGCGCCACGGCCGTCTGCGCAGCCAGCCCCAGGGAGACCCGTTCGGCGCGTTCGGTAAAGATCCCTGGCGTGCCGTGGCCGAAAAACAAGCCACCCAGCACTTCACCGGTCCGCGCGACGACCGGAACCGCAAGGTAACTGCGCACCGGCAGATGACCGGCCGGCATGCCATGGTATGGGGCATTCTGACCGTACCGGGCGTCCTGGGTAATGTCGTCGACGCGGATCACGCCCTCACCCCGGAAAGTCGGGCCGAAGATGGCGGTGGTGCGCGGCAGCGGATATCCCGCGAAGGCTTCCCGCGGAGCACCGGACAACGCATACAGCGTGTGGGTCTCCTGATTCCGGTCAGTGGTGTTGTAGAAAAACGCCCCGAATTGCGCGCCGGTCAGTTCCACCCCGGCATCGGTCACAGCCTGTACCAGGGCGCCCAACTCCAGTTCGGCAGACAGGGCCTGTCCGATCCGGTTGAGGGCGGCCAGGGTATCGGCCTGGGTGCGCAGCTGTTCTTCGACCTGCTTACGGCCGGTGATGTCCTGCACCAACCCCAGCATGTGCCCCCGCTTCAGGTCGTGGTCACCCAGCGCAAGGCCGTGGCCCCAGATCCAGCGGACCTCGCCGTCTGCGCGGCGCACACGACACTCGAAGTCCCAGGGCTGTCCGAGGGCCAGCGCCGACTGATAGGTCTGGTCCACCCGTTTCCGGTCGTCGGGCAGCACATGCTCCAGGAAGCAGGTGTAGGTCCAATCCGGGTGTCCGTCCGGGTAGCCGAAAATCGTATCGTGCCGGACCGAGCGCCAGACCATCTGGGTCTGTGAATCCAGCTCCCAGTAACCGATCCCGGCGGCTTCCAGCATCACCCTCAGCTGTGTCTGGCTCACGCGCCAGCCTTCTTCCGCCTGGGTCCGCCCGACCGCCTGAGAGCACTGCTCCACCAGACTCAGCAGGAATTCCTGCTCTGCGGGGCGGAATCGGCGCGCCTCCTCGAAGCTGAGGGCCAGGACCCCCCAGAGCTTTCCTTCAATGAAAAGCGGCAGCGCGGCGAGGCTGCGTGTCCGGTCGGCCCGCACAGCGACTGATCCGGGATACTGCTCGTCGAACTCGGTGCCGCTGACAAAGACGGCGCGGCCCTGCCGGACGGCGCCGCAGGGCGGGATGTCGAGGTCCAGCGAAAACCGGGCGAAGCGCTCGCGCAGTTCCGGCGTATAGCCGACATCGTCCTGCAGCTCGAGAAAAGCACCGTCGGCGCTGGGCACGACCAGCGCACCCATATAGGCGCCGGCAGACGACACTGCCTGTTCCAGCAGCACACGGCCCACTTGCCCCGGGGTCGAGACCCGGTTAAGCTCTGCGGTCAGCTGCTGCAGAACCTCCGTGCGTTTGACGAAGGTCACGTCACGCAGCTGCACGGCCAGCCCTTCTGGAGTCGGCACGATATGCACCCGGACCCAGGTACCCAGTGACGGGCTGAAGGCGTCGTATTCGACCGGGCGCTGCTCAGCGATGGCCGCGCGGCTTTCGGCTGGCCACCGCCGGCTGAAGGCGTCCGGGAAATCCTGCTCCAGGTGCCTGCCCACGATTTCAGCTGGTGTCAGATTCACCATGGCGGCCGCGTTGCGGTTGGCATAGCTGAAAAAGCCGGCTGCGTCCAGGGTGAAGACCGCGTCGGCGGTGGCGTCCAGCAGCTGGACCAGGGGAGGGGTCAGGGCATAAGAAGAGGTCATAGATCAGAGACAAAACGGCCCTGGACATCCGTGCCAGACATGTTTTGGAAGCTCAGCATAATGCATCCTCGCTACCCGCCCTTGCAGATGTGGACAGACGGCGTGTGACCACCCGGCGCGTCACGCCAAATCCTATTGCCTCGTGACCACCGTCTGAAGGCTGACCTGGAGTCCCTCTGGCGGAAACTGGACTGAGTGGTTCCAGTAAAGGCAGAAGGGTGCCCAGCGAAAGTCAACGGCGCCACTGGACGTGCCAATGGCTCAGGGACCTGATTGTCGGGGAGGGGTGTCCTCAGAAGGCCTGGAAGACGCCTCGGGGACTCCTGGTCCAGCTCCTTCCTGCCCTGAGCACAGCAGCGCCCGGTAGAGCCTTCGCAACCCTTCCCGACCGGCGGCGATGGCCCGGGCCAGGGGAACCCCATGCCGTGAGGCGAGCACCGGAACGTCGGGCCATTCGGGATCGAGCCCCACTTTGGCGCGGGTGACGTCACGCATCAGACCAGCGTCGGTCACCTGGTCTGCCAACGCCTCAAGGAGTTCATGGTCCGGTTCGCCTAGCAGGGACAGGTGACGCCGGACCATCAGCACCTGCACTGCGCTGGGACCTGACTCGCTGTCAGGCCCTCTTTGAATTGTGGGCATAGCTGGAGGCTACTCCTCTTCCACCAGGTTTTCGGCAATTTCGTCCCGTATGACGAGACAGAAAAACAGAATTGACGTGCGCGCTCTGAAGAATGTGCAAAGCTTCATGGTTATTCAGAATTTATACTGGGTCTATTCTGACCTGACATGCATGTTTATGCAAGAGGACGTCGTTGGCATCCTCAGAACGTCGTTTGCAGTTATTCCTCTGGAGGTCGAATACGGAAAAAGGGAGCAGCCGGATGCAGCGGCGCTTCCATTTCTGACCTTTACAGCGAGCCCACCCGGTAGAGTCAGGAGGCACCATCTGCTGTCAATCAAAAGCTGTGCGTCCCGGGGGAACCTATGCAGACACAACACGCTGACGTCATCGTCGTGGGCGCTGGACTGGCCGGTCTGGTCGCTGCGGCCGAGCTGGCCGACGCCGGAAAATCGGTCCTGATTCTCGATCAGGAGGGCGAACAGCATCTGGGTGGACAGGCCTACTGGTCGCTGGGTGGCCTTTTTTTCGTGAACTCGCCGGAGCAGCGCCGTCTGGGCATCCGCGACTCGCGTGAACTCGCCAGCAGCGATTGGATGGCCACCGCTGCCTTTGACCGGCCCGAGGACCACTGGCCCCGGCAATGGGCACAGGCTTACATCGATTTTGCCTCCGGTGAGAAGCGGGCGTGGCTGCACGCCATGGGGATGCGCTGGTTCCCGGCGGTTGGCTGGGCCGAGCGCGGTGCGGCCGGGGCCAGTGGTCCCGGCAACAGCGTGCCCCGGTTTCATATCACCTGGGGCACCGGACCCGGAGTCCAGGAGCCCTTTGAACGGCGGGTACGCAAGCATGCAGCAACCGGGCGCATCCGGTTTGGCTTCCGGCACCGCGTGCGTGGGCTGAGTATCACGAATGGAACGGTGCACGGCGTGCTTGGAGATATCCTCGAACCGTCGCACGTTGCGCGTGGCGAAAGCAGTTCCCGGGTGGTGGTGGGAGACTTCGACCTGCATGCCCAGGCGGTCCTCGTGGCGTCCGGCGGCATCGGGGGAAATCATGGTCTGGTTCGCCGTTACTGGCCACAGGACCGGATGGGTCCGGCCCCGGCATTTATGGTTTCGGGAGTGGCGCAGCATGTTGACGGCGCCTTGCAGCAGGTAGTCAAGGACGCAGGCGGCCACCTGATCAATCCTGACCGCATGTGGCACTACACCGAAGGCCTGCGCAACTGGAACCCGGTCTGGCCGCAGCACGGCATCCGGATCCTGCCTGGCCCGAGCAGCCTGTGGCTCGACCCGGGCGGGCGGCGCCTGCCGTTTCCCCACATCCCGGGCGCAAGTTCCCTTGACACCCTGGCGCATATCACACGGCATGGATATACACACACCTGGTTTGTGCTCAACCGCGCCATCATCAAAAAGGAGTTCGCGCTGTCAGGGTCCGAACAGAATCCGGATCTGACCGGCCGTAGTGTTCGTCAGACCCTGAAACGGGCAGGCAGGCAGGTACAGGTTCCGGTTCAGGCATTTATGGATCAGGGTGCGGATTTCGTGGTGCGGGACAGCCTGCGAGAACTGGTCCGGGGCATGAACGAGCTGGCCGGGGATAGCCAGGTGGACTTTGCAACCGTGGAACGTGAAGTGCTCGCCCGTGACCTGCAGGTCCGGAACGTGGCCGGCAAGGACCCACAGCTTGCGATTATGCGTGGCGCCCGGGCAATCCTCAGTGAGCGGCTGATCCGGGTGGCCAGGCCCGCGCCGCTGCTCGACCCTGCGGACGGACCCCTGATCGCCGTGAGACTCAACGTGCTGACCCGCAAGTCTCTGGGCGGGCTCGAAACGGACCTTCAGGGCCGGGTTCTGCGCGAGGGCGGCGAGCCGATGCCGGGTCTCTATGCCGCAGGCGAGGTCTCAGGATTCGGAGGCGGTGGCCAGCACGGCTACCGCGCGCTGGAGGGCACCTTCCTGGGCGGTTGCCTGTTCAGCGGCCGGGTGGCGGGCCGCAGCGTCGCGGCCGCCGTGGACTGATCCTACGTGCGGGCGCTCTGCTCGGGTCTGTGCCGGCTCCAGACCAGAATGGGAGAGCCTGTAGATCCCGTCGTTTCCCCAGCACACCAAGGTGGCCAGCCCTTCCACGAAGCTGCGGTTCAGACTTGCTCACAGGCACCCAGACTGCTGAGCGTCATGGGAGAGCCATCCTGGGGCGCCAAGGATCAGGGGCCACGTTCAGAGCCGGGCACCCATTAGCGCTTGCCGTGTCAGATTTGAGCACGGTCTGATGCGGCTGCGAAGTTCTGATTCTGTGCGCTGGGGCAGAATGTCTACCGAGGAGAGTTATGTTCAAGCCTGTTCTGATCGCCGCCCTGCTCGCCCTGACCTTCGGTGGGGTCCGGGCTGAAACGGCTCAGATTGCTGCCGCATCCGACCTGAAGTTCGCGCTGGATGACCTGGTGGCCCGCTACCGCGAGGCGTATCCCAGGGCAGATCCGGTCCAGATCTCGTATGGCAGCAGCGGCAACTTTGCGGCCCAGATACAGAACGGTGCGCCGTTCACCATGTTCCTGAGTGCGGACAGCAGCTATGCCAGGAAGCTGGAGGACGCTGGCCTGACCGTGCGGGGAACCCGCCGGGATTACGCCATCGGCCGTCTGGTGATCTGGGTCCCCAGGGGCAGTTCCGTTGACGTGGCCCGGCTGGGCCCGGCCGCACTGAATGATCCCCGGGTCCGCAAAATTGCCATCGCCAACCCGGCCCACGCTCCGTACGGTCAGGCGGCCCTGTCACTGCTCAGGACCTACAAGCTGGAGCCTACGCTGAAGGGAAAATTTGTGCTGGCCGAAAATATTGCGCAGGCCGCGCAGTTCGCGTCCACGGCTGCCGATGCGGGCATTCTTGCGTACAGTCTGGTGAAAGCGCCCAGCTTCGCGGCGCTGAGGGGGCACTATTGGCTGGCTCCCCTGGGCTCGCACCAGCGCCTGCAGCAGCAGATGGTGATCATCAAAAACGGGGAAAACACGCGGCGTTTCTGGAGCTTTATCCTGAGTCCGCAAGCCAGGGCAGTTTTCAAACGCTACGGCTTTGTCCTGCCGCGGGAGCAGTAGTTGGAAGCGCCCCTGCGTGAAGCCCTGCTGCTGACCTTCAACCTCGCGACCGTGACAAGCGTATTGCTGCTTGTCACAGGCTACCCGCTGGCACTGTGGCTGTCCCGGAGGGTGGGATGGTGGTCCACCGTCCTTCGGGCCATGATCAACCTGCCACTGGTTCTGCCGCCAACCGTACTGGGGTACTACCTGCTGGTCAGCCTGGGCCGCGAGGGCGTGGTGACCGACCTGACCGGTGTGCAGCTGGCTTTCAGTTATCCAGGGCTGCTGATCGGGTCGGTGCTGTACAGCCTGCCTTTCGCAGTTGGGCCATACATCAGTGCGCTTGAGGGACTGGACCGCAAATATGAGGACGCTGCCCGGGCTCTGGCGCTGGACCGCTGGCAGCGGCTGCGCTTCGTGGTGATTCCTCTGACGCTGTCGGGAGTGGTGACCGGCACAGCCATGAGTTTCGCGCACACCCTGGGGGAGTTTGGGGTCGTGCTGCTGGTGGGCGGCAATATTCCCGGCGAGACCCGGACGGCTGCCATCTACCTGTTCGATCTGGTCCAGGCCCTCGAATATGAGAGGGCCGGACAGCTGGCATTTGGACTGCTGGTGACCTCCGCCGTCTTGCTGGTGCTGATTCAGCTGCTTGGAAAAAAGCTCATTGCCCGGACGTAGGCGGAACGTGCCGGTACTGAAAAATCAGTCACGTTCCAGCCGGCGGGCAGCGTTGCCAGGAGAACGCGAGGCGGCCCGTCATGAAGGAAAGGTGCCCGCCACCCCGGAGCCGATCTCCCTGCGGGCAGATCGCACGCCTTCCATCTGGCTGAGAGGGTCGCAGGGACGCGTGGATCAGTCTCGGAGTGCGTCCGGCACAGCCTCGTCGGGGCTGATGGCCGGCACGTCTCCGCCGGTAAAGCGTTTGGTCAGCCATCGGTCGAAGCGGGCCAGATTCTCGGCCTGCCGGTCATAGGCGTCGTGCAGCAGCCGGAGGCGGGCATGCAGAGCGCGCAGCCGGGCGTCGTCCAGGGGAATGTCCTCGCGCCGCCAGTCGCGCCGGTAGGTGCCGTCGACATTGTGGGTGGCCCGGCGCAGAATTACCATGTCGCGCGCCTCCTCCAGCGGCAGGCCCAGGGCGCGCAGATCGATCAGGTCGCGCAGCAGGCGCAGGGAATAGGGGGCGTACAGCGACCGGCCAGAGGCCGTGACCTGATCCGGCGTGAGCAGTTGCAGTTCGGCGTAGTGCATGACGGTGCGGCGCGTGACTCCTGCGGCCCGGGCCAGTTCGGCGGTGGTGTAGTACGTGACTGCCGCTGGGGAGGGTTGCTCGGCCCCGGGCGTCACGGCGTGAGCACGACCTTCCCGGTCACGCGGCGGTCCAGCAGTGCACGCAGCGCTTCGCCGGTGCGCTCCAGCTCATAGCGCTCACTGACGAGCGGGTGAACCTCGCCCTGGGCGATCCAGGCCGAAAGACGGGCAAGATTTCGGGCGTTGGTTTGAGGATCACGCCGCGCGAATTCTCCCCAGAACACGCCTACGATGCTCGCACCTTTCAGCAGCGGCAGGTTCAGCGAAAGGCGCGGAATCTCCCCACCAGCGAAGCCGATCACCAGGTAGCGGCCACCCCAGGCGATGGACCGGAAGGCGGCTTCGGCATAGCGGTCCCCCACCGGGTCGAAGATCACGTCCGGACCATGGCCGCCGGTCAGCGTCTTGAGGCGTTCGCGCAGGTCCTCGGTGCCGTACTCGATGACCTCGTCGGCGCCATGCTGCCGTGCGACCTCGCCTTTTTCAGGGCTGGACACGCCAGCGATCACCCGCGCGCCCAGCGCTTTGCCGATCATGACGGCGGCCAGACCCACGCCCCCCGCAGCCCCCAGCACCAGCAGGGTCTCGCCGGCCTGCAGGGCGCCGCGCTGGATCAGAGCATGCAGGCTGGTGCCGTAGGCCAGCGGCAGCGTGGCGGCCACGTCCAGTGGCAGTGCGTCTGGCAGTGGCAGCACAGCGCGGGCATCCGCCTTGAGGTGACTGGCAAAAGCGCCGGTACCCGTAAAAGCCGCGACCCGCTGACCAACCTGCAGTCCGGTGACGCCCTCTCCCACGGCACTGATGCGCCCTGCGGCCTCGGCTCCCGGCGTGAAGGGCAGGGGAGGGCGAACCTGATACTGGCCCATCACCATCAGGGCGTCTGGGTAGTTCACGCCAGCCGCCTCCACAGCGATCACCACCTCGCCGGGTCCGGGCTGGGGATCGGGAAGGGTCTGGACAGTCAGGGTCTCGGGCTGGTCGAAGTTCTGGCAGATCACGGCGCGCATGGGGGTCTCCTTGAACGGGGCACGGGGGGCAGGGCCGGCAGGGGAATGGCCTATAGTAACGCTTACGTTCAAAGTAGACGTGCGCGGACACTCGCGTGCCTGCCCCTCCCTCTTTCCCCCAGGAGAACTGCGACATGGCCCCCTTCCTGAGCAAACGAGACCTGAGTTTTCAGCTGTTCGAGGTGCTGGACAGCGCCGCCCTGCCCCAGCGTCCCCGCTTCGCGGAGCACAGCCGCGAGATCTACGAGGACATTCTGAACCTCGCCTACACGGTCGCAGAACGCCACTTTGCCCCGCATGCCCGCGAGGCCGACCTGAACGAGCCGCACGTGGTGGACGGCAAGGTCAGGCTCGTCCCCGGCGTGGCCCAGGCTCTGGCGGCCTTCCGGGACGCCGGGTTCTTCAGCGCCCACCACGACGAGGAACTGGGCGGCCTGCAACTGCCCCGCGTGGTCATGCAGGCCGTGCAGGCCCACTTCAAGGCGGCCAACATCGGAACCAGCGGCTACGCGTTCCTGACCATCGGCAACGCCAATCTGCAGCGGGTGTTCGCCTCGCCCGAGCAGCAGCAGCGCTACATGCTGCCGCTGCTCGAGGGCCGCTGGTTCGGCACCATGGCCCTGTCCGAGCCGCACGCCGGGTCCGGTCTGGCCGATATCACCACCACTGCCGCGCCCCGGGGCGACGGAACATACAGCATCACCGGCACCAAGATGTGGATCTCTGGCGGCGAGCACGAACTCAGTGAGAACATCATCCATCTCGTGCTGGCGCGTATTCAGGGGGCGCCCGCAGGTGTCAGGGGCATCAGCCTGTTTCTGGTGCCCCGCTACCGCATTCAGGAGGACGGCACTCCCGGCGAGACCAACCACGTGGTGCTGGCGGGCCTGAACCACAAAATGGGTTACCGCGGCACGACCAACACCCTGCTCAACTTCGGCGAGGGCGGCGAGACCATCGGCGAACTCGTCGGCGAGCCGGGCCGGGGCCTGGCGCAGATGTTCTACATGATGAACGAAGCGCGCATCGGAGTTGGGATGGGCGCCGTCATGCTCGGCTACGCCGGTTATATGGCCAGCCTGGAGTACGCCCGCGAGCGCTTTCAGGGCCGGCCGGCCAGCCAGAAGGACCCCCAGAGCCCGACCGTTCCGATCATCGCCCACGCGGACGTCCGCCGGCTGCTGCTGCGGCAGAAGGCCATCGTGGAAGGTGGGCTGGCCCTGGGCCTCTACGCCTCCAGCCTTGTGGACGACCTGCAGACCGGCCCGGAAGACGCGCGGGAGGACACCCACCTGCTGCTGGACCTGCTGACCCCGCTGGTGAAGTCCTGGCCCAGCAGATACAGCCAGGACGCGCTCAGCGACGCTATTCAGGTGATGGGCGGCGCGGGCTACACGCGCGACTTCCCGGTCGAGATGTACTACCGCGACAACCGCCTCAATCCCATCCACGAGGGCACTGAGGGCATTCAGGGCAACGACCTGCTGGGCCGCAAGGTCACCCAGGCCGGTGGGCGCGGCCTGCAGGTGCTGCTCTCACGCATGCAGGCGGATCTGCGTGCCTCAGAGGCCCTCGAAGGCCTGGGCGAGATCCGCACGGCGCTCTCTACGGCGGTCAGTCAGTGCACTCAGGCTCTGCAGGCGCTGCTGTCGCAGTCCGGGCGTATTGGTCCGGACCTGTATCTGGCCAACGCCAACAGTGCGCTGGAGATGCTGGGCCATACCGTGGTCGGCTGGATGTGGCTTCGTCAGGCGGCTGCGGCGGCCCGGGCCCTGCCCACTGCCCGTGGCGACGACGCCGACTTCTACCGGGGCAAACTGCACGCCGCCCGCTTCTTCGCCACCCATGAGCTGCCCCGCGTGCGCGCCCACGCCGACCTGCTGGCCAGCGTGGACCGCACGACCACCGAGATGCAGGAGGCCTGGTTCTGATGCCGGCTTTCGCTCCTGCACAAACGGTGAAGGTCCAGGGCCGAACCATTGCCTACAGCGAGGAGACGCCGGCCGATCCGCAGGGCACGGTCCTGTTTCTGCCTGGGCTGGGCGGTACCCGGCTGACCTGGCGCTCACAGCTTCCGGTCTTCGGGAGGCGGTACCGGGCCCTGAGTCTGGACCACCGCGACACTGGAGGCAGCGACCCGGCCCCGGACGACTACACCACGGCAGACCAGGCAGACGACGCAGCTGCACTGCTCCGTGCCCTGGACGCGGCCCCCGCGCACGTGGTGGGCCTGAGCATGGGCGGTTTCGTGGCCCTGAACCTCGCGGTGAGGCACCCGGAACTGCTGCGCAGCCTGACCCTGGTGGCCACCTCCGCCGGCGGCCAGACCCATGTCAAACCCAATCCTGCGGGCCGTGAGGCGTTGCGGCCGGACTTCTCCCTGAGCGCCGGGGAGCGGGCCTTGCACTCCACACGCCTGATTACCGCGCCGGGATGGATGGACGCCAACCCCCGGCTGCATGCAGGAATTGCGGCCGGTGCCGACGAACATCCCTTCGCGCCGGAGGTATATGCCCGGCAGTTCCGCTCCACCAGCACGCATGACGTGACCGGCGACCTAAGCCGGCTGGACCTTCCCACGCTGGTGATCCACGGTGACGCCGACCCACTCGTCCGTTACGAGAACGGCGAGCACCTGGCACGCAGCATTCCCGGCGCGCAGTTCATCACCTATGCCGGAACCGGGCACCTACCACCCCTGGAGCAATACGAGCAGTTCAACCGAGACGTGCTGACCTTTGTAGACGCGCATTAACCTGTCTTGTCTGCCAGGACGCGCGCCAACGACACACCCGCGATGGGGTCACCTGGCTGGGTGGCGTCGGCAGGAAGGCCCTGGCCAGCGAAAAGGCAGTCTGTCACTGCGGCCGTGCAGGCCGCGGCGCGGTAACCCGCCTGGGCCGAGAGAGGCGGGTCTTTAGCAAATCTCCGGACTGCCGGCTGGAAGCCCGCTTCTGGCCGGATACTCCGGGGCATGACCCCTGGCCGGACCTACGGTGACCCACAGGAAGTTGGCTTCGTGCGTGTCCGTGGCGCGCGCGAGCACAACCTCAAGGACATCTCGGTGGACATCCCACGCGACGCCCTGGTGGTTTTTACCGGCGTTTCGGGTTCCGGCAAGTCGTCACTGGCGTTCGGTACGCTGTACGCCGAGGCGCAGCGGCGGTACCTCGAATCGGTCTCTCCGTACGCGCGGCGGCTGTTCCATCAGCTCGGCGCTCCGGACGTGGACGCCATCGAGGGCCTGCCACCGGCCGTGGCCCTGCAGCAGCAGCGCGGCGCGCCGACTGCTCGTTCCTCAGTGGGAAGCGTCACCACCCTTTCCAACCTGCTGCGCATGCTGTACTCGCGGGCCGGTGACTACCCCCCCGGGCAGCCGATCGTGTACGCCGAGGGCTTCTCGCCCAACACCCCGGAAGGGGCATGTCCGAATTGCCACGGCCTGGGCCGGGTGTACGAGGTGACGGAAGCCTCCATGGTGCCGGACCCGTCGCTGACCATCCGCGAGCGGGCCATTGCGGCCTGGCCCACCGCCTGGGGCGGCCAGAACCAGCGCGACATCCTGGTGACGCTGGGGTACGACGTGGACCGCCCCTGGCGCGAGCTGCCGCAGGAGCAGCGCGACTGGATTCTGTTCACCGACGAGCAGCCGGTGGTGCAGGTCTACCCCGGGCTGACCCCGGAGGAAACGAAACGGGCCCTGAAGCGCAAGCTGGAGCCCAGTTACATGGGCACCTTCTCCAGTGCCCGGCGGCACGTCCTGCACACCTTCGCCACCTCCGAAAGTGCGGCCATGAGAAAGCGGGTCCAGGGGTTCATGCTGAGCACCGAATGCCCGGTCTGTCACGGGAAGCGTCTGCGCCCCGAGGCCCTGACGGTGACCTTCGCTGGAATGGACATTACCGAGTTCTCCCGGCTGCCGCTCAAGGCTGTATCGCAGCTGCTTCAGAGCCATGCACAGGGCGTTTCCACCTCTGCCGACCGATTACACCCTGAGCAGGCCATTGCCCGGCAGCGTCTGGCCCAGGATCTGGAAGCGCGCCTGGAGGTGCTGCTGGACCTGGGGCTGGGCTACCTGTCGCTGGAGCGCGCCACGCCCACCCTGTCGCCGGGCGAGCTGCAGCGCCTGCGGCTGGCCACCCAGCTCTACTCGCACCTGTTCGGTGTGGTGTATGTGCTCGACGAGCCCTCGGCCGGGTTGCATCCGGCCGACACCGAGGCCTTGCTCTCGGCGCTCGACGGCCTCAAGCGGGCCGGCAACTCGCTGTTCGTCGTGGAGCATGACCTGGACGTGGTGCGCCGCGCCGACTGGCTGGTGGACGTCGGGCCGGCGGCCGGAGAGCACGGCGGGCAGATTCTCTACAGTGGTCCGCCAGCAGGACTCCGTGATGTGGATGCCTCCCAGACCGCACGCTACCTGTTCCGCGACGAACGGGCTGGGGCCTGCACACCCCGCGTGCCTTCCGGGTGGCTGGAACTCCGGGGCGTGACCCGCAACAACCTGCAGGCGCTGGACGTGCGCTTCCCGCTGGGTGTGCTGACCAGCGTGACCGGCGTGTCGGGCTCCGGCAAATCCACCCTGGTCAGTCAGGTGCTGGTCGAGACCCTGGCCGCCCGGCTGGGGCATGAACTTCCGGCCGAAACCGAGGACGACGAGCACGCCGAGTCTCGACCAGAACGCCTGGGCAGTCCTGCGCACCTGGCCGGCGACCTCGACCGGGTGAGCCGGCTGGTGCGGGTGGACCAGAAGCCGATCGGCCGTACGCCCCGCAGCAACATGGCCACGTACACTGGCCTGTTCGACCATGTCCGGCGCCTGTTTGCGTCCGCCCCACTGGCGAAAAAACGCCGCTACAATGCCGGGCGCTTTTCCTTCAACGTCAAGGGTGGCCGCTGTGAACACTGCCAGGGAGAAGGCTGGGTCATGGTGGAACTGCTGTTCCTGCCCAGCGTGTATGCGCCCTGCCCGGTGTGCCATGGCGCCCGCTACAACCCCCAGACCCTGGAGGTCGAATATGCAGGGCAGAACATTGCTGGTGTCCTGGGCATGACCGTGGACGCGGCCCGTGAGTTTTTTGCCGGGGAGCCGCCGGTCCGGCGTGCCCTGGACACTCTGGCCGAGGTGGGCCTGGGTTATCTGCGCCTGGGACAACCGGCCACGGAACTCTCGGGTGGTGAGGCCCAGCGGGTCAAGCTGGCCACTGAACTGCAGCGCACGGGCCGGGGCCGCACGGTCTATGTGCTCGATGAACCGACGACAGGACTGCACCCGGCCGACGTCGAGCGGCTGCTGCGGCAGCTGGGGCGGCTGGTAGACTCCGGCCATACGGTGATCACCGTCGAGCATGACTTACAGGTGGTGGTCGGCAGCGACTGGGTCATCGACCTGGGCCCAGGCGCCGGTGACGAAGGTGGCCAGATTGTGACAGTAGGCCCACCCACCCAAGTGGCGCGCAGCGAGGTCAGCCGCACCGCACCCTATCTGCGCCGGGTGCTGGGACCGGAAACCACCTGACAGGGGAGGGGGGTGGGAAGTAAGGGTCCCCGTCGCCCTTGGCTGGAAGTCGCCTCAGGCCCCGATTCGCGGCGCCGCGCGGGCTCCCAGAAGGACATGTGGCAGGTCTCCGATCAGCCCGTCTACGTCCAGGCCGCAGAGCCTGTGCACTTCCGTGACGCTGTTCACGGTCCAGGCATTGACCTGCCAGCCGTGGACACGGGCCTGCGCCATCAGCTGGTGGGTCACCAGGGTATGAACAGGATGCAGCGCCTGACAGCCGGTCCACCGCATCATCAGCGGTATGAGATCCAGCTGCCCCCACCGGTACCCATGGTGAACCAGCAGCGCCCGTGGCACCTCGGGGGCTTCGCGCCGTGCCGCCAGCAGCAACCACGGGTTGAAGGAGCTGACAATCACCTGCCCAGCCAGTCCAAAGGTTCGGATCAGGTCCAGGGTCCGGCCGACCCGGTCGTCTGGTCGTGCGGACTCGAACTTCAATTCCACGTTGACAAAAGCACCCGAATTGGCAGCCCAGGCCAGCGCCTGCGCCAGGGAAGGAATTCCAGACGGCAGCTGGCTGCGCACCAGCGTCGTCAGCGCGCGGCCATCGGGAAGGGCCGCGTCGTGGTGAACCACCAGCGTGCCGTCCAGCAGGCGGCGCACATCCAGCTCGACCCCGTCGAGTCCGGCATCGAGCGCGGCATGAAATCCGCTCAGACTGTTTTCGGGATGCGCTTTGGGAGAGCCGCGGTGCCCCAACAGCAGG
Organism: Deinococcus malanensis; assembly: GCF_014647655.1. NCBI lineage: Bacteria > Thermotogati > Deinococcota > Deinococci > Deinococcales > Deinococcaceae > Deinococcus > Deinococcus malanensis. Next base: position 87,798 of record NZ_BMPP01000003.1, read on the forward strand.
GGACGGCGAAATGCGGGTGAGGCCATACCACAGCCTAACGGTCCGGTGTCGGGGCAGGTGCCATGATTTGGCAGCTCCCGCCTGCAGGGCCTAGCTTGATGTCCCAACCACGCGGTTGACCTGCCAGTACGACAGAAACGCCTCTATCTGCGCCAGGAAGCCGCCGAACGAAGGCGCCTTGACCAGATAGGAACTGGCATGCAGCGTGTAGGAGCGTGCCACGTCCTCCTGCGACTGTGAGGTCGAGAGCATCACGACCGGAATCAGGGCCAGCCGGGGATCCGACTTCAGGGCCGCAAGCACCTCGAAGCCGTTCATGCCAGGCATGTTGACGTCCAGCAGCAGCACATCCGGGAGCACGGTGGTGTTCTTCAGGTACTCCAGTGCCTCAGGGCCACTGGGCTGGGTCAGCAGGTGGCAGTCGGCGCAGACCTGCTCAAAGGCCTCCTCCGCCAGAACCCGGTCCTGGGGATTGTCATCTATGAGCAGAATCTGACGCACCATACGCCTTCATATTAACCCCGGCTTCATTTGCTGGGTGTGAGCTTCACTACGTCGTCTCTTCCGCCGGAATATCCCTGTTCGTTCAAAATTGACGCGCACGTACATTTCTCCGTATGCTGGCCGGGCACCGCAATTCAGCCCACTCCCCTGCTCATGGAGGTTCCTATGCCGCCCCAAGAATCCGCGTCCGTGCCGCCTTCGACCCTCAAAAATTTGTTCGACCTGACTGGCCGTGTCGCCCTGATTACCGGCGGATCGCGCGGGCTGGGACTGCAGATGGCCGAGGCGCTGGGCGAATACGGCGCCACTGTGGTCCTGACGGCCCGCAAGCAGCACGAACTCGATGAGGCCCGCACGCACCTGCAGGGCATGGGTATCCAGGCCCATGTGTATGCCGGCGACCTCGGCGACTTCCAGAATATCGAGCCCACTGTGGAGCGCATTCTGGCCGAGGTCGGTCCTATCGACATCCTGGTCAACAACGCCGGGGCCACCTGGGGGGCGCCCACAGCCGAGCACCCCATGGAAGCCTGGATGAAGGTCATGAACGTCAACCTGAACGGAACCTTTCTGCTGACCCAGCAGGTGCTGCGCCGCAGCATGCTCCCCCGTGGCAAGGGGCGGATCATCAATATTGCCAGCGTGGCCGGACTCCAGGGCAACGACCCGCGCATGACGGCGACGCTGGCCTACAACACGTCCAAGGGAGGGCTGGTGAACTTCACCCGCGCTCTGGCGGCCGAGATGGCCGACAAGGGCATCACCGTCAACAGCATCTGCCCCGGCTACTTTCCCACCAAGATGACCAAGGGCACGCTGGCCTACGGCGAGCAGTCCATCCTGGAGCACACGCCCATGCGCCGGCTGGGCGGCGAGCATGACCTCAAGGGCCTGGCCCTGCTGCTGGCCAGTGACGCCAGTGCGTATATGACTGGTCAGAACATCGCTGTCGACGGCGGCATCACGGCCGTATGACCACCCTGACTCCCGCTTCTCTGGCCGACCACATCGGTCAGGAGGTCGCCCTGTCGGAGTGGGTTGAAGTGTCCCAGGAGCGCATCGACGCGTTCGCTGCTTCCACCGGAGACCACCAGTTCATTCATGTGGACCCAGCCAGGGCAGCCGAAGGCCCCTTCGGCACGACCATCGCTCACGGCTTCCTGACGCTTTCCATGCTAGCCGGCGAATTCATGAATACGGGCGGCGCACCGCACATCGAAGGTGCCCGGATGGTGGTCAACTATGGGTTGAACCGGGTGCGGTTCGTCACGCCGGTCCGCTCCGGCACCCGGCTGCGCAACCGGGCAGTCCTGCTCTCGGCCGAGCCCGGCGCCGGGTACCTGCAACTCACGGTGCTGAATACCATCGAGATTGACGGCGAAGCCCGGCCGGCCTGCACCGCCGAAAGCATTTTCCGGGTGTACCTGTGACCCCGGCATGATCCCCGGCACCGTGTACACGCTGGAGCACGGACCCACGCGTCTGGGCACGCTGATCATTACCGGCAGCGACCATCTGGCTGTACATGGACATTTCGAGCCGTGTCCTGAATTCGCCCTATACCGGCCATTGTTCGACGAAGATGCCGCGCTAGCCGAGCAAGTGGCCGGTGACCCCGATCCGGCGCTCCTGATCCGGGCTGAAGCGCTGCTTGACCGCATCCTGGCGCTGGGCCTAGTGCTGCGCAGTGCGCGGGGCACCGGATACCGCGACTTTCTGATCAGTATCGAGGGCAACCACGCCGGTTTCCGGCCCCTGACCCCCGAGGAGGAACCCTTATGACCATGTTTGACGTCTCGCCGCGCGTCCGTGACCTGCACGGGCGCCTCTCGGCCTTCATGGACGCGCACATCTACCCTAACGAGGCCGAGTTCCACCGTCAGGTGAACGAGGGCAACCGCTGGACGCATGTGCAACTGATTGAAGACCTCAAGCCCAGGGCCCAGTCCGAGGGACTGTGGAATCTGTTCCTGCCCCCGGCCAGCGACCCGGAAGGTAAGTATGGCGGGGGCCTGACAAATCTGGAATATGCCCGGCTGTGCGAGGTGATGGGCCAGGTCTGGTGGGCGCCCGAGGTTTTCAACTGCAACGCGCCTGATACCGGCAACATGGAGGTTCTGGCCCGCTACGGCACGCCCGAGCAGAAAGAGCAGTGGCTGGCGCCGCTCCTGAACGGCGAGATCCGCAGCGCCTTTTCCATGACCGAGCCGGAAGTGGCCAGCAGCGACGCCACGAACATTCAGGCGAGCATCGTACGTGAGGGCGACGAATACGTCATCAACGGGCGCAAGTGGTGGACCAGCGGCGCCGGTGACCCGCGCTGTGCCATCAGCATTTTCATGGGCAAGACCGACCCGTCGGCCGAGCGGCACCTGCAGCAGTCCATGATCCTGGTTCCGATGGACACTCCGGGCGTGACCACCGAGCGCATGATGACGGTCTTCGGCTACGACGACGCCCCACACGGTCATGCCGAGATGACCTTCGAAAACGTGCGTGTGCCGGCCAGCAACATGCTGCTGGGCGAGGGCCGCGGCTTCGAAATCGCCCAGGGCCGCCTGGGGCCCGGGCGCATCCACCACTGCATGCGTCTGATCGGGCAGGCTGAGCGCGCCCTGGGGCTGATGGTCCAGCGGTCCTCGCAGCGCGTCGCGTTCGGCAAACCCCTGGCCGGGCACCAGCACGTGCGCGAGGCGATTGCCCACAGCCGTATGGAGATCGACCAAGCCCGGCTGCTGACCCTGCAGGCCGCCCACATGATGGACACCGTGGGCAACAAGGAGGCGCGCGGTCAGATCGCGGCCATCAAGGTGGTAGCACCGAACGTCGCGCTGAAGGTTATCGACCGGGCCATTCAGATCTTCGGCGGCGCCGGGGTCAGCCAGGACACTCCATTGGCCATGATGTACGCCCAGGCCCGCACCTTGCGGCTCGCCGACGGCCCGGACATCGTGCACACCGAGACGGTGGCCAAAGAAGAGCTGCGGCGCCAGGGCGTGAGCCTGCGGAGAGGCTGAGATGACATTTCAGGCACGCGTGGTGGTGGTCACCGGTTCGGCGTCCGGCATCGGGCTGGCCCTGGCGACCCGCTTTGCGGAGGAAGGTGCGGTGGTGGTCGCCTCTGACCTGAATGCCGAGCAGGGCGCACTGAGAGCCGCCGACATTGGTGCACGGTTCGTTCCTGCCGACGTGGGCCAGGAAGCAGGCGTCCAGGGCCTGATTCAGAACGTCCTGGCCACCGAGGGCCGCATCGACGTGTTCTGTTCCAATGCCGGCATCGCGGTAGGTAACGGTCTGGAGCCGCTCGACCGGCTGTGGGACCTGAGCTGGCGGGTCAACGTCATGAGCCACGTCTGGGCGGCGAGACATCTGCTGCCCCACATGCTGGAGCGCGGAGAAGGAACGTTGCTGAACACCGTTTCGGCGGCTGGTCTGCTGACCGAAGTGCATTCGGCGCCCTACGCCGTGACCAAGCATGAGGCGATGGCGTTCGCGGAATGGCTGGCCATCACCTACGGTGACCGCGGCATCCAGGTGGCGGCGCTGTGCCCGGAATGGGTGCAGACTCCCCTGATCGAGAACGCACCGCACCTGCAGGAGGCCGCCATCAGTGCCGAGGAGGTGGCCCGCGCCGCCCTGGACGGACTGCAGCAGGGACAGTTCCTGATTACCACCCATCCGATGACCCTCAAGGCGTTCCAGTCCCGCGCCAACACCCACGACCGCTGGCTGGGTCGGGTGCGCATGCTGGCGCAGCAGACACAAGAACAGCTCGCGGGACGCGAGGCGTTCCCGGACAAGTACACCCAGGGGGAGTAAGACATGGACTTTCAGAACAAGGTGATTGTGGTGACCGGCGCGGCCTCGGGCATCGGGCTCGCGCTGGCCACCCGTTTCGTGGCCGAGGGAGCCACGGTCGTGGCCTCTGACCGCAACGAACAGGTGGGCGCACTGAAGGCGCAGGAAATCGGCGCGCGGTTCGTGGGGGCTGATGTGGGCCAGGAAGCAGGCGTGCAGGGCCTGATCGAGAACGTGCTGGCCGCCGAGGGCCGCATCGACCTGTTCTGCTCCAATGCCGGCATCGCCATCGGCGAAGGTCCCGAGACCGAGGACCGTCACTGGGACCTGATTCAGCGGGTCAACCTCATGAGCCACGTCTGGGCTGCCCGCCACCTGCTGCCCCACATGCTGGAGCGTGGGGACGGCTACCTGCTGAACACCGCCTCGGCCGCCGGTCTGCTGACCGAACTGCACTCCGCGCCCTACGCGGTCACCAAGCACGCCGCGCTGGCCTTTGCGGAGTGGCTGGCCATCACCTACGGTGAACGTGGCATCAAGGTCGCCTGCCTGTGCCCGGAAGGCGTGTGGACGCCCATGATCCAGAACGCCCCGATCCTGCAGCAGACGGCCATCAGCACCGACGAACTGGTCGAAAAGACGCTGGCGGTGCTGCGCGCCGACGGCTTCCTGATCACCACCCACGAGACCACCCTGAAGTCGTTTCAGAACAAGGCCAACAACTACGACGAGTGGATCAGCAAGATGCGGCACCTGCGCACCAAGGCCATGGCGCTGCTCTCAGGCCACGCGGCCTACAGCGGGGATGCCCGGCCGTGACCCGCCCCGACTCCGCGCCCATGCGCCCCGGCGAGGAGCTCCCCCTGGACCGGCTGCGTGAGGTCCTGCGTGGCCGCCTGGCCGGCGATGTGGAGGCCCTGAGCGCCGAGCAGTTTCCAGGAGGCTTTTCCAACCTGACCTACCTGCTGCGCCTGGGCGAACAGGAATACGTGCTGCGCCGCGCGCCGCTGGGTCCCGTGGCCAGGGGCGCACATGACATGGCCCGCGAGTACCACCTCCTGGAGCGCATTCATCCGGTGCTGCCGGTCGCTCCGCGCCCGGAAGTGCTGATCGAGGACCCGGAGGTGCTGGGGACCCCTTTCTACCTGATGGAGCGCCGCCGTGGCGAGGTGGTGCGCTCGTCACTGCCGGCCGCGTTCGCCGCGAACCCCGACGCTCCCCGGCAGCTCTCGGAGGCGCTGGTGGACACCCTGGCGGACCTGCACGCCGTGGATATCGACGCGGCAGGTCTGCGCGCCATCGGGCGCCCCGAAGGCTTTAACGGCCGGCAGGTCCAGGGCTGGGCCGGCCGCTGGCGCCGGGCGCGGGAACTCCTGCAGCACAGCGGTGACCTGCCTCCGCCCGCCGAGTTGCACGACGAGGATGTCATCGGCTGGCTGGAGGCCCACACGCCGCCTGAAAGCGCCCATACCCTGGTGCATAACGATTTCAAGCTCGACAACCTGATGCTTGATCCGGCTGATTCCTCCCGGGTGGTGGCACTGCTGGACTGGGAGATGACCACCGTGGGCGACCCGCTGGTGGACCTGGGCCTGACCCTGACCTACTGGACCATGCCCGAGCAGCCGGGAGGGGCCAGCAACCGGATTGGTGCCGCTGGCGCGGACCAGGGTTATCTGAGCCGTGAGGCGTTTATCGCCCGCTACGCGCAGCGCAGTGGCCGGCCCGTGACGCCTGAATCGGTCACCTGGTACGAGGTACTGGGCCACTTCAAGCTGGCAGTCATCGTGCTTCAGATCTTCGCGCGCTACCGCGCCGGTCAGACCAGCGATCCCCGCTTTGCACCGCTGGCCGCCCAGGCCGAGTGGCTGATCCGGGAGGCCTGGAGCCGCATTCAGACGTTGCCCGTCGTGGAAGCCCATGAGTGAGCTGATTCTGGTCCGCCACGGACAGGCCACGCCTTTCGAGGCTGACACTGACAGGCTCTCACCGCTGGGCGAGGCTCAGGCAAGGGCGGTGGGCGCAGCCCTCAGCGCTGAGGGGGTCACGCCCACGCACGCTCTGCACGGACCCCTGGTCCGCCAGCGGCGGACCGCTGAGCTGGCCGGTGCGGCCGACTGGCCGGCGCCCCGTGAGGACGCCCGGCTGGCCGAATACGACGGTGACGGGCTGATCCGCACGCTGGCTCCCGTACTTGCCGCACGCGACCCGGAGTTCGCCGCGCTTGGCGAGACCTTTGCGGCGCAGCAGGGGGGAGGACCAGAACGCAACCGCGCTTTCCAGAAGTACCTCGAAGCGCTGGCGGCCGAGTGGCAGGCGGGGACCATCACCCACCCGGAGGTCGAGGGCTGGGACGCGTTCCGGGCGCGTGTGCGCGCGGCCATGAGTGACGTGCTGAAGCTGCCGCCCGGGAGCACGGTGGTGGCCTTTACCAGTGGCGGCGTGATCGGCCTGAGCGTTGCCCTGGCCCTGGGTGCCCCCGACAGCGCCGCCCTCGCGCTGAACTGGCGGGTCCGTAACGGCAGCGTCACGCGGTTTACTTTCGGAGGCGGCAGGATCAGTCTGGATTCCTTCAACGAGATTCATCACCTGGAAGTGGCGCTGAGGTCCTGGCGGTGAGTGTCGGCACACCGCTGATTCCAGCACAAAAAAGTGTCCCCACCCTGCTGGGCGGGGACAGGTTCAGGCCAAGCCTGGGCTTACAGGTTGCCCTTGAGGGTGCTGGCGACCTTGAAGGCCACCTTCTTACCGGCGGGAATCTGGATCTTCTCGCTGGTGCCGGGGCGCACGCCGGTGCGGGCGGCGGTCTGCTTGACGCTCAGGGTCCCGAGGCCGGGCATGCCGACGCTCTTGCCTTCACGCAGGGCGCCCACGATGCTCTCCAGCATGGTGCTGACCGCTTCCTCGCTCTGCTTCTTGGTCAGGCCGGTGCGGTCGGCGACCAGTTCCACGAGCTGGGTCTTGGCGACCTTGTTGCTCTCAGCGGCCACAGCACCCTTCTTGGGGGCAGCCTTGGCGCTGGCAGCGGGCTTCTTGGCGGGGGCTTTCGCAGACTTTTTCGTCATGGTGAGCAGCATGACATATCCCTTTCCCGCTGTGAAGGGGGTCGGAACCAGCCAAGCCCGGCCAGCACGTCCTTTCCGCGTAGAAGTTCTGAGAAATGCCGTCCAGTACGCATTTTTGCCTCCGTAGCCAGGAATCGCGTCTGGCACGGGAAAACCTTAACCGTCGTGTTGCACCCCGGTCCGCACCGCACCTGTGCAGGCCGTGAGCTACACTTCTGACCACGCACAATCTCGTTTCCGCCTGCTCAGGCGGCCTTGCAGCTCTTTTTCAGGAGGTCCTGTCATGACTGATTCCACGGCACCCACCCGTTACTGGCCCCCCCACAAGCCCCGCACCCTGACGCTGCCGCAGACCGGCCTGATGCACAACCTGCGGGTGACCTCGGACCGTTACCCCTACAAGACGGCGCTGTGGCATTACGGACGCAGCGTCACGTACCGCGAACTCCGCGAGCAGGCCGAACGTCTCGCCGGTCATCTGGCCAGCCAGGGCGTCGGCAAGGGAGACCGGGTGGCCGTCTGGATGCAGAACAGCCCGGCCTGGGCCGTCAGCGCCTTCGCGGCGTGGCACCTGGGCGCGGTGGTCGTACCGCTGGCGCCCATGCTGCAGGCGCGTGAATTCGGCTTCTTCCTGCAGGATGCCGGAATCCGGGTGGGCATCGTGGGTGCCGAACTCTACGAGAAGGCCAAGCAGGCCGGTCTCGGCCACGTCGTGTCCGCCAACATCATGCTCGGCACCGACCGCGAGACCGCGCGCATCCCCCTGCCCGAGGGCCTGGATGTCAATCCCACGCTGCAACCCGGCGACGTGACCCTGGAAGACGCCTTGCAGCACGCCGCCGCGCCTGCGGCCGACGTCAGCAGAGACGACCTGTGCGTCATGCCGTATACCTCCGGAACCACCGGTCTGCCCAAAGGCTGCATGCACACCCACGGCAGCGTACAGGCCAACGTGTTCGGAGCGGGCGTGTGGGTGGACGGCAATGTCGAGGACCGCTCGCTGGCGGCGCTGCCGTTCTTCCATGTGACCGGCTTCGTCAACAGCCTGCTGACCATGATGAACGCGGGTGGGACGGTCTACATCATGTCGCGCTGGGACCGGGACGCTGCGCGGCAGCTGATCCGCGATCACCAGATCACGCTGTGGACCAACACGCCCACCATGATCGTGGACCTGATGGCCTCCCCCACCTTTGACCCCGCCGACCTGAAAAGCGTCCGCAACATCACCGGCGGTGGCGCGAGCCTGCCCGAGGCGATCGGACAGCGGCTTCTGGACCTGACCGGGATCAAGTACATCGAGGGCTACGGTCTGACCGAGACCATGGCCCAGTCGCACACCAACCCCAAGGACCGACAGAAGCTGCAGTGCATGGGCATTCCGCTGTTCAACGTGGACGCCCGCATCATGGACCTCGACAGCGGCACCGAACTTCCGGCCGGGCAGGTGGGTGAAGTGATCATTCACGGGCCACAGGTCATGCAGGGCTACTGGAACCGCCCCGACGACACGGCCAACGCCTTTATCACCATCGACGGCAAGGCCTTTTTCCGTACTGGCGACCTGGGGTACATGGACGACGAGGGCTACTTCTTCTTCACCGACCGTATCAAGCGCATGGTGAACGTCTCGGGCATGAAGGTCTGGCCCGCAGAAGTGGAAAACAAGCTGCACGACCACCCGGCGGTGCAGGAAGCCTGTGTGATCGCCCTGCCTGACGAGCGCACGGGTGAGCGCGCCCAGGCCCTGATTGTGCTCAAGGCCGGCCATCAGGTCACGGCCGAGGAACTCCAGGACTGGGCCCGCGAGCAGATGGCGACCTACAAGGTCCCGCGCGATTACAAGTTCGTCGAGAGCCTGCCGCGCAGCCCCACCGGCAAGGTGGCGTGGCGCCAGCTGCAGGAGCAGGCTCGCGCGCAGCTGCAGGGAGGGACGTCGGCAGGCTGAGGAAGCTGTACGTATGCGTGAGCCCCGGTCCCGTGCCGGGGCTCATGTGCTGGGGCTCAGTATCTTGCCTGGGGCGGCTGCCACACGTCAGGCAGCGCCGTGCCGGGCTCGACCTGATCTGCCCACACCTGCATGCGCGTCAGCCGGGCCGGGCCAAAGCTGGTGGTAAAGGCCACATCCGCAGCGTCACGACCAGAAGCGATCAGCACCCGGCCAGTCCGCGGCTTGTTGTGCCGGGCATCAAAGGTCCGCCAGGCACCGTCGATCCAGGCCTCGAACCAAGCATGGAAGTCCATGGGAGTCGGTGTGGCGGGCACTCCGATGTCTCCCAGGTAACCACACACGTAGCGTGCGGGTATGTTCAGCGCCCGGCAGAAGGCCACGCCCATGTGGGCAAAATCCCGGCAGACGGCACGCCCGCTCATATATGCCTGCTGGGCGGTGGTACTTGAATTGCTGGCCGCGCCGTACATGCACGCCCCATGAAGATGATCGCTGATGGCCTGCACCTGCGCCCAGCCGCCCTGGATCTGACCGAAGCGCTCCCAGGCCTCGTTGGAGATCAGGTCGGAATCGACGTAGCGGCTGGGCAGCAGAAACTGCAGAACCTCATCGGGCAGATCTTCGACGGGCGTTTTCGGCAGGTCCGGCCACTGGGGGTCGCTGTGAGCAGAGACCTCGACGATGGCATCCTGCCCGATCTCCAGCACCTGACCCACGCCCAGCACACGCCATACCGTATTGCCGAATGAATCGGTGTAACGGCTCCACTGTCCCACACCACGTGAGCTGTCGAGGAGTTCTGTTTTGTGCACGATCCGCTGGCCGCTCTGGTTCCCCGGCTCAACCACGAACAGCATTGGAGTGGGATACGGCAGATCGAAGGTGAGCTGGAAGCCCACCCGGACATGCATCAGATTCAGGGATTCGGCGCTGGACATGACACATCTTCTCAGAGCAGGGCAGTGATGTCTGTGGGCAACCTTTCTGATGGCTCCACCCTTCTCAAACGCAGTGCCTCGCCACACCCGAATCTGCCCGTACCCTGCATATAAAGTATTTATATCCAAAACACTGCATAACAACGCGGAAGGCCAAATGATCACCGGACGATGAAGAGGCGATCGAAGGCAGATAGGGGCAGCGAAAATGGGACGGCAGACATCATCGGTCAGTTATTGTGGCTGATCAGGACGTATAAAAAACCAGACCTTCGTTGAATGGGATATTCTTGGTCTTACGCGGGGGTACAGCAATGGAGCAGTACGACCAGGGGACAGCATTTTTCGACGAGATGTTTACTCCGCACGGGCAGGTCAGGCCCCACTACGAGGGCGTACTGTCATACTTCCGGCGCCTGGGGACAACCGAATTTCAGCGCCGTCAGGCCCTGATGGATCTGGCATTCCGCAATCAGGGCATCACCTTCACCGTCTATGGTGACAGTGCGGGGGTGGAGCGGACATTTCCCTTCGATCCGGTGCCGCGGATCATTCCGGCTTCCGAATGGGCCGCGCTTGAAGCCGGTCTGACCCAGCGGGTTCAGGCCCTGAATGCATTTTTGCGGGACATCTACAGTGACGCTCAGATCCTGAAAGACGGCGTCATTCCTGCCGAGCTGGTCTACACTTCCAGTAACTTCCGCCGGGAGGTCCACGGTCTTCAGGTTCCTCTGGGCATCTACACCCACGTCGTCGGCAGTGACCTGATCCGTGACGAGCAGGGCCGGTATCTGGTACTGGAAGACAACCTGCGCTCGCCCAGCGGAGTCAGCTACCTGCTGGCCAACCGGCAGGCCATGACCCGCATCTTCCCTGGCATGTTCGAACGCCAGGGCGTGCGGACCGTGCATCACTACACCACGGCGCTGCAGCGCGTGCTGAGCTCACTCAGCCCACGGGCTCCCGAGGCCACCGTGGTCGTCCTGACGCCGGGGATGTATAACAGCGCCTATTTCGAGCACGCCTACCTCGCCCAGCAGATGGGTGTCGAACTGGTCGAGGGCCGTGACCTGTTCGTCGACAGCGGCCGCGTGTGGATGCGGACGACGTCCGGCCGGACGCAGGTCGACGTGATCTACCGCCGGATCGACGACGACTTCCTGGACCCCCTGACCTTCCGCCGGGATTCGGCGCTGGGCGTTCCCGGTCTGGTGGAGGTCTACCGCCAGGGGCGGGTGGCCATCGCCAATGCGATCGGAGCCGGTGTGGCCGACGACAAGGCCGTGTATGCCTACGTGCCGCGTATGATCGAGTACTACCTGGGTGAACGTCCGCTGCTGGACAACGTGCCCACCTTCCTGGGATGGAACCCCGACCATCTGGCGCACATCCTGGAGAACGCAGCCGAACTGGTGATCAAGGCAGTGGGAGAAGCGGGTGGCTACGGCATGTTGATCGGCCCGGCAGCCACCACAGCCGAGACCGAGGAATTCCTGAACAACGTGCGCGAGAATCCCCGCAATTACATTGCCCAGCCAGTGATCGGACTTTCACGGCATCCCACCTTCTATCCGGACGCGGCGAGGTTCGAACCGGCACACGTCGACCTGCGGCCCTACATCCTGGTGGGACAGGAAGTCACGATCGTGCCAGGCGGGTTGACACGGGTCGCGTTGCGGCGCGGCTCGCTGGTCGTGAATTCCTCGCAGGGGGGCGGCAGCAAGGACACCTGGGTCCTGAACCACGACGGTCCCGCTCCTGCCCGGATTCAGCAGCAGTACCAGGGAGCCACCGAGCTTCATAAGGTGACGCCTTCCGGGACAGCCGCATTACCGCCGGAACCTCAGACTGGCAGCGTGCAGGCCCAGACGTCCAGCGAAATGACGCAGACGCCCGGTGGAATGACGCAGACGCTCGGCGGAATGACGCAGACGCTCGGCGGAATGACGCAGAGCCAGTCGGAAGGTGGGGGACAGGCTCAGAGCCCGGACGCAGTGTCCACCGCGGCCGGCCAACACCAGTGGCATGGAGCCACGGAGGAGCCCCGGGCGGCCCATCCCCCGGGCGCCAAGGACAACGGGCAGACGGACGGGGGCACCCCTGGGGCCAGCCGCGCCGGGCAGCCGCGCCCGGAAGGAGAAGTCTGATGCTGTCGCGCCTTGCGGAATCGCTCTACTGGATTGGCCGGTACATGGAACGGGCGGAAAATACCGCGCGCCTGCTGACCGTCAACTACTACGCCACCCTGGAGACCAGCGGTCAGGTTAGTGAGGAATGGGGACCGCTGCTGGATATTTCCGGCAGCAAGGACAATTTTGCCCGTTTCCATGGGCGTGCAGACGGGCGCACCGTTCCCGCGTGGCTGGCGTTTGACCGCAACAATCCGTCAAGTGTGTCGTCGAGCCTGGCCCGCGCCCGTGAAAACGCCCGTGGACTGCGTGACCGCATTCCGTCGGAAATGTGGGAGTGCCTCAACCGCGCCTATTATGACCTGTGCTTCCAGAATGAAGAGGTGCTGGACCGCGACGGTCTGTTCGAGTTCTGCAGCGCCGCCCGCGACACCAGCCAGTTCTTTTTCGGCATAGCCTTCGCCACGCTGCCCAGAGATGAGGGCTGGCTGTTCATGCGGGCCGGTCAGATGCTCGAGCGCGGCGACAACGTGCTGAGACTGGTGCAGACCCGCTACCGGAGTCACGCCGCAGATCCTGCGCAGATGGCCGTGCACAACCACCGCTGGATCGCGGTCCTGAAAACCGCTTCGGCGTACGAGGCCTACCGAAAATGTAACCATGCCAACACCAGCCCCCGGACCATCGCCGAGTTTCTGCTGCTGGACGCGGCATTTCCACGCAGCGTGCGCTACAGCGGTGAGAACCTGCACGACGCTCTGGAAGGCATCGACCGGATCCACCCGGGGGCCCACCCGGCGCTGCTGCGTGAAGCTAAATGGTTGCTCGCGCGGCTTGATCACGCGACCGTCGAGGAGCTCATCGAACGCGATCAGGCCCAGCTCGATACGCTGCTGACCGATTTCAACCGCATCGGCTCGGCAATCTCCACCTCGTATTTCACGGTCTGAGCCGACCTGTACTGCCCGCTGGAGGGTCATGCGCGCCGATATCCGTCACCTCACCGAGTACCGTTACGCGGAGCCCGCCTGGGACTCGTTTAACGAGGTGCGCCTTTCCCCGGAAGTCAGCGCCCGCCAGGATCTGAGGAGCTTTCACCTGGTGGTCCGCCCCGAAGCCAGCTTGGTGACCACCCACCGGGACTATTTCGGATCACTCATTCACCATGTACACGTTCACGAGCGCCATCAGGTGCTGCGCATTGAGGCGCAGGCGCTAGTGGACACCCGTCCGCTGGCGCCCCTGGAAGCGGCGCCGTTCTCGGCACTTGATAACCTGCGGGGCGAGTTCACCGAGTTTCTGGTCTCCAGCCCGCGGGTGCCGTCAGGCCGCTGGCCGCAGGTGTTCGGGGTCCAGGGACCCCAGCCGCACGAGGACCTCAGCGCCTTTATGGTCGGCCTGACCACCCAGCTGCACAGGCAATTCAGTTACTCGCCGGGAGCCACTAGTGTCGGCACCACGCTTGAGCAGTTTGCCCGTGATCAGCGGGGCGTGTGCCAGGACTATACCCACGCGATGCTCGGGATCTGCCGGACCCTGGGAATTCCGGCACGTTACGTCAGTGGCTACCTGTATTCCGGTGGCGAGATGATCGGCGCCGATGCCACTCACGCCTGGATTGAGGCCCTGATTCCCGGGCACGGCTGGATCGGGTTTGACCCGACCAACGACATGCTGGCCGGCGAGAAGCACATCAAAATCGGCCATGGCCGTGACTATCCGGATGTGTCGCCGGTCCGCGGGACCTACTACGGCGGCGGCGGAGAAGCCACCCTGAACGTGGAGGTGCGGGTATATGCTGACCCGCCGGGCGGGAGCTCCGGTTGATGCCTGGGCCGCATATGCTGCTGCTATGTCTGCACGTCCCCTGATTGGCCTGAGCACCTCACAACCCCAGGAGGCCGCCCTGGGCCGACTATTCAACGGCACGTCGCGCCGCTATGCCGAGGGTGTGGAGGCGGTCGGCGGCCTGCCCCTGCTGCTGCCCACCCTGAGTGATCTGGCCGAAACCTACGCCGCAAAGGTGGACGCGGTGCTGCTGACCGGTGGGGTCGACGTTCATCCCCGTCATTTCGGTGAGGTTCCCAAGCGTGGTCTGGGCGACATCGATGAGGAACGCGACGCCTTCGAGACCGCGCTGTACCGGGCCACGCGCGCGCTGGGCAAGCCGGTGTTCGGCATCTGCCGGGGCGTGCAGATGATCAACGTGCTTGAAGGCGGCACCCTCTGGCAGCACCTGCCCGACGCCGCCGAGTACTGGGTGGACCACACCCAGGTGGCCCGTCCCCCTGCGCTGGGTCATGAGGTGACCTTCTCGTCCGGTACCCACCTGCACGCCACCCACGGCGAGCGCTCCCACGTAAATTCCTATCACCATCAGGCGCTTAGACAGCTGGCCCCAACCCTGCGCGTGGCGGCCACGGCTCCCGACGGGCTGATCGAGGCGGTGGAGGGCGACGGCCTGATCGCCGTGCAGTGGCACCCCGAAATGCTGCTGCCGGCCCATCCGCATGCACTGGGCACCTTTCAGGCCTTTATGCGGCTGCTCCCATAAATGCCTGAGGCAACTCCTGCCCGAGAGAGGCGGGGGCGCCCGGTAACCCGAAGCTGCTTGCTTCCAGCTAGGGATGCGGCGGGCGTCCCAGTCAGGGCTCCTCCGGGAAGATGCTGGTTCAGGGGCTGGCCGGCAGTCAGGCGAAGACAGCCCGCGGGAAGTACATGCTCACCAGCCAGTTCGGTGCGTCCACGATCTCACTGATTCGCAGGTCGGCGGCGACGCTACACAACAGATAGGCATCGTCCGGAGCCAGCCGGTACTCGCGGCCCAGGTGATCGATCATCGCGCGCACGGCGTCGCGCGACGCCTCGTACAGATCAGCGCCTATCCCGGTGGTGACGTCGTACCCTTGCTCGTCGATATGCCGGGTGACGGGCCCGGCCGTCCGGAAGCGGGGCCCGCTGAAATTTGCCTCCTTGAGCAAAGAAAAACGCAGGGTAACGCGCATGGCAGATTCGATCGCCGTACCACAGACCTCGCCATCACCTTGAGCGGCGTGCGTATCACCCACGCTGAACAGGCCGCCCTCGACCTCCACCGGCAGCCACAATCGGGTCCCCGCTGTCAGGTCACGGATGTCCATATTCCCGCCGACGCGGCGGGGAGGCACAATCGAGTGCATGCCAGACTCCGCAGGGGCATTGCCGATAGTCCCGGCAAACGGCCGGACAGGTACGCGGATTCCAGGCAGAAACTCCGCGTGGGTCTGCGTATAGGTCCACGTTTTGAGATACGGCTCGGGGAATTCATCGGCCAGCAACCCGAAGCCGGGAATGTTCGCGGTCCAGCCCACTCCGGAGGGAACAAACTCAAGGATGTCCACCACCAGGGCGTCTCCTGGCCCGGCGCCCTCAATGAGTACCGGGCCCGACACTGGATTGAGCAGCCCGAAGTCGAGCCTGCGCAAATCGTTGCTGACGGCAGCCGCACCGATCTGGCCGCCGCTGGCCTCCAGGACGTCGAACTCGATCGTGTCACCCGGCAGGGCCACGATGGCTGGAGGCAGCGCATTGTTCCAGCCGTGATGGTGGTCGTGGATGGTGCATTTTGGCGTGGAGGTCATTTGTTCACCTGCAGGTGGTGTGAGACGGCCGCCGCGCACACCGTCAGGTGGGCCTTCACGAACATGCGGAACGGGGCGCCATAGATCGTTTCATCGGGCGCTTCGGTGATGACGGTGATCGGACACAGGGCCGCTGGCTGCTCTGTGAGGATAAACGGCATGCCGTGAATCAGCTCGTAATGCGGCTTGAGGTTATGCGCCGAGCTTGCCCTGAGGGCCCGGGCAGCGTGCCCGGCAACCTCGGGGTCCAGGGCGAGCCTCTGTGCGATGGCTTCGGCCATCCTTCTGGCAGGCACCTCATGACCGGGCCAGTGCCAGAGAATGGTGATAAACCCAGCCGGAAGGGCCCAGGACTCGAACCCATGTGGGGCGTACCCGCTGAACGGCCGGACCCATTCGTGTGAGGGATACCCGTGCAGGTTGAGGTGCAGGGAAGCGCCGGTCTCCTTCTGGGCCCAGGCCCGTGCCCGCGCCTCCCAGCGGGGCCGACCCTGACGCAGACGCGATTCCAGGTCGTCTCCCAGAGACGTGTAGCGCGCCGCATGATGCATGTGCTCAGGGGCGATCTGTGTCAGCGCGCGGTGCAGGGAAGCGCCGTCCGGGTTTTCCAGCGGAATGACCGCAAAGTTGGCTGTCGTGGACGCGAGTTCCGTGATGAATTCGAGCGCCGCCACGGGTCCCGTAGTTTCGTTGGCGTGCTGGCCTGCAGTCACCAGAACGCCGTCCGGGGTGCCCGGAGTAGCCCGCAGGACGACTGGGATGGGCCGTCCGTCCATGCTGTGGGCTGGAACGTGCCATTCCAGGCTGTGTTGCTTGGCCAGGGTCTGGGCGGAGGCCCAGGTCCGGGCAGGCGGTGAGGGCCGGTCCAGCAGGACACCCCTGATGCCGCCGTCTGCCGGTAGACCCGGGTCCACCGGTGAGCTTTCCTGCGGCGCGTCCCCCCATTCAGTGAGGCTGACACGCGCCAGGCCATCCTGGCCGGGGGTTGCCCTGGCCACCGGGACGATGCGTCCGGGAGTGAGATGCCGGGCACTGACCGGCGTGGACGTGTGCCGCTTCAGGGCGTCCATGGTGCCGAAATAAATCTCCTCGGTCAGGGCCTCGGTCATGCTGATTCGCTCATTGAGGACGTCCAGTGCGAGGTCCGGCTCGGAGAGGTGAAGGTGAACCGAGAGGTTTTTAAACACCAGGCCGTCGTCACGCTGGTCCGCCAATTCGAGGATCGCCGGCAGGACCGTGGCGTTGTACCAGTCCCAGAACAGTTCGCCGTCGGTGGGAACCGGCTGATCGTGCGCTGTGACGGAACCGGCACGCACGGTCAACCAGCCGGTCGGGGCAAGGACCGTGCGCCCGTCAGGCGACTGCCGCTCCGCCAGGGGCGTGAAGCATGATCCCTGCCACAGCTGCTGGGAACCCCTCCACAGGGTCGCTTGGTAGAGAGGCAGGCTGTCAGTGCCCGCGACGAACTCCGCGAGCAGCCCTTCACGCTCGAACACCGCGGCGAGCGGGTAGGCTTCCTGCAGGAAACGGCCAGGATTTGCGCCAGGAAGCACGGGGTATGTGAGGGTGATACGGTCTGCCTGGGCCCGCCGCCAGAGAGGCTGCACCTCCTCCGTGACCCAGAAGTAGGCCGTTTTGTAGGCACTGCGGACCCGGACGGTACGGGGCACCGTGCCACCGCGGAGCATCGTCTCCCTGAGCCACAGACGCATATCTGGAGACTCCGAGACGTACGCGAGAATGCTTTGCGGCCCCTCAGCAGGGCCAACGGCCTGCAGCTGAGCAAGCAGGCGCTGACCTTCCCAGGGGAAGTGCTGTGTCCAGGTGTGTTTCTGCCCGCGCTGTGTCGGCTGGCCCTCGTGATCGAGGAGAGGACTGAACTGTAGGTTTGTATCAGAGGATTTCATCTGCGCCTGCCTTGTAGGTCAAGATGGTCATGCAACCAGTTCCCCAGCAGATTGAAGCCCAGGACCGTAAGGGTAATCGCGACACAGGGAAACATGGACACCCACCAGGGGGTTGAAGGTTAGGTGCGGCCATCGGCAAGCATTCCATCTCAGAACGGGATCTGCAGGTCCACCCCTGAGCCGCTGGGCTACGCATTCGTGTACTACGGGCGCCTCGCAGCCCAGCATGTACTCAGCCTCAGGGCGAAGCTGCACAGTTTGGCTGACTGTAGGGTGGCGAGGAGCCAGTGCGCCAAACCCCTGGGAATCTGCTGCAGGTCGCAGATGTCGTGCAGACTCAGCGAAGAATGTTCGGTAAAAGATCAAGCAGATCCAGCGGTTTGAGCACGGTTTGGTTGACGTATGCCGTTCCCCTCCTGCTCGTTCCAAATTATGGAACGCCACTCCAAGATTTGTGTGACCTGCCCATGCTATTCCTACCCCAGGAGCTCTGCAAATGGTCCAGGAGCATCGAAGCTTTCATGAACATATGAAGAAAGTGCGTGCCGTCCGGACAAAGTGCTGACCATAGACGGGAGAGGTGTTGACCGCGTCACACGGGCTATGGATGACCGGGAAAGCCTCACCCTCTAGACACAGGGCCTACCTTCGGGTTCTTTAGGGTGCGCGCTCAATTCCAGGAACGACTGGATCCATGGAACATTGCTTTGGGCGTCTGGGCTTCTGAACTACGCAGGGAGATTGAAGACACACGGCCACCGCTGCCGCACGCACTTTCCCCCTATAGTCGCGGACAGATGAATATCCGCCCGAACGACTCCCTGCCGCCCCTGGTGTTGATGTGAGGAATCTGCTTGTCCTCACTGACCTGCATTACCAGACCAACAGCCGGAACTATTCCGCTGAGGACCTGTACCTGACAGAGGAATTACAGAAATCGTTTCATGTGGCGCTGTGCCATCCCAGACACAGTGAGGCCTTTGAGGACAGTGCCGACGTGATTCTGTTTCGCAATGCTGGGCCGGTCGCGGCTTACGCACGTGAATACGAGTTGTTTACGGCAAGAATGTCTGCAAGGAACTGCGCGGTGTTCAACTCATTGGACGGCAAGGGCGACATGAAAGGCAAGCAGTACCTTGTAGACCTCACAAGGCAGCACTATCCCGTGATCCCCACGGTAAATGGTCTCGCCGAGCTTGACCTCCTGCCGGACAGCGACCGGTACCTTACCAAACCCATGAATGGCGCCGATTCTCATGGAATCAGAGTTGCTGCGAAGCAGGAGTTGCTGACCTTCGGGAACCTGCCATCCGGAACACTGATCCAGCCATGGGTGGATTTCGAGTACGAAGTGTCGTTCTATTACCTCAACGATGTGTTCCAGTACGCACTGTACACTGCGGACAAGCGCCGGCGCTGGGCGCTGGAGTTGTACCGTCCCTCGCCGGACGACCTGGCGTTCTCCAGGCTGTTTATCGAATGGAATGCCATGAAGCACGGGATTCAAAGGGTGGACGCCTGCCGCACCCCAGATGGTCGCCTGCTGCTGGTGGAACACGAGGACCTGAATCCTTTTCTGTCCCTGGACCTGCTGGACGACGAAACCAGACGGAACTTCGTGGGCACGCTGGTTGAGGCGCTCAGGGCCCTCATTCCGGAGTGAGGGCTGAAGCCCGTGAACACGATTGGTCCGGAGCACTGTGGTGGTCGCTCTGAGTGAGGCCGATCATCCACAGCGGGGCGTCGGCCTGCACGCTGCAGATGCGATGATGCAGCAAGGCAACATCGAAGTTGAAGGGGCCTCGTCGCGTTCCTGAGAGCGCATGAAGCATTGGTGCGCCGTCGGTCAATGATTTTTCAGTGCAACACTGTGTAGCTACGACAAAACCTTCAGCTTGCAGTGGGCGACATGACACGTCATGTCGCCCACTGCGCAATCAGCCCCGCGGCTCTCAGCCGAAGCGGCCCGACACATAAGCTTCGGTCCGCTCGTCCTGGGGCGCCTGGAATATCTGTGCGGTCGCGCCGTGCTCGACCATGTCACCCACCAGGAAGAACGAGGTGGTGTCGCTGACGCGCGCCGCCTGATGCATGTTGTGCGTCACGATCACGATGGTGGTGACCTTTTTCAGGTCGGTCATCAGGTCCTCAATGCGGGCCGTGCTGGCGGGGTCAAGCGCACTGGTCGGCTCATCCATCAGCAGGATCTCGGGCTCGACGGCCAGCGCACGGGCAATGCACAGCCGTTGCTGCTGCCCGCCCGACAGACCCGTGGCCGGCGAGGAGAGGCGGTCCTTGACCTCATCCCACAGCGCCGCACCGCGCAGGGAGCGCTCGGCAACCTCCATCAGCTGTCGGCGATCCCGCATGCCAGCGAGCTTCAGGCCCGCCACCACGTTGTCGAACACACTCATGGTGGGGAAGGGGTTGGGCTTTTGAAACACCATGCCCACGCGCCGGCGCATGGCCACCGGATCGACGCCGGGCTCGTAGACGTCCTGACCGTCCAGCACAATCCGGCCGGTGACCCGCGCTCCGGGGGTCAGGTCATGCATGCGGTTGATGGCGCGCAGGAACGTGGTCTTGCCACAACCCGACGGGCCGATCAGGGCATTGACGGTGCCGCGGGCAAATTCCAGGTTGACGTTTTTCACGGCTTGTTTGTCGCCGTAGAAGATGCTGACGTCGTTGGCGGTGAGCAGGGGGGTCATGGGTTGGTCAGGGCTCCTTGAATGGGGGTACGGTCAGCGGCGGCTGAAGCGGCGCGCCAGCAGACTGGTGACGAAAATCAGGGTGATCAGCAGCAGGGCGCCGGCCTTGGCCATGCGCTGGTTCTCGTCGTAGGCACTGGTCGCACCACGGTAAATCTCCAGGGGGAGTGCGCTCATGGGTTCCAGCGGGTTCAGGTTCACGTTGGGGTTGCCGAAAGCAGTAAAGAGCAGCGGAGCGGCCTCGCCAGCCACGCGGGCAAGCGCCAGCATCACGCCGGTCACGATGCCACCGGTGGCGGCAGGAAGCACGATCTTCAGGATAACCAGCCACTGCGGGAGTCCCAGGGCCAGCCCCGCCTCGCGCACGGTGTGCGGCACCAGCTTGAGGACCTCCTCGGTGGTGCGCACCACGATGGGGATCATCAGGAAGCCCAGCGCCAGCGCCCCGGCCAGCCCGGAGAATCCGAAGGTCAGCACGATCAGACCGTAGGCGACCAGGCCCATCACGATGGCGGGAATGCCGGCCAGTACGTCGCTCAGCATGCGGATGGTGGGCATCAGCGGGTGGCGGGGATACTCGGCCAGGAAGATGCCGCCGGCCACTCCTACCAGTACCCCGATCACGCTTGCCATACCCAGCATGGTCAGGCTACCGGTGATGGCGTTCAGAAGGCCGCCGCCCGTCTCGCCCTCAGGGGCGGGCGTCTTGGTAAAGAAGTCGGCATTCAGCGCACCGACGCCCTCGCGCAGCAGGTAGGCGAAAATCAGAATCAGCGGAGCCACGACCAGCAGGGTGGCCAGCAGAATCAGTGCGCCCATCAGCAGGTTCTTGATTCTCCGGGCCGGCGAGAGCAGGACCTTGTTCGCCCGGGGAGCAGTCGCGGCGCGCATCATTTGATTCCCTGGGGCGTCAGGCGCGCGATAACCAGCCGGGCCACGTAGTTGACGAGCACACTCACGAAGAACAGGGCAAAGCCCAGGGTTACCACACTGGAGCGGTGTAGCGTTTCCTGCGCGTCACCGAACTGGTTGGCGATGACGCTGGCCATGGTGCTGGCGTTGCCCCAGATGCTTTTCAGGATGTCCTGGCTGTCGCCAATGACCATGGCCACCGCCAGCGTCTCGCCCAGCGCACGTCCCAGCGCCAGGATCACACCGCCCAGGATGCCTGCCCGGGCGTAGGGCAGGATCGCGCGGCTGATCACTTCCCACTTGGTGGCGCCCAGCGCATACATCGCCTCGCGCTGGTCCTGCGGCACCAGCCGGATCACGTCGCGTGCCACCGACGCGGTATAAGGCAGGATCATGACCGTCAGGATCACGATGGCCAGCGCCAGGCCGCGTCCGCTGGCACTGGACGGCACGAAGAAGCACTGCAGCGTGGTCTGGTTGTTGTTCCACAGGTCCTGGCAGCGGGTCAGCAGTTGGAGGTTTTCCGGGTTGACGAAGAAGGTGGTCTGCCAGCGTCCCAGGATCGGTGCAACTACGAACAGCGCCCACAGCCCGTACACCACGCTGGGCACCGCCGCCAGCAGCTCGATCAGGTAGCCGACCGGATTGGCCAGCCATTTCGGCGCGTATTCGGCCACGAACAGGGCACTGGCGATAGCCAGTGGCACGCTGATGGCCAGCGCGACCAGGCTGGTCACCAGGGTGCCGGCAATCATCGCGGCGGCCCCGAACTGGCTGTTGACCGGGTTCCAGGTCCGCTGTGTGAAGAATTCAAGGCCGAAACGCTGCAGGGCCGGCCAGGATTCCTTGCCCAACAGGTAGAGGCTCAGCACGAACACCAGCACGATGACGCTGGCCAGCGCCAGAATCAGCAGTTCGAATGCCCGGTCACTGCGGCTGGACAGCCGGGCACGGGACGGTGGTGTCGTGGTGGGGCGGGGGTTGATGGGTTGGGTCATGGGCGTGTGGTCCCCTCCGGAGTGGGTGCCTACAGTTCATAGGACGCAGGTCAAGGAAACGTCAGGGCGCTGCAGGCACGCTATGTACCCGGCGGTTCCCAGGCATGACAACGGGCGGCCCCGCGCTGGAGGCCGCCCCGTGGAGGTGCAGGGAATTAGATCTTCTTGCCGCCGTAGGTCATCTTGCCGATGATGCTGCGGGCCTTGCTGGCGACGCTGGAGGGCAGCTTGGCGTAGTCGAGCGACTCGTTGTACTGCTGGCCGGTGGACACCATCCAGCTCAGCAGGTTCTTGAGTGCCTTGGCCTGGGCTTCGCTGCGGTTGCCATACTTCTGGTCCTGGTAGAAGATCACGTAGGTAAAGCTGGCAATCGGGTAGGCGCCGGCGTTGGCGCTGTTGGTGATGCTCACGCGGGTATCGGCCGGGATGACCACGCCCTGCGCGGCCAGGCTGGCGGGACCGTTGTCGGCCAGGATGTACTTGCCGGCACGGTTACGGACGCTGCCGTAGGTCAGCTTGTTCTGCTTGGCGTAGACCAGCTCCACGTAACCGATGGCGCCGGGCGTGCTTTTCACAATGCCCGCCACGCCGTCGTTGCCCCGGGCGCCGGTGCCGACCGGCCACTGCAGGCTGTTGCCCACGCCGACCTTGCTTTTCCACTCGCTGCTCATCTTGGCCAGGTAGTCGGCGAACACGTAGGTCGTGCCGGAGCCGTCGCTGCGTCGGGCGACCTGAATGGGCAGGGGGGGGATCGTCACACCGGGGTTGAGGCTGGTGATCTTCTTATCGTTCCAGGTGCGGATCTTGCCCAGGTAGATGTCGGCCAGGACCTGACCGGTGAACTTGAGGGGCTCGGTCACGCCGGGCAGGTTGTAGGCGGGCACGACGGCGCCGATGGCGGTAGGGATGTGCAGCAGTTTGTCCGGGGCGGCCTTGAGCTGCTCGTCGCTCATGGGATTGTCGCTGCCGGCGAAGTCCACGGTGCGCTCGGTGATCTGCTTCTGTCCGGAGCCGGAGCCCACCGACTGGTAGTTGACGTCAACGCCCTTGTCCTTCTTGTATTCGGCGAACATCTTGCTGTACAGGGGAAAGGGGAAGCTGGCGCCCGCGCCGGTAATGCTCTGCGCACTGGCGGTGGCGGTCATCATCAGGGCCAGGCCCATGAGGAAGGTCTTCTTCATGCCTGACAGAGTGCATGCCGTTTGTCAGCCGGGCGTCACTGGTCTGTCAGCGGTCTGTCAGCAGGAGTGAGGGCACGCCGGTCTGGCTGGCCGGCCGGGCCAGAGCAGCCCCCACAGAAAAAGGGGCCGGCTGGCCCCTCTGGTGGCGTGGTCACGTGCTCAGAAGCCGAAGAAGTTGGCCACCAGCGTGCTGGCGTCCGGGCCGCAAGGGTCGGTATAGGTCCCGGCGGTGCTTCCACCCGACCAGGCATGTCCCAGACCGCTGATGATGTATTTCTGCATCACGGTGCCGCCCGTGGCACTGTTCCTGTAGTCGTAACGGGTGAACGAGCGGCAGGCGGTGCCGCTGACCCTGGCATCAGCGGTGTTGTCGATGTCGCCGTCGTCCAGGCCGTCGTAGGCCAGGTCGTTGGTCTGGGCCCACTGGGCTCCGGTCTGGTGGGTGTTGGTAATGCTGACCGTGCTGTCCGACGTGCCGTGGAACAGCAGGGTCGGCATCACGCGCTTGCGGGTGCCCATCTCGTTGTAACAGGACGTGCCGCGCTCGTTCGGGTCATAAGGGCTGCCGGAGCTCATGGTGCTGCTCGCGCCGGTTGCCGTGGTGGCGCCCCGGTACATCACCCCGGCAAAGGCAGCCACCCTGCGGATGTGGTCCGGGTAGGTGCAGCCCATGATGTTGGCCATGGCGGCACCTGCCGAGAGCCCGGCCACGCCCACGCGGGCATTGTCCACCCAGTAATTGCTCTTGACCAGGGAGATCATGCCGGCGATGATCGACGGCTCGCCGGAGCCGCGGTGCTGATTGACGTCGTAAAACCAGTTCCAGCAGTCATAGCTGTTGTAGGCCGTGCCCTGTTCCGGATACAGCACCAGAAAATTGCGCGCGTCGGCAATGGCATTCATGCGGGTGCCGGCCGCAAAGTCGTAGCCATTCTGGGTACAGCCGTGGAGCATCACCATCATGGGACGGGCCGTGGCGCCGTCGTAGCTGGCTGGGACCCACAGGCGGTAGTAACGCGCACCGTAGGCGTTCGAGTACGTGCCGGAGACCCAGTAGCCGGTGGCCTGGGCGCGCAGGCCTGGGGCAGTGGTGTCCGGCCCGCTCGGCAGTTCGGCAGCCGGAAGCTGCGCCTGCTGAGAACAGGCGGCCAGGAGGAACGGGAGAAGGAGGGCAAGGCAGGAACGCTTCATGGTTGACCTCGGCAGGTTGACCGGGTGCCCTCCTGCAGGCAGGAAGGAGCGGTCAGGTGAATTCTGGGGCGGTTCTCACCTTATGGTCGCGTCGTTACGGGGTGGTTACACTCGGAGGGAAGCAGCAGGCTGACCACCAGGAAAGCGCGTCACCAATGTGAAGCGCTCCTGGTTTGGCTGCCCGGTTCAGCTTTCCAGGGCGTGCCAGGTGTTGGGCCCGACAATGCCGTCGGAAGTCAGGCCCCGGCTGGACTGGAAGCTTCGGACGGCCGACTCGGTGCCAGCGCCGAAAAGGCCGTCCACGGTGACGGCGTATCCGCGCGCGGCCAGCTGCCCCTGAGCGGCCTGAACAGCCGGTCCGCTGTCACCGCGGCGCACCGTGCGGATCAGCCGCTCCCAGGTGGCTGAACCGATCACGCCGTCGGGCGTCAGCCCGGCGCTGCTTTGAAACGCACTGACCGCGCTGGCTGTGGCCGGTCCGTAGCTGCCGTCAGCCGTCAGGCTCTGACCGTGGGAGATCAGCAGGCGTTGGGCACTTCGGACCCGGTCCCCGGTCTGGCCGCTGCGGGTGGTGGGCCAGATCCTGACGCTGACGCCCACCCGCGCCGCCACGTCCTTGCGCAACTGAGGCAGCTGACTGTACAGAAGGTCGCCGGGGCACGCGGTGTTGTTGAAATCCCGGTGCCCGTACAACTCGGTGGCCGGAATTCCGTACTGCTGGCACAGCCACGCGCAGAGGCTGACCAGCGCCGAGTACTGACCTGCCGGCGGCGAGACCGTCATATAGGTGCCCTCGTTCTCAATGCCCACCGAGACATCGTTGAAGCCGTCGCAGTGCGCGCCGCGCACGTGGCGGGTGCCTCCCTGGGCTGCCTCCAGACTGCGGTGCCGGCCCTCGACGACATAGCCGCCCCGGCTGATGGTGAACTGCTGTCCGGAGTCAATCCAGCCGCGGTCAAAGTGACTCTGCTGGATCGAGCGTGCCAGGGAAAAGGCCTGGGCCTGCGAGTAGTCGGTCACGTTGGCGCTGGCGGTGTGGTGCACGATGATCCGGGTGGGCCGCGCGTCGAGTAGGGTAATGGGCTCCTTGGGAGGCTGGGCCTTCCAGGTTGTCGTGCTGGAGATGTTCGGTGCGGTCACGGCGTGCGTGTTCAGGGGCAGGTCGGCTATGGGCGGGGCCTGAAGTCCGCAGCTGGCCAGCAGGGCGCTGCCTCCCAGCAGGGCGCTCCAGCGCAGCAGGTCACGGCGGGTCAGTGAGTCGTTCATTGGACTCCTACGGGCAGCGGGGACCAGGGGAAACCTCGGCCCCGCTGGTCCATCAGCTGTCGATTGTTTGGATCCGGCTGCTTTCAGGGCTTCAGTTCCAGGCGCAGTGCACGTGGTTGTTGTGACCGCCAGAGGAATCGTTATAGGCATTGAAGGTCTGACTGGGATCCGATCCGGCCGCGATGCAGGCATTCCGCGCGGCGGTATGCGCGCTGTTCGGCGTCGAAAGGCTCGTGCCGTTCCAGATACCGATATCCAGGGCCAGCCCGGCGTAGTGGTCCGAATAGGTGGAGTGCACGCCACCGGCGACCGACGTGATGTAAAAGCGGTTGCCCGCGTTGGCCATGTTCAGCATGCCCTGCAGCATGGAGCGCTTCAGGTACACCGTCAGGCCGCAGTTGGCATTGCTGGCACAGCCGCGCCTGGCCGGAAGACCGTTGGCGGTGTCCACGATGTTCTGCCGGGGGCTGCCGCCGGTGGTGCTGCTGCTGGTGCCCAGGGTGATCCGGGTGTTATTCAGGATCTGGTTGGCCAGGCTGGCGGTGGTGCTGGTGCCGCCAGTGCTGCTGCCCGTGACCAGCCCGTGCCAGGTATTCAGGCCCACCACCCCGTCCACACTGAGGCCGCGTTTGCTCTGGAAATCCCGCACAGCAGTGTTCGTGATGCTGCCGACCGCCCCGTCCACCGTGACGCTGCCATAGCCGTACCCGTTGCGCAGCTGATCCTGTACGGCCCGCACAGCGTTGCTGCTGTCGCCCTGCCGCACAGTGACGATCAGTTTCTCCCAGGTGTTGCCACCCACGATGCCGTCGACCACCAGGCCCCGGCTGCTCTGGAAGCTGCGCACCACGCTGTCGGTGCCCGGCCCGAAGGCGCCGTCCACACTCAGGCTGTAACCGTGGTGCCGCAGCAGGTACTGCAGGGTCACCACGTCACGGCCGCTGTCACCCTGCCTCAGCGCCTGCCAGGAAAGCACCGACTGGATGCTCAGGGTCGGCGGCGTGCCCACGACCGGGGATGGCGAGGTGGCCACGCTGTTGGTCTGGGCAGAGCTGCAGGCCGCGAGCAGGGGCGCAAGCAGCAGTGGAGCGAGCAGAAGCAGCAAGGGGGTGCGCATCGTCATAGAGGCTCCAGGGCAGCCAGGCCGGTGAGGCGAGGGCTGACCACCAGCACTCCCACGGGGGAGTTCAGGACAATGCTGGCCTTACACCGGGCAGAACCCGGTGGCCACGACCTGTTGGAGAGTGCGTAGGGCCTACCGTACCCTGCCTAGTCAGGTGCTCACTGTGCGGAATTTCACGTGCGCAATCGCCTCAGGTCGGGATGCCCGCTTCTTCAAAGGTGCGCATTTCCCGCAGGGTAGCCGCCGCCGAAAGCAGCAGAGGCGCGGCCAGCACGCCCCCAGTGCCTTCCCCAAGACGCAGCCCCAGGCGGAACATGGGAGACAGGTTAAGAAATGTCAACTGTGCCGCGTGGCCCACTTCGGCACATTCTCCTGCTGGAAACAGATAATCACGCAGGGCAGGGGCCAGGGCCACGCCGACTAGGGCGGCCGCCCCTTCCACGAAGCCGTCCAGGATCACCGCGCGCCGCAGCGCCGCCGCCTGGAGCATCACGCCCAGCATGGCCGCGATCTCATAGCCACCGAACTCGGCCAGCACGTCCAGAGGGTCAGTGGCGTCCGAGCGGTCCAGCGCCTCGCGAATCACCGTGATCTTGTGAGAGAGCCGCTGGTCATCCACGCCGGTGCCCCGTCCGGTGACCTGTGCTGCGTTCAGGCGCAGGAGTCGGGCGGTCAGTGCTGCCGCCGGCGTGGTGTTGCCGATGCCCATCTCTCCTGGAATTACCAGATCCGCACCGTCGGCTATCGCCTGCCGGGCCAGAGCGGCGCCGGCCAGGATCAAGGCTTCAGTCTCTTCCCGGGTCATGGCGGCCTCCACCCGCAGATTGCGGGTGCCGCGCCGCCGGGCCGCGCGGATCAGGGCCGGGTGCTCCGGCAGGTCGGCATTCACGCCGGCGTCCATCACGTATACCCGTGCGCCCACGGTGCGGGCCAGGGCGTTCACGGCGGCGCCGCCCGGCCCGGCCGGCGTGTCGGCCAGAAAATTGGCCACCATAGCCGGCGTCACTTCGGCCGGGTAGGCACTGACGCCGTCCGCTGCGACCCCATGGTCCCCCGCCGCCACGATCACAGCGACACCGCGTGGGTGGGGACGCTCGGTGCCGAACACGCCGGCCAGCCGCACAGCGAGGTCTTCCAGATCGCCCAGCGCGCCCGCCGGTTTGGTCAGCTGCGCCTGCCGCTTTCGGGCGGCGTCCATGGCGGCAGGGTCGGCAGGCTGGACCGCCTGAATCAGGGAAAAGAGTTCGGTGGTGAAGTGCTCAGAGATGGTCATGGGGGGTTCCTTTCAGGGTCAGGGGCAGTCCGCTGGCCAGCAGATACGCGTCGTTGCTTGCCGCGGCGCAGCGCTGGTTGACCCAGCCGAGCACGTCACGGTACCGCCGCGCCAGGGCGTTGTCGGGCACGATGCCAAAGCCCACCTCGTTGGTCACCAGAACGGTCACGCCGCGCCGGATGCGTGCGGCCCGGAGCAGCTGGTCCGTCTGCGCCAGGATGTCGGCATCGGAGCGCCCTTCAAGCATCAGGTTGCTGACCCACAGGCTCAGGCAGTCGAGCAGCACCGTGGCGGTGGACGCGGAGGCCAGGGCCCCAGGCACCTCCAGGGGTTCCTCGTGGGTGTGCCAGCCCGGCGGACGGTCCGAGCGGTGGCGCGCGATGCGGTCCTTCATCTCCTCGTCGAAGGCCTGCGCGGTGGCCAGGTAGGTGACAGGCCCGCCAGTGCGGGCCGCGTACCGTTCGGCAAAGGCACTCTTGCCGCTGCGCGCGCCACCCGTCACGAACACCACGTGCCCGCTCACAGCAACCCTCGCACATACGGCCAGTCCAGGCTGGCTTTTACCTGACCGGCGATGGCGTCAAGCCGCGCATCAAGACTGTCCAGCCCCACGGGTGCCGGCAGACCCGCCCAGCCCAGGAAGCGCTCCAGGTAGGCCGGGTTTTCCAGCAGGCCGTGCAGATAGGTACCCCGCACATTGCCGGAGCGCCACAGCAGCCCCGGCGCGAGTTCCTGTACGCCGGCCCCCGAAAGGGTCTGGCCGTGGTGAATCTCATAGCCTTCCAGGGCAAGGCCGGTTTCGGCGTCGGTCAGTCGGGTCAGGCGGGTGGTCTTTTCTGACGCGAACTCCGTTTCCAGGTTCAGCAGGCCCAGACCGGGAACATCACCCCCACCTTCGACGCCGTGAGGGTCGTGTACCCGGCGACCCAGCATCTGCAACCCGCCGCACACTCCCAGCACCGGCACCCCTGCTTCTGCCATCCGGGTAATGGCTCCAGCCAGTCCACTGTGCCGCAGCCACCCCAGATCCGAAGCGGTGCTCTTGCTGCCAGGAATGATGACTGCCTGGGCGCCATTCAGCTCCTCCGGGCGACCCACCCAGCGGGCGCGCTCACCCAGCGGCGCGAACTCGTCCAGGTTGGAGACCCGGGGCAGCTGGACAATGCCCACGAACCCGGCCGGACCTCCCGGTGCAGCGGGACGTTCCAGGGCCACGCCATCCTCCTCGGGCAGCGGGATGTTCAGCCACGGCACGACTCCCACGGTGGGCACGCCGGTCTGCTCGCGCAGCCATTCCGGGGCAGGGGACAGGAGCCGGGCGTCACCCCGGAAGCGGTTGAGAATGAAGCCCGCCAGGAGTTCGCGTTCCTCAGGAACCAGGCA
The DNA here is from genome assembly GCF_014647655.1 of Deinococcus malanensis. Lineage (NCBI taxonomy): Bacteria > Thermotogati > Deinococcota > Deinococci > Deinococcales > Deinococcaceae > Deinococcus > Deinococcus malanensis. Next base: position 117,748 of record NZ_BMPP01000003.1, read on the forward strand.
GTGCCACGTTCCCAGCAGGTGGGCGAATGCGCCGCCCCGGTCGATGTCGCAGGCGAGCAGGACCGCCGCCCGGGCCTCGCGGGCCACCCGCATGTTCACGATGTCCGAGGCGCGCAGGTTCACCTCGGCCGGGCTGCCCGCCCCCTCGATGACCACCACGTCGAATTCGGCCAGCAGACTGTGCAGGCTCTCCTGGACATAGGGCCACAGCTGCGGCTTGCGTTCCCGCCAGGGCAGCGCCGTGATTTCAGGATGGGCCTTGCCCAGCAGCACGACCTGGGACCGGGTGTCGGCCTCGGGCTTGAGCAGGACCGGGTTCATACGGACGTCCGGAATGACTCGCGCCGCCCGGGCCTGAACCAGCTGTGCGCGGCCCATTTCCAGTCCGGCCGGCGTCACGCCAGCATTGTTGCTCATGTTCTGAGCCTTGAACGGGGCGACCCGCAGGCCCTCGTCCGCCAGAATGCGGCACAGAGCGGACGCCAGATATGACTTTCCTGCATTGCTGGTGCAGCCCTGAACCATGATTGCCTTACCCATCAAACTGTCCTGTCTCCCTGAGTGAGTGTAGAGCGGCCTGCAGCGCAGCATTGTCCTGCGGCAGCCGGGTGCTGAGCCGGACGCGCCTGGGAAGACCGTAGCTGGTGCAGTCGCGGACCCGGATTCCGCGGGCCAGCAGCTGTGTCGTCATGGCGGCCGCGTCGCCCACCGTCAGCGTCATGTAGGGCGTGCCGTGGTGCTCGACCGGACCGAAACAGGCCAGCTGTGAAGCCAGTGCCGCCGCGTGTTCACTCACGCGGGGAATGGTCAGGTCCAGGAATGGCTGTGCCTGCGGCAGCGCAGCCAGCAATGCCGCCGTTCCAGCAGGGATGTGCCAGGCCGGAGCCAGATTGTCCAGGCGGGCCACCACCCCAGGTGAGGCCAGGGCATACGCGGGCCGCGCCCCCACCAGCCCGTGCGCCTTGCCCGGCGAAAGGAGACGCACAACGGCTTGGCCCAGCGGCGCTGGACCGGCGGGCAGGAAGGGTGCATAGGCCTCATCCAGGATCAGCAGAGCGCCGGAAGACCCGCACCTTTCGGCCAGGGCCTGCAGCTCGTCCGGGGGCAGCCTGTGCCCGGTGGGGTTGTGGGGGTGTCCCACGTACACCAGGCGCACCTGTGGCGGCAGGTCTCCCGATATGGAGGAGATCACCTGCACCGCAGCGCCCTGCAACGTGGCGGCACGAGCGAGCTCTCCAAAAGGAGCGTGCAGGCTGAGCAGAGAGTCTCCGGCTGGCAGGAACGCACGGACCAGGCGGTGCAGCAGATCCGACGCCCCCACGCTGAGACAGACCCTATGCGGGCTGACGCCGTGCCACCCGGCCAGCGTCTCGCGCACCGCCAAGTAGGTCGGATCGGGGTATGTAGCGTGGTCGGCCTGCCGAACCACTTCCAGCAGCGCCGGACTGGGTCCGAAAGGATTGGTGTTGACGCTGAAGTCCAGTCCTGTAAACGGCCCTGAGGTCGGACCGCCGTGCGGAACGCGGGGCACCAGCGGCGGCAACGTCATTTCCGGCCTCCCGCAGCGTGACCTCTGCGCGGTCCAGGCAGCATCAGGGCCACCACGGCCACGAACACGGTGGTGCGCGCCAGTCTCAGCGCATGCTCCAGATCCTCGGCGGCAGGTTCGCGGCCCCCCGGGTTCAGAACATACACACCGCGCTTGTCGAGACGTACGCCTAGCGCACCCGCGAAGGCACTCATGGGATGCCCGGCATTGGGGCTGCTGGTTCGCCGACGGTCCCGGGCCCACTCCCTGGTACCACTCCCGCAAGTCGCCAGCAACGTGCACACGGCGGTCAGCCGCGCGGGCGTGAGATTCAGCAGGTCGTCGGCGTGGGCAGCCGTTTTGCCAGCCCACTCCAGTTCCGGTGTGCGGTATCCCCACATCGCGTCGGCGGTATTGCACAGGCGGTAGGCCGCCGCCAGGGGCAGCCCGCCCAACCGGAAGGCCAGCAGCGGCGCCACGACACTGTCCGACAGATTTTCTGCAAGGCTTTCAATAGCTGCCCCGGCGACCTCCGCAGCGCTGAGCTGCGACGTGTCACGGCTGACCAGATGCCAGGCCAGCAGACGCCGCGCTTCATTGAGGTCGTCGCGGGACAGTGCGGCCCGCACCTCGCCCACGGCGCCGAACAGAGCCGTTCGCGCCAGCAGAGGTTTGAGGGCTGCGCCCTGCACCCACCACGGACCCCGCGAGGCCAGCAGACCCGCGCTTCCGGCCATTCCTACGCCCAGCGCCAAGCTTGCAGCGCCCTCGCGCAGCTGCCCGGCGGGGGTGGTCGCGCGCCAGCGCCGCCGCGCCCAGCTCAGGTAATGACCCATCCACACCACTGGATGCCAGCCAGAAGGTGGCTCCCCCAGGGCGTCCAGGGCCACGGCCAGCAGCAGCGCCCGGCGGCTCATGGCCTGGCCTCTGGTAGGCAGGCCATGACCAGCCGCCGGGCCGTTGCGGGGTCAGCCGCGTAATGCAGGTGCAGGTAGCTGGCCAGTACATTGCCATGGGCGTAGCCTTCGAGAACCTCGCTGCCGTCGTGGGCCGTCCAGCGGTAGGCCGGGCGGGTGGGTTCGTGCATCAGCGCGCTGTAGTGAAATTCGTGCCCACGCAGGGTCGAGCCCCCAGGCGCCAGGGGCGTGTCGTGCAGGGCGGTGGCGTCGCGGTACCCCAGTGTCAGGCGGCCCTGCATGCGGGTGCGGTAGGGAATGACCCCGCACTGCTCATGGGTCTGCCCTTCAAGGTCCTGCAGCGACTCGGCGAGGTACATCAGCCCCCCGCACTCGCCGACCACCGGTCGTCCGGACGCCGCAAAGGCCCGGACGCTCTGGCGCATGGACACGTTCGCCGAGAGCTGCGCTGCGTGGGCCTCCGGGTAGCCGCCGCCCAGCAGCAGGCCGCCGATGCCGGCAGGCAGCTCCGGGTCGCGCAGTGGACTGAACGGCACCAGCTCTGCGCCGGCCTCCCGTAGTTCGTCCAGGGCATCGGGGTAGTAGAAATGAAAGGCTTCGTCAAGGGCATAACCGATCCGGGCCACCGGCTGCGCAGGGGCCTGAACCTGGGCCGCCGGCAGGGGCGGCGCCTGTGCAGCGCTCAATATGTCGTCCAGCCGGAGGTGCCGGGCGGCGTTCAGGGCCGCCCCTTCGTCCCAGCTGGCCTGCTCGGCGCTGAGCAGCCCCAGGTGCCGTGAAGGCAGATGCAGCGCCTCATCCCGGGTCACGAAGCCCAGCACCGGCAACCCGACCTGGGCCAGCGCGGCCTCGCACAGCTCGGCGTGACGTTCACTGCCCACCCGGTTGAGGATCACGCCCGCGACGTGAACCCCGGCACCGAAATCCCGCAGACCGGAGGCGATGGCTGCCACGGTCCGGGCCATTCCGCCGGCGTCGATCACCAGAACTACCGGGGCGTCCAGCAACCGCGCCAGATCAGCCGTGGAATGCTCGTCACTCAGCGGACTGCGGCCGTCATACAGGCCCATGACGCCCTCGAGCACACTGACGTCGGCCTGCGCGGCTGCCCGGGCAAACAGCTCGCTGAGCCTAGAAGGAGGCAGCAGGAACGAGTCGAGGTTGCGGGCCGCTCTGCCTGCCGCGCGGCCCAGATGGGTTGGGTCCAGGTAGTCAGGACCCAGCTTGAACGGCTGCACGCGCAGCCCCCAGTGCCTCAGCGCCAGACACAGCAACGACGCGACGGTGGTCTTGCCGCTGCCCGAGTGAGGCGCGGCCAGCACAATGCGTTTCACAGGGCCCCCACTGGCGTGGGTGAGAGTGGCTGCAGGCGCGCGCCCAGCACTTCGGCCAGGGCTCGTGCGCGGCCCAGCCGCACATGCCCGGCTTCGGTGTCCACGACCAGTGCTGGAACACCATCCAGGGCGCGGGCGGCTTCCAGCGCGTCGGCCCAGGCGTCACCTTGTGGCGAGAGCGCTACGTTCGCCCGGCCATCAGTGAACAGCACCAGTTCGGCGCCCGGTTCGTTCGCCAGAACCTCGCGCGCCAGGACCAGCGCGTGAGCCAGCGGAGTGCGGCCTCCGGTCGGGACTGCCGTGATTGCGGCCTCGGCCAGCGTGGCGTCGGCAGTCCATTCAAGCGCCCGCACCGCTCCCGTCGCACGGAAGGTGATCAGGGCCACCCGGTCGCGCCGCGCCTGTTGCTCCAGCACTGCCAGCATGGCGCCTTTAACCGCGCCCATACGGCCCTGCACGCCCATGCTGCCGCTGGTGTCGGCGACAAACAGCACCCGCCGACCTCCACGCTCCTCGTGGACCGGTGTGTGGAAATCGGCGCGGGACAGCTCAAACGGCTTCCCGCCGCTGCGCAGCAGGGCAGCGCGAAGGGTGTCAGGCAGGGCCAGGCTGCTGGTCTGCGAATCAGGCGCAGCTCTCACCACCCGTCCCTGGGTCCCGCCATCCGGGTGCCGGCCCGCGGCTGGAAGGGCAGCCAGACGCACCGGAGCACTTCCGGGTGTTGGAGGCAGAACGTCTTCCGGTGCTTCTGGAGCTGCCTGTGTATCTGAGGCTTCCTGAGCGTCCGGTGCGGAGTGTTGGTCGCTGCTCCCTTCGGGTTCGGCCTCGGGCGGCTCGCTGTGGGCGGAGGGCGGTTCAGGCGGGGGTGGCCGGGACGGGGGAGGCGGCAGCGGTGGCAGGCGGGGGTCTCGGCGGTGGATCAGAACCAGCGGAGCCACCTGATGCAGGTCATCTTCGTGGACCTGCGCGCGTCCCTCCAGCGCGGCCAGAGCCCTCGCCGCACGGTGCAGGACCAGATCGGCACGCAGGCTCCGCACACCGGACTCGGCACTGAGGGTGGCGATTACCGTGAGCAGGGCGTCCGGCAGGGTGACTCCCGGCAGCCACTGCCGGGCTGCGTGCAGCCGCTCACGCAGGGCAGTCTCCTGCGGCTGCCAGGTGGCCAGAAAACCGTCCGGGTCCGCCTCGAAAGCCATGCGCCGGCGCATGATTTCCGCGCGCTGCGCCGCTTCCCGTGGTGCCTGGACATCCACGCACAGGCCAAAGCGGTCCAGAAACTGAGGCCGCAGCGCCCCCTCTTCGGGATTCATGCTGCCCACCAGGGCAAAGCGGGCGTGCTGCTCGACGCTCAGGCCGTCACGCTGCACCCGGTGCACGCCCATGGCGGCGGCGTCCAGCAGGACGTCCACCAGATGGTCGGGGAGCAGGTTGACCTCGTCGATATACAGCACGCCGCCGTGGGCAGCGGCGATCAGGCCGCTCCTGAGCCGGGCCTCGCCGCGCAGTGCGGCGTGCAGGTCCAGGCTGCCCACCACCCGGTCTTCACTGGCGCCCAGGGGCAGGTTGACGAACGGCGCGGCTTCGCCCTCCGGGCGTGCGGGCAGCAACGACGCCAGACCACGCGCAGCGGTACTTTTGGCTGCGCCGCGGTCGCCCCGGATCAGGACGCCGCCCAGTTCCGGGGCCACTGCCAGCAGCGAGAGCGCCAGCAGCAGTTCGGGCTGGTGCGCCACCGCACTCAGCGGGTACTGGACCTGTGGGCTCATCCGCTCACCCGCGCTGTTTCGCCGCGGTCTTCCAGCAGACCTTCACTTTCCACCAGCAGGCCCTGCAGGGCCGCCAGCGTTGCGGGCTCCGGACTCCACAGCCCGCGCCCCTCGGCTTCCAGCAGCCGGGTGGCGATGGCGTTCAGCGCCCAGGGGTTGCTGTCTCGCAAAAAGGCCTGGTTGACCGGATCGAGCGCGTAAGCCTGCGCGATGCCCTCGTACATGAAGTCATGCGCAATCCCGGCTGTAGCGTCGAAGCCGAACAGGTAGTCCACGGTGGCCGTCTGCTCCAGCCCGCCCTTGTAACCATGCTGCCGGATGCCGTCGAGCCATTTGGGATTCACCACCCGCGAGCGGTACACCCGCAGCGATTCTTCCTTCAGGTCACGCACGCGGGCCCGCTCGGGGTTGGCGCTGTCGCCGAAGTAGCCGCGCGGCTGCGCGCCGCTGAGGTGGCGCACCGAGGCGATCATGCCGCCGAAGAACTGCAGGTAATCGTCGCTGTCGAAAATGTCGTGCTCGCGGTTGTCCTGGTTGTGCAGCACCAGCTGCGTCTGCGAGAGGCGCGCCCGGAAGTCCTCCCGGGCGTCGGTGCCCTGCTCGGCGGCCGTGTAGGCGTAGCCGCCCCAGTTGACAAACACCTGCGCGAAGTCCTCCTCTCCCTGCCAGTTGCCTTCGTGAATCAGGTCGAGGATGCCGGCCCCGTACGTGCCCGGCGCGCTGCCGAACACCCGGTAGGCCGCGCGTGCTTCGGCCTCCTCCGGCGGCAGGTCCTGCAGGCGGCCTTCCAGATCAGCCAGGAAGTGCTTGCGCGGATAATTCTGCTCCGGGTCCTCGTCGGCGTGCATGGCGAGTGCGAAGGCTTCGTCCAGCCGCGAGATCAGGTGCGGCAAGGCGTCACGGAAAAAGCCGCTGATCCGCACCGTCACGTCGATGCGCGGCCGGCCCAGCTCGGAGAGCGGAATCAGCTCCACGCCGTCCAGGCGGCGGCTCTGCGGGTGCCACACCGGGCGCACGCCCAGCAGAGCAAAAATTTCGGCGATGTCGTCGCCCTGGGTGCGCATGTTGCTGGTGCCCCACACGCTGATCGCCACATGTTCGGGGTAGGCGCCGGTTTCGCGCTGGTGGCGTGACAGCACCTCGCGCGCCAGCTGGCTGCCGACGGTCCACGCTGCCTGTGACGGCAGGGCCCGCGGGTCCACCGCATAGAAGTTGCGTCCGGTGGGCAGGATGTGTGCCTGCCCGCGCGACGGAGCGCCGCTCGGTCCTGCTGGCACGTAATGCCCGGAGAGCCCGGCGAGCAGATGTGTGATCTCGGCGGTGGTGGCGTCCAGGTTGGGTTTGAGAGCCTCGCAGACGTACTTCAGGGTCAGGGGCAGGGGGCCATAGTTGTCCCGTTCCCCCAGGGTATGGGCCAGCACCTCCCCGGTCGCCTGCAGGTCGAAGTCATGGTCAGCCAGCGCCTGGTACAGGTGCAGGGCAAGTTCGTCCAGGACTTCCAGCGCGTCGCCGTGGGTCTGGACCGGCCGGCCAGCCAGTGAATCTAGAACCGCCGGAGCTTCGAAGCGCTCACCAGGGGCGTCCAGCAGACGGTTCAGGTCGAGCCCCAGGACCTCGCACAGGCCGGCGTTCAGGCCCGGCACTTCGGCATTGGACAGCCGGGTCAGCGCGCGCAGCATCTCAGCCAGCGCCTCTCCCTGCGGAGGCAGGCCCAGGGTATGCAGGCCGCCCCGGATCTGCGCCGCGCCCAGTTCGCACAGGTAGCCGTCGATGTCTTCCAGAAGGTGCGCCACGTCGGCGCCGTTCATTTCACTGAGGGTCACCGGCACGCCTTCCTCGGTGTAGTCCTCGTCCCATTCGTGCACGTGGTCGCCATGGTCGCGCCGAAGCATGCTGCCCAGGTCCGTGCCCAGGTCCGCCTGCTGCACCAGGTCCCAGATCTGGCCCTGCAGCAGCGGCAGTTTGCTGGGGTCGAGCAGTTCGAGCTGGTAGTACTCGTCCACCAGTGCCGCCAGTTCGGCCAGCGGACCGTAGGTATCGGCCCGGGTCAGGGGGGGCGGCAGGTGGTCCAGGATGGTGGCGTGCGCGCGGCGTTTGGCCTGGGTGCCCTCGCCGGGATCGTTGATCACAAAAGGGTAGAACAGCGGCAGGTCACCCAGCACGGCGTCCGGGAAGCACTTCTCGCTGAGTCCCACGCCCTTGCCAGGCAGCCATTCCAGGGTGCCGTGCTTGCCGACATGAACCATGGCGTCGGCCCCGAAACCTCCCAGCTGGGTGGGCTCGCGCAGCCAGCGGTACAGGGCAAGGTAATGATGGGTAGGCGGTAGGTCCGGCGTGTGGTAGATGACGTCCGGATCCATGCCGTAACCACGCGGGGGCTGCAGCGCCACGAAGACGTTGCCGAAGTGCAGCCCCGCCAGCGCCAGCGAGCCGTCGTGTACATAGGCTTCCCCGGGAGGCGCGCCCCACTGCTGGCGCATGCGCCGCTGCATCGTGTCGGGCAGTTCCGCGAACCACTGCTCGTAGGTCGCCGCCGGAACGCGGGCGGCCGCCTGAGCCAGCTGCGATGGGGTCAGCAGGGTGGTGTCGTAACTGGTGCGCTCGATCAGGCGGTGCATCAGCTCATCGGACGTGGCGGGCAGGTCGGCGACTGTGTAGCCGTCCGCCTTCAGGGCGTGCAGCACCTGCAGCAGCGAGGCTGTCGAATCCAGCCCCACCGCGTTGCCGACCTGCGAGGCCTTGGCGGTGCTGTTGGTGAACACGAATGCGATTCTTTTTTCCGCGTTGGGTTTGTGCCGCAGAGCCGCGAGCCGAACGGTGATGCCGGCCAGCCGGGCGGCGCGCTCCGGATCGGCCGCCAGCCGCCGGGCGACGCCGTCCTGCTCCTTGAAGGCGAACGGCACGCCGATGATCCGCCCGTCGAACTCGGGCAGGGCCACGTTCATAGCGGTGTCCAGCGGGCTCAGGCCACGCGAGCTGGTCTCCCATGGTCCACGCGCTCCACCACTGGTCAACCCCTGCACGACCGGCACGTCCAGGCGGGCGAGCGCCCCCACGTTCTCCCCGGCGGCCGTGATTTCGCCCGCCTGAACGTCTGCCATGGCAAACGACAGCGTGGAAATCACGGCGTCCACCTCGCCACGCAGCAGCCCGAACGCTTTGGGATCGCCGTGTGCGTCCACGTCCTTGAGGCTGGTGGTAAAGATCGGCAGGGCGTCTGCCCCGGTCTCCTCGAGTGCCCCCACCAGCGCGTCGATGAAGCCGGTGTTGCCGCTCAGGGCGTGAGCGCGGTAGAACAGCACGCCAACCGCCGGCCGGGCCGGGTCGCGGCGCTGATGCCAGTCCGCCAGCGTGGCGTTTTCGGGCAGCTCCGGGTGATAGACGCCGTGTTCCGGGAGGGCCAGGGGCGGGGCGGCGCCGTAAGCGGTCAGGCGCAGGGTGTCGGACAGCGAAACCAGCAGCTCACGGGTGTTCTGCCAGCCGCTGGCCGCGAGGTAAGTCCTGGCGGTGTCCAGCGTGTGGGCTGGCGCGAGGCTCAGCGCGGCAAGTTCGGCGTCTGGCTCGCCGGTCCCACTGACCAGCAGCAGCGCCTGACCGGCCTTGCGCGCGTGCGCCAGCAGCAGCTCAGCGCCCGGCACCGCGCTGAATTTGCCGTGAATACGGACCAGCACCACCTGCGCGCGCCCGACCTCGCCGGACAGCAGGGTGGCCATCTGGGCCTCGCTGCGCACGCCGCCCAGCGGGACACCGGTGACCGGACCGAAATCGTCCGGCAGGGTTTCCTGGGCCGCACGCAGGTTCAGCAGGTCGGTATCAGCGTGCGTCAGGAACGCCACGCCTGACAGGGCGTCCGGTGGCTGCGAGACCGCCACGTCAGGATCCGTGCGTCCGGCCATGGGCAGGGCGCTGGCCGCGTCCCAGGTGTAGTAGTTGAAGGTGTATTCCAGCAGTTCCGGGGGCGGCGACAGAAACCCGTCGGCCGCCAGCATGGCGCCGATGTAGTCGAAGATCGCCACAACCAGCCAGGCGTCGTTGACCGAGTGAAACCACACGTCGTGCCCGTCGAAAACCAGATGGGCCACGTTCGACAGCGCGCAGGGACCCAGGCAGCCGGCCTTGGTCAGGTGAACCTGATTGCGAATCTTGCGCCGGGTCCACTCGTCCTTGTAGGTATCCACGGGCGCAGCCACGTAGCCCTTGTCGGTGCGGCCACAGCAGCAGCCGTGAAAGCAGTAGCTCAGGTGCCCGCGCCGGCGCGCCACGTTGATGGTCCGGCCGTCGGCCCGCTGAACCCGCTGGCGGGATGCGCCCGGGCGTGTCATGCGCGCTGTTTCCAGTGTGGTGAATTCATGGTCATGGTTTCATCCTCGTGCGTCTTCAGGGAACGCTGCTCCAGGCAGACGGGACGCTAGTCCCGCCATTCCACCGACAGCGGACGGCTGCTGGCCCACCCTACGGTTTGCAGCAGAGGCTCTTTGAGATCCAGGGCCGGGTGGCCCAGGCACAGGTAAGCCAGGGGCCGCAGGTGGGCGGGGATGTCCAGTGCCGCGTGCAGATCTCCCGGCTCCACCAGGCTGACCCAGCCCATACCCAGGCCCTCAGCCGTGGCGGCCAGGTCAGGGTGATGGCGCTGACCACGCTGTACTCCAGCGCCGCCGGCAGGGAGGTGGTTCCCAGGGTGGCGGATTCCGGCGGCACGAAGCTCACGACCAGACCGACCGGCGCCTCCCGGATGCCCTCAAGCTTCAGGGTGTCGTACAGGGCGCGCCTCTCTCCGCCGAAACGCTCCTGCTCGCGGGTGCGGACGCCAGCGAAACTCTGGTAGGCGGCGTCGCGCAACCGGGCGCTGCGCACCACGGTGACATGCCAGGGCTGGCTCAGTCCCACGCTGGGCGCCACGCGAAACGCGTCTAGAACCCGTTCCAGCGCCTCAGCGGCCACCGGATCAGGCCGGAAATGCCGGTGGTCGCGCCGGGCATGCAGGACCCGCCACAGGGCTTCCCGGTCCGCTGCCCAGGGGGCGGTCATGCCACGCCCTGCTGCCGCGGAGTCAGGCGGCTCCACACCCGCAGGGCCAGGAGCATGACGAAGACGGCCATGCCCAGCGGCGCGGCCACTTCGCCTAGGTCCACGTGCGTGAAGCCGGCCAGGGCGAACGCCAGGGACAGCGCAACGACCATCCAGCCCATGACCCGGGAGGCCAGGGCGGCGCGGGCGGGGTCGGCGTTCCGGCCGCGTTGTAGCTGGGCCGCCAGCAGGCCGTCGGCGCCGTCCGCCAGGGTCATGCCCAGCGTGAAGGTCAGGCCCAGCAGCAGTGGCGGCACGCTCTGGGCCATCGACAGGGCCGCGAGCTGAGAGCTCGTTTCCATGCCCACGGCCAGCAGCAGCCCCACCACGAACGGCCCCAGTGCCAGCAGGGAGCGGGCCGGGGCGTGGCTATGAGGAACCGGCCACACGAGCCGCCACAGGTTCAGCGCGGCCACACCCAAAAACAGGTACGGCGCGAGCCAGTCCAGGCCGAAATGGTCTCCCAGGCTGCTGGCGACCAGGGCCAGCACCGTAACGACCAGCCCGTGGCCCAGCCCGAACAGCACGCCGGTCCAGCGGCTGGGACGCAGGCGCGCAAATCCGTCGATGGCCGCCAGGTGGTCGGCGTCCATACCGTGCCGCATGCCCAGCATGAACACTAGGGCCAGGGTGGCGATCATGTGCTCACCTGAGTACGCAGCCTCATGTCAGGCCCACCGTTGCGGCAGGGCTTTCTGCAGGGCCTCGGTGACCTTTTTGCGGCTGATGTGATAGCCGATAAAGATCAGCTCGTTGGGAGCGCCGGCCCGGGCGGGAGCCGGGTCCGTCTCCACGCGCGAGCGCACGGCCTGCAACGCGTACCGGCTGCCGTCCGTTGCGTTGACGAAGCCTTTGACACGCAGCACCGGAAACACACGGGCTACGTTCTGCACTGTGCGCAGCAGTTCAGGAACGTTCTGGACCTCGTCACTCGTCAGGCGGAAGGACTGCCAGCCGGGATCGTGCTCATGGAAGTGCTGATGGGTGCTGAGGCTGTGCACGTGCGCGTCCAGGTCGCCGTGCGAGTGACCGTCGAGGCTGGTGTGGTCGTGCAGCGGCACCGACAGGTCACCGGGCGTGCCACTGACCGGCGCCTGATGGGCCGCGCTGCGCCTGGAGCCGTGCAGGTTCAGGCCCAGGGTCAGCTGGGTGTCGAGCCTGGCGCCGTACGCCAGTTCCAGGAAGCGCACGCGCGGGGCGCGGTGGCGCACGTCGGCCTCGGCCTGCAGCAACTGTGCGTCGTCCAGGCTGTCAATCTTGTTCAGAACCGCAACGTCGGCGTACTCCAGCTGCGCGTCGAACACCCGGGAGGCGGCCTCGTCGGTCTGTGCCTGGAAGGCCCCTTCCAGCAGCAGCGGCGTGTCGACCACCACCAGCGTGGCGTCCAGGGCGAAGTCACCGGCAAACTCAGGCGTTTCCAGCGTGACCATGATGGCGGTAGGCACCGCCAGACCGCTGGTCTCGATCAGCACGTGGTCGAAAGTGTGCCGCCGGGACTGCAGCGCCCGGAGCGTGCGGGCGAAGGCGTCACCTTCACCGCCGTAGGCCAGCAGTCCGCCGTGCACGTCATGCAGCTCGACGCCCTGTTCACGGGTGTCCAGCAGCGGCGCGTCGATGCTGACCTCGCCAAATTCGTTGACGATCACGGCCAGCGTGCGGTCGTGCGTCTGGGAAAGCAGGTTGTTGAGCAACGTGGTTTTGCCGCTGCCCAGAAAGCCGGTAACGATAGTGACAGGGGTTTTCAGATGTCCAGGGATCATGTTGAGCTCCAGTTCGGGAAATAGCGATCAGAGTTGTTTCACAGCCGCAAGAACATCGCGGGCGTCGTGCATGGCGCCACTGACAGCCGGTGGGCGCTGCACGACGATCAGGGGCACGCCCAGGTCGCGGGCGGCGGCCAGCTTCGCGGGAAAACCGCCTTCGTCTCCGCTGTCCTTGGTGACCACCGCGCCGATGTTCCAGGCCCGCCACTGCGCGGTATTGAACTCCCGGGTGAAGGGCCCGACCATGGCGCAGAGGTTCGCCGGGTGAATGCCCAGGTCCAGGGCACGCTCGATCACCTGAGGCTGCGGGGTCAGGCGCACGAAGACCTCAGCCCCGGGCGCGGCACGCATGAAGGTGTCCAGGTCCTTGCTGCCGGTGGCCAGGAACACCCGGCTGTAGGCAGAGGCGGCGCGGGCCGCGGCCTCGAAGTCCGGCACGAGGTGGATTCCACTGCGGTCGTCCGGCACGGCGCTGGGCCGCTCGTAACGCAGGTAGGGCAGCCCCAGCTCGGCTGTCAGCGTCTGGACCTGAGCGGTGATGGCCACAGCGTAAGGATGGGTGGCGTCCACCACGGCCCTGGCTCCGGTCAGCGCTCGCCGGCGGGCCTCCATGCCTCCGGGGCCGCTGTACAGGCTGAGATTCGGGTGACTGGGGGCCACGCGGGCTCCCAGATCCGAGGCGACACTCAGCACCACCTGCTCGCCGGCCTCGGCCAGCTGCACGGCCAGGGCGCTGCCGTCGCGGGTGCCGGCAAACACCCACACGGCACCCGAGGGAAGCGCCCTGGCCTCGGGTGCCCGGGAGCTGGCGTCAGGGGTCTCGGCGCCCGCCTGCCAGTCGTTGTACCCGCGCGGGGTGTACATCCAGCGTCCTTTTCGGGTGGTGAAGCGGTTGCCGATCACGATGGTGGTCAGCATGTCGAAACTCTGGTCCAGCAGTTCCGAGAGGGTGGTGACCCGCACCTCCTGGTCCTCGCGGTAGGCGTTGCGAACCACGCCGCAGACTGTGTCGGGGCCCTTGTGCTGCAGCATCAGGCGCAGGACCCGGTACACACCCTCCTGGCGGGTTTTGCTCTGGACGTTGTACAGCACGCACGCCAGATCAGCCTGCGCGATGTGGCGCGCGCGGTGCTCGATCCACTCCCAGGGGCACAGCAGATCCGAGAGGCTCAGGGTGGCAAAGTCGTGGGTCAGCGGCGAGCCCAGCAGGGACGCGCAGGCTGTGGCGGAGGTGATTCCCGGAATAACCTCGACCTCAAAGTCAGATTCCGGGCTGCCGGGTTCAACCGGCAGATCCTCGAACACCAGCCCCGCCATCGCGTAAATGCCGATATCGCCCGAGCTGACCAGAGCCACCCGGTATCCTTCGCGGGCTTTCTGGATGGCCAGTTCCGCGCGGTATTTTTCCTGGGTCAGGGGCGGCGTCAGGATTTCCTGCGTGCCCAGCAGGGGCCGCACCCACTTCAGATACAGGTCATAGGCGACGATGACCTCGGCTTCCTGCAGCGCCCGCCGGGCGCGTTCGGGCACCAGTTCCAGCGTTCCGGGACCCACGGAGACCAAACTGAGTTTCCCCTTGCGTCCTGCCGGTGCAACGCTTTGCCCGAAGGCTCCGGGGTCAGGCTGCCCGGCCGTGAGGTGCGCTGCGGGGCTGCCTGCGGCTGCCCAGGTTTCTTTCATTTCTCCGTTCATGTTCTCCAGCTCCTGTCTTCCACCACCGCCACAGCCACACCGTTCAGGGCTGTTTTCGGCACGATCAGCTGTCCCCGGGGACTGGCCAGCAGGGCGCAGGGCTCACAGACGCCTGCCACACCCACGTTCTGCTGGACCCACTCGCTTGCCCGGGTGACGAAGGGACGCGCGGCAAGGTCCGCGCGGGCAAAGACCCGCAGCGGCAGCTCGTGCCGTTCGCAGAAGGCCAGCAGCCCGGCCTCATCCGCCTTGAGATCCACCGTGGCGACCTCGTGCACGTCACTCAGCGGACGCCCGCCCAGGGCCTGCTGCACCGCCGCCTCGATCTGCTCTGAGCTGACGCCCCGTCGGCACCCGACACCCACCGTCAGGGGCTTCACGGCCTCGGTCGCGGTGGTAACCACCGGCACCGCACCGGTGAGGCGGGCCACCCGGTAGGCCAGGGCGTTACCGCCCCCCTCGTGACCGCCCAGCAGCGCCACGGCGAAGCGCGCCGCGTCGTCGAGCACAACCACCGCTGGGTCGCTGTGCTTGCTGCGGGGCAGTCCAGCCAGAAAACGGACCGCGATGCCGGTCGCCCCGATCAGCACCCAGGAGCGGGCGCCATGAAAAGCCTGCGCAAAGGCTTCCCGCTGGACCTGCCCGGTGGCCCACGGCCGGTGCAACACCCCGCCCAGGGCCAGGGCCAGCCCGTCTGCCAAGGGCTCAGTTTCGGCCCGGACCGGCCAGATGCCCAGGCCTGCAGGTGCGGCGGGTGCGCTCACCCCTCTCCTGTATGGGCGCGGCGGAAGCGGTGAGCGTAGGCCGGGTCGTACAGCCGGCTGACCTCCTGCAGTTCGGTCGGGTCGTGCAGCGCCGGGCTGACCAGGAGCATGGTCGTCAGCGTCCAGTCGCTGAGTTTCAGGCCGCCCAGCAGCGTGCCCAGCGTGGCGACGTGGCGCCGCTCCTCGGGCTGTGAGGCCCGCTGGACCAGGGCGGCGGGCGTTTCTGGTGGGTAGTGCCGCAGCAGCTCGGCCACGTTCTGCTCCAGCTGGTGCCCGCCCAGAAACACGCACAGGCTGGCCTGGTGGGCCGCCAGACTCGCCAGGTTCTCGGCGTCCGGCACCGGGCTCGCCCGGCCCGAGGCCCGCGTCAGGATGACGGTCTGGGTGACGCCCGGGCGGGTCAGTTCCGCGCCCAGACTGGCGGCGCAGGCGGTAAAGCTGCTGACTCCAGGTACGACCTCATAGGCGATGCCCAGCTCACGCAGCGCCCGCATCTGCTCGGCGGTGGCGCCGTAGATGGCCGGGTCGCCCGAATGCACGCGGGCGACGTCCAGTCCCTCCTGCTGGGCGCGGCGGTACAGGCTGATCTGCTCCTGGAGGTCCAGGCTGGCCGTGTTGAAGCGTTCGGCGTCCGCAGAGGCGTGTTCGAGCACGGCCTCCGGGACCAGAGATCCGGCATACAGGATCACGCGGCACTGGCCAAGCAGCCGGGCGCCGCGCAGCGTGATCAGGTCGGCGGCCCCTGGGCCGGCACCAATAAAGTAGACCTTCAAGAAAACCTCCGGGGGGGGTGTTTGCGAATCAGCAGCACGCTCAGGTAGCCCAGCCTGCCGGCTTCGGGCCGCACGTTCAGGGAAGGCAGCACCACTTCGCCGTCCAGGCCCAGTCGGTGGGCCAGGGCGCAGTGCTCCAGGATGTTCATGTTCTGAAGGAGGTCCAGCACACCGTTCAGGCGCCGCCCGACTTTCATCAGGACCACCACGTCGTTGTGCTCGATGTCTGCCGTTAGGGTCGACAGATCGTCGGGACAGGGCAGGATCAGCACGCGCTCCTTCCCCTCACCCAGCGCAAAACCGGTCATGGCCGCTGCCGTGGCGTAGCTGGTGATGCCAGGCAGGACCCGGCGCGGCAGTTCCGGTGCCTCGCGTTTCAGGGCGGCGACCAGATAACCCAGCGTGCTGTAGGTCATGGCGTCGCCGATGGTCAGGTACGCGACGCTCTGGCCCTGCCGTCCCAGCGCTGCGATCTCGCGCGCCAGGGCGGAGTAATGCTGCCCGATGCGCCGGTCGTCGCCGTCCATCAGGAATTCCACCTCGCGCACGCGCTGACGGGGAAAGTCCAGGCTGCGTAGGGCTTCCAGTGCCACCGACGTCTCTGACACCCGTGAGCGGGGGGCAAAGATGTGATCCACCCGCCGCAGAATGTCCAGCGACGCGACAGGCAGCAGCCCGGCGGGCCCCGGGCCTACGCCCAGGCCGTAGAACATGCCGGTCATGCGCCGCCTCCGGTGCGGGCCTCACCCAGTGGGGTGCCGTCCAGGGCGAACAGTGCCACCTGGACATGTTCAGCAGCCGGCGCACGCTCCTGAAGCGCCCCAGCGATCTGCCGCGCCGTCTCCGACCACACGGCAGCGCCCTGCGGGTGGGGTGCCAGCAGCTCCACGCAGGCATCGACCGTATTGGCCCCGGAGAGGGCGTCCACCATGACCGGGCCCAGGTTCAGCTCAGCGGCCACCCGCGCCAGGGCGTTCATGGCCATCCCGCTGTGGCTGCTGTGGGTGTTCCAGTCGCCATTCAGAACCTTGGCCAGCTTGCCCGGGTGCCCCGCGACCAGCAGCAGCGGCAGCGCGTAAGGCAGTTCGGTCAGCGCCTCCTGCAGAGCGTCCACTCCCGCGCCGACAAAGTTGCTGATCTGCACGATCTTCTCGCGCTGGATTCCCAGGGTCTGCTCGGCGTAATCCCGGCCCAGCTTGCCCGGCGTGAACACCACTGCCGCCGGGCGCGCATGGGCCGCCACCCGCACCTCGACTTCCACGGAAGCGGCGTAGGCTTCCAGGCTCATCGGCTCGACCACGCCGGTCGTGCCCAGAATCGAAATTCCGCCCAGGATACCCAGCCGCGGATTGAAGGTGCGCCGGGATATTTTCTCCCCATGCACGCAGCCCACCGTGACGGCGAAGGCCTCATGCCCAGCAACTTCGTGAGCGGCCCGGCGCATCATGTCGCGCGGGACCGGGTTGATGGCCGGCTCACCCACCGGCACCCGGATGCCCGGGGCGGTCACGGTGCCCACGCCCTCCCCCGCGTGAAAGGTCATGGGGGAAGAGCTATCTGCACCTGCCAGGAGCGTCAGCCTCACCCACAGGGTCGCGCCATGAGTCGCGTCCGGATCGTCGCCGCCGTCCTTGACGACCTCGGCGTAGGCTCCGGAGTCGGTGAGCTCCACCCGCTGTACCGGAATCCGCAGGCCCAGGTCACCACCCGGGAGCGTGATCTGCACGGCGCCCGGGACCTCGCCCCGGTACAGCAGCGTCAGGGCAGCCTTCAGGGCCGCTGTGGCTGCGCTGCCGGTGGTAAAGCCGCGCCGCAGCCCGTTGGGCGCGGGCTGGCTCAGGTCAAGAAGTGGACGGGCGGGCATGACGAACACGCTCACTGGTCGCGGCCCAGGTCCGCGAGGCGGTTCTGGGCCTGGATCATGCAGGCGTTGACCACGCTGCTGGCCCAGGGACTGCCGCCACGGTACCCGCTGTTGGTAATACGCGGCACGCTGAGGCAGGTGCGCAGCGCGGCCTTGCTCTCCTGGGTGCCCACGAAGCCCACGGGCAGGCCGATCACGAGGGCCGGGCGCCAGTGCCGCTCGCGGATCAGGCGCACGGTCTCGAAAATCGCTGTGGGCGCGTCACCAATGGCCACGACGCAGTCATTGCCGAATTTCTCGTACGCCCGCCGGATGCCGGCTGCCGAACGGGTCAGGCCGGTCTGGCTGCTCAGCAGGTGAGTCTCGGCGTCATGGACCCCGCACCACACCTGCACGCCCAGGCGGGCCAGAACCTCGCGCTTGAGGCCGCTGTGGACCATGGTTACGTCGGTGACTACCGTCAGGCCGCGCAGAATGGCCTGGATGCCGGCTTCCACCGCTCCGGGCGAGAACGACAGGTCCTCCACGATGCCCGGGTCTCCGGCAGTGTGCACCAGCCGCTGCATGGCGTACCGGTCCGAGGACGGTACCGTGCTCCAGTCGCGCAGCGTCTCGATGATCTCGAAGGACTGCTGCTCGATGGGATGAGGTACATAGTGGGGAACCGTTTTGGGTTCGGCTTCCGTCTTGCCCGCGCCCAGCAGCCCGCGCACCGCGCCGTGATGACTGACCTGCGCCTGTCCCTGCTGCGCCTCGTACCCGATGACCTGCACGCGGTACTTGCACAGCGAGCAGTTCATGTGCCCCTGCCCCTGCACGCCCTCGCGGGAGCGCTCCAGAAACACCTGCGCCACCTTGCGGTGCGGGCCCAGATGCGAGGCCGTCAGGAATTCGGTCCCTGACCAGCGCTGTGCGGCAGCCGCCACCGCGTCCCGCACCCGCCGCGCCAGCACGCCGTCGAACAGCAGGTACGGAAACACGATCACGCGCTCGAAGCCCATCGCGGCGGCGCGCGCCAGGCCCGTTGGCAGGTCGGGCCGTGCCGTGCCGCTGTAGCACACCAGACTCGCCCCATACCCCAGCCCCTCTTCGAGAAAGCGGGCCAGTTTATGAATATCCCCGTTGGCGTCAGGGTCAGTGGTGCCGCGTCCGACCACCAGCAGTAGGGTGCGGTCCCGGCGCACTTCCTTGCCTGCAGACGTCTCTGCCTCGATCAGGCGCTCGCGGCACACTTCCAGCAGCAGCGGGTGAAGATCCATCGCTGCGCCGTAGTGAAAGGTCACTTCCGGAAACTCGCGGCGCAGCGCGTTCAGCTCGCTGGGCAGATCGTTCTTCGCGTGCGTGGCGGCCAGCAGCACGCCCGGCACCATCACGATATTCCGGGCACCGGCTTCGACGGCTGCCCGCGCCGCCTCGTCCAGGGTGGGCGTGTTGAACTCCAGAAAGCCGTGAGTGATGATCCGCCCGGGCTCCAGGGCCCTCACCTCGGCCACCAGCTGCTCGAACTGCGCCTGGCTGGCCGGGTCGCGGCTGCCATGGGCGGCCAGAACCACCGCGTAGTCGTCCAGAGGGGCATTCATAGCGCTCACCGTTCGCCTTCCAGCCCGGTCGGCATGGGCGTCAGCGCACGGATCAGCATGATGCTCATGTCGGAGAAGTCCCGTCCCTCCAGGTCTGTCAGGGTGCCGGTCCATTCCGCTTCCTGCCGGGTCAGGTTTTCCCAGACCTCCACCCGGTGGGCCGTGCTGGCCCCGCCGGCCAGCAGATACGTCGCGATATCCCGTGGCATGAAGTCCCACGGACGCGGAATGACGATGGCGTTGCGCCCGGCACGCAGCACTTCGCGCAGATGCGTTTTGAACGGAGTCAGGTCACCGCGGCGGTGAAAGGTCAGAAAGGTCGTCTCGTCGAAGCAGACCCGGCCGCGGCTGGCCAGCACTTGCGCGCTGGAAATGCCCGGCACCGTCTCGACCTGATGCCCACAGGCGGTTTCCACCCGATCCAGGTACTGGAAGCCGCTGAAGTGAATGTCGCCCATGAAGACGACGGCGCACTTCTGTCCAGCGTGGTGAAGCTCAGCGACCTCTTCCAGCCGGGCCACCTGATCGCGGTAGCCCATCGTCACGATCCGGGCTTCCGGAGCAATCAGCGGACGCACCACGTCCACCACCGCGTCAAAGCCAGCCACGACGTCTGCCTCGCGGACCAGCCGCGCGCCTTTCTGGGTCAGAAAATCCAGGTGTCCGGGCCCGGCGCCAATGCAGGCGATCACGCCAACCTCGACAGTGAGGCGAGTGCAACGGCATTTTTTCGGGGCCACATGCCCCGGGACACGGGAGACATCGGATCCGGGCGCATCAGTATTCGATTCCCGTCTGAGCCCCGATGCCCGAGGCGTAGGCATGTTTGACGGGGTTGATTTCACTGACCGTATCGGCCAGCTCGACCAGTTCCGGCAGGGCGTCGCGGCCAGTGATCACGACATGCAGCTTCGGGTCGCGCGCACGCAGGGTCTGCTCGACCTCTGCCCAGCTGACCCAGCCGTATTTCAGCGGGTAGGTGAATTCGTCAAGCACAATCAGGTCGTACTCGCTGCTCTCGATGGCTTCCCTGGCCAGCGTCCAGCCGTGCGCAGCCATGTCGGCCGAGTTCTCCAGATTGCGCGAACGCCAGGTAAACCCGTCGCCCAGACCCTCGTACGGGAGGCCCAGCGCGTCCAGCGTGCGGTGCTCGCCGAACTTCGCGTTCTCGTGTTTCAGAAACTGGAACATGCGGGTCTTCAGGCCGCGGCCGTGCGCGCGCATCATCAGGCCCAGGGCGGCGGTGGTCTTGCCCTTGCCCTTGCCGGTATTCACGATGACCAGCCCCCGGCGGCCCTTGCTGATGCCCTCGGCCTTCTGGTGGGTGTCACGTGCCTCGGCCAGTTCCTTCATGGCCTGCTCGCGCCGTACCCGGGTGGCCTCGTCAGGCCCGCTCACTTCAGGGCCTCAGGGTGCAGCATGCGGATCAATGTGCGCAGGGCCACGGCCAGACGCGGTCCGGGGCGACTCAGGGCGTCACGTTCCTCATCGGTGGGCTTGTACACCTTGAGGGCCTTCACAGCCTGAAGGCCGCCCCAGCCGGGGCGCTTGCGGGCGTCATCCAGGTTCAGCCCCACCATCACCTGCGGGTCGGCTTTGACGATCAGTTCTGGGTCAACCTTGGGAAAGTCGCCCAGGCGCGCCGGGATGATAGTCTGGCCACCGGCTTTCTGCAGCAGCACCCCAATGAACGAGTTCGGGCCGACGCTGTAGGGGCTGGGGTCCACCTCGTAATAGGTGCTGACTTTGGGCCGCTTCTGCACGCTGCGCTGCAAGACGTTCAGATCGGTGCGCATGGACGTGATCAGGCGGGTAGCTCCTGCCTCCCGGTTGGTCAGCCGGCCCAGCACTCCAATCTTCTCGAAGACCTCGTTGTAGGTCTGCGCCGTGCCGCCGTACACGGTGAGGCCGGCAGCGGCCAGTTTCTCGGTCAGGCGGGAATCGGTGGACTCGTTGGCCAGCACCAGATCCGGCTTGAGGGCCACGATGGCCTCGATGTTGGGTGAGAAGCCGCTGCCCACTTTCGGCAGCCTGTCCACCACGTTCTTCGGATAGTTGCTGAAGCGGTCCACGGCGACCAGCTTGTCACCGGCGCCTATGGCCACCAGCGTTTCGGTGTGCGACGGCAGCATGGCCACGATGCGCCGGGGTTCTTTGGGCAGGGTTACGCTGCGGCCCAGGTCATCGGTCACCGTCAGGGGATAGCGGGTGGCCGAGGCCAGGCTGGACAGTACCAGGACACTGAGGACAAGGGCAGAACGGGGGAAATGCATGACAGGTCAACTCCGGCGTGCACGGCGGAAAAAGACCGGAGGGGGCGCACAGCAAAAACCCACTCCAGCCAGGGCCAGAGCAGGTGCGGGGAAGCAACCTCAATATGCGGCCCTCTGACGACGAGAGGTGTCCTTCAGGCCTGTTTTGGCCTTCAGCGACGTCCCCGGGTGGTATTCGGGCTCGCAGGTCAGGGCCTGCATACCGTTGCGCGACAGCGCCGGAATCTCACCGGACTTCCCCAGACGCACCGTGATGTGGTCGCGTCCCTGCTCGTGTGGCAGGCTCCCAGGTCCCGGCATGCTAGCAGAGCCGGCCGTGCTTCATCCTGAAAGGTCGGGGACCGCGCGCAGGCCGGTATCTTCATGTGCACTTGAAAGGTCAGCCAGGAGCGCGGAGATGGTCTTGAAACTAGCTGCCAAGCATGGCAAGGTCTCTGCGATCAATCACGCGTGTCTCGCCTTCTGGTGCCTGATGCTCGCAACGAGAGCACGTGCGTGGGTCGATAGCGTAGCTCACGGCGCCACGATTCCTGGCCGCCTTTTGGACCTGCATGACCGGCGGCAGTGTCTCAGCGATGTAGGCGTCTACCAGCCGGATCAGGCCCCAGGTGCCAGTAACTTCGAGGGAGAACCCAGGCTGCGGTCGTCCCCGGCGGTGCGGGCGTAGGCCAGCGCCTCGACCCAGCTTAGCGGGACCAGGGTGCCGTTCCGGCACAGAAGGGGCTGGGTCGGACATTCAGGAGGGCGCAGGTGACTCAGCGCGGCCAGGGCCTTCTTACAGAGGGCGCCGCGTACCACCGGGCAGTCCCTGGGGGCGTGATCTTCTCTGGCCGGTTCCGTTCCAGGTGCAGTTCGAAGTTGCACTGCCCGGCGCAGTACGGGCAGGTGGTGCGGAAGAGGGACAGCGAAGAGAGCGGCGTAACCTTGCCGCACATGCCGAACAATACAAACCAAAAAGTCATGGTGTTTGCACTTTGTGAAAAGAGCGCGTAACAAAATGCATCCTCCTATGACTCATATGGAGAATTGGGTGTATCGGTTGCTTAGTGTTCAAAAAATACTTGACATATCGCATATTCTGGGGCTCAATGGGCCCTACGTCCGGCCATATGAGCCGGACCGGGAGGAACTATGAGCACATCGGCCGTCCCCTACCTCTTAATCGTCGGAAACGGTATGGTCGGCCACCTCTTGCCTGACGCTTTGCGGGCGTGGGCTGGTCTACAGGACCAGCATTTAACTGGGGCAGCTCGAAGGCGGCGTGGAGTACCTGCGTTACGTACTCATGGACGTCCGCCTGGGCCTGCGTGGAACTCGACGGGGCCATGCGTCAGCACATCAGCACCTGCCACGGCGAGTGGGCGACGCCGGCTGGCCCCGAACGGGTAGTGCGCTCTCACACGCAGATCCGACCCGCTGACCGGCACGACCTCAGGCCCCAGCCCATGGTGGCGGCACCAACTGAAGCCTGCATCCTTCCACGGAGAGATCCCATGACCCTGATTTCCGAGCTCAAATCTGCCCTATGTCCCACACTGCCCCCCGGGAAGTGCCTATGTGCCCTGAACGACATTCTTCCCGGTAAAGGCGTCTGCGGGCTGGCCGGCGGCCAGCAGAGCGCTGCACGGACGTGGGTTCACACTGGGCAACCGCGATCCGTTCGCGGGCGCCAACGTCCTGCCACGTGGTGCTGACCGGCAGCCCACATGCCAGTGGCACGCTGCGTCTCAAGGTCGCCTCGCTGCTGCTCAAGCACGCGCTCGACCTGGAAAGCGGCGTCAGCCTGGACGACGCGCCCGTGCGCGTACTGGTGTACGAGGCGCGCATTGACGGAGGTGAGGTATGGATTGGTTCGGAGGCTTGAGGGTCCTGAGTCTGGAGTCCCGCCGCTCGGAGGAAATGACCACCCTTATTCAGAAGTACGGTGGCGTGCCCACCGTGGCCCCGAGTATGCGCGAACAGAAGCTGGACCTGACGGCCGCCGTGTCTCATTTCGAGACGGACCTCCGTGCCGGGCAGATTCACACCGTGGTGTGCATGACCGGCGTGGGTACCCGGATATTCCTTCGGGACCTGCTGGCCCGTGACGCCAGCACCCTGGACGCCCTGAAAAACGTCCCGTTTATGGTGCGGGGGAGCAAGCCCGCGCAGGTGCTTCAGGACTTCGGACTCAGTGGCGTCAGCGTGCCGCGTCCGCACACCTGGCACGAGGTGCAGGACCACCTGGTCGGCGCCCTACAGCCAGAGCAGCACGTGGTCATGCTGGAATATGGCGACGCCCCCCCGGCCGCCATGCTTCGCTCGCTGGCACAGGCGGGTATCCGCGTGACCAGCGTCCCGGTGTATCGCTGCGTCTTTCCCGCCGACACGCTGCCGCTGGCCCGTGCCATCCGCGACACCGTGCTGTTCGGGCAGGACGTGCTGCTGCTGTCGAGTGGAACGCAGGTGCTGCACCTGCTGAAGTTTGCAGAGCGCCTGAAGCTGCGGGACGAACTGTGCGCGGCCCTTCACCGCATGGTGGTCGTCAGCATTGGACCTGCGTGCAGCGAGAGTGCCGGCGAACTGGGGGTGCGTATCGATCTGGAATGCAGTCCGCACAAGATGGGCATTCTGGTGCGAACAGCCGCCGAGCACGCGCCGGCACTGCTGCGCCAGCGCCTGGACCGGGTCAGCTGAGAAGACCACGGCCAACGGGCCGGGAACCAGCGGTAACAGGCAGGTCTCCAGCGGAACACCGCAGACCGGCATCGTTATGGACGCATCTCGCCTCCTGCCGCAAAGGGCGGCTCCCCTCGGGACGTCTGGGGCCGGTTCCGCTCTTCGTGCCCTTTTATCCTCGCGGACTTCCAGGCCTATAACGGGTTACCGGTGATGACCGTATGGGGCACCGGTCAGCCCCGGAGCAGCACGACGACTGTGGCATGAGGTGATCTCCCGACGCTCCCCGCTTCCTGCACTCCGTCAGTTCCAGCGATAGCTGCGGCTGGTTGCCCAGCGAGGATGGACATGAAGCCTGATTCGCTGGGCAAGGTCCCGCTGCCGCTCAGGGTTGACCAGCACGTTGGTTCCCCCCGCGGCGTTCCTCCAGGATCAATCAGTCAGCCGCCAGCTTGCGGTACTCCTCGGCCAGAAACGTCAGCAGCTGGTTGTAGTAGTGGTCGTCCGGGCTGACATTCGTCATGAAGGCGGCAGTGGTCAGCAGGCTACTCGTCTCCTCACTGAACATGTCAGGCGCCGCCGCTTTGAGGGTGTGAAGTTGCTTAAGCAGTGCAGCCCGGGTCTCCTCCTCCTGTGCCGGAGTACTCGGGGCCTGCCCCAGCAGCGCAAACACCGGTTGAAGGGGCGTGGGAAAGCCGGCTTCCACGTGCCGGAAGCCATCGTGTTCACGCCGGGCATTGAAGGTCTGACCGGGCTCTGCATCCGCGTGTTCCATAGGTCAGGATACGCAGCCGGAAGGCAGATCCGGGGTCAGGCGGCTTTCTCCCAGGTAATTTGGTGGACACAGGCTCAACAGGCGTCACGTTCAGGCCCTCATCGGCGAAGGATCCATGCAGTAGAGCAGCGGCCCGAAGACCGCCGTCGCCTGGTGACATGGGAGCCAGCGCGTCAGCGCGCGGGGCCGATGTACGGGAGAACATGCCCGAGATCCGCGAGGCGTGGTTTGCAGGTGTCCTCGACCGGTGTGTAGTACAGCGCCACCGGCCGCTGGCCCATTTTGATCACGCGGACCTCGTAGACGGCACGTGCGCACTCGGGCATGGTAGGGGGCGCGTTCTGAACCTGCATGGTCATGCGGCCGTCCGCAAAGCGGACTGTGCCGGAAGGAAACGGCGCGCGGGGCGCTGCGGTGCTCTCGGGCGTGGCCCCGAGTGCGAAGCTGCCGTCGGCGTTGTAGCGGATAAAGCCCATGTTGCCGGACGGGGCAAACAGCGGGTTGCCCTGATACTGCTTCCAGATGCCGGTGATGTCCGAAATTTTGGTGGCCAGCACGATACAGGGCACACTCCTGCCATTGACGCACGGAACCAGTGGGGTTCGTGGTGCACTGGCGCCCGGCGGCTGGGAAGGAGTCTGGACTGCTGAATTTTGGGCGACCGCGGACGGACCCACTGAGGTCTGGGCAAGGGTAGAGCCGCACAGAAGCACGCTGAGCATCAGGCACTTGTTCATGGTGGTCCTCCTGTCTCCGGAGACGTCTGCATTACATCCCCAAGAGGCCCCAGCCACAAGCTTTTTGTCGTGCCAAACGTCGTGCCAGGAGGCGGGATGACACACGACGGGGGCTTCGGGCGGTGGGTCTATGCGCGGCGCCGCGAGCTGGGCGTCACGCAGAAGAAGCTGGCGCGGCTGGTCGGCTGCTCGCCGGTCACCATCCAGAAGATCGAGGAAGGCCGCCGGCGTCCATCGCCTCACTTGGCCGAAGCCCTGGCCACGCACCTGGACATCACCGCAGACCATCACGGGCTGTTTCTGGAAGCCGCGCGCCAGCCCTCTCCGGTCGAACGGACGCCCGCGCCACCCGGGCGGACACCAGTCGTGCCGGTTCCGGTCACCCCGCTGCTGGGACGCGATCACGAACGGGTAGCCCTGACGGACCTGCTGGTCCAGACCCCGCGGCGGCTGGTGACCCTCACGGGCTCGCCCGGTGTCGGCAAGTCCCGTCTGGCGGAGGAACTGGCGCACGACCTGCTGGCCGCTTTCGACGAGGTGCAGTTCACCGGCCTGGCCGCACTGACCAGCCCAGGTCAGGTCTGGCCGGATGTCGCACGCGGCTTCGGTCTGTCAGGAGGCTCCGGGCCACTGCTCGACCGGCTGGGCACCCGGCTGGGGGAGGGCCGGGTGCTGCTGGTGCTGGACAATTTCGAGCACCTGATGGACGCTGCCCCGGGCGTGACGGCGCTGCTCGAGCGCGCAGCCGGGTTGCGCGTGCTGGTGACCAGCCGCGAGGCGCTCCGGGTCAGCGGGGAGCAGGTCTGGCCGCTGGCGCCCTTGCCACTTCCTGGCCTTGACGACGCTTGCTCTGACATCAGCCGGAATCCGGCGGTCGCGCTGTTCATGGAACGTGCCACCGCCGTCTGGCCCGGTTTCAGGCTGGAGCCGGGAAACACCGGGCAGGTGGCAGACCTCTGCCGGAAGCTCGATGGCCTGCCCCTGGCGCTGGAACTGGCCGCAGGACAGGTGGGCATCCTGAGCGTCGAGGAACTTCACGCGGAACTGCAGACCGCGTTGCTGCTGCGCCTGGGTGGCGGCCCCGTAGACCGCCCGAGCGGCAGCGCAGCGTTCTGGCCGCCATCGCCTGGAGCTACGAACGGTTTTCTCCCGCACTGCAGGCTGGACTGCAGCATTTGGGTATCTTCTCGGGCGGGTTCACGGCCACAGTAGCCGAGGCCCTGGGTGTGATCCGGCCGGAACTTGATGCCCTAGTGCGGGTCAATCTGGTACAGCGGGACGGCTCAGGCGGCCGGTATGAACTGCTGGAGACCGTGCGGGCGGTCGCGCTGGAGCAGCTGGCCGGATCGGGTGAGTCTGAAGCGGTTCATCTGGCACACGCCCGGTACTACCGGGAGGCGCGCGAGGGCTATGACTGGAACGAGTGGGCCTGGATGGCCGCCGAGGTCGGCAACCTCCGGTCCGCCCTCCGCTGGGCCATGGCCCGGCAGGAACCTGAACTTGCGCTGCAGCTCACGCTGGGCATGAGCTGGTTCTGGGAATCACGCGGTGATCAGCGTGAGGCCCTGTCGTGGTATGAGCAGGCGCTAGCGCTTCCCGGTGACCTTGATCCTCTATTGCGCCTGCGCGGTCTTTATGGGGCGGCCACGCCTGCCTGGCAGATGGGCCTGTTCGGCCGGGTTCAGGCCCTTCTTCAGGAGTGCCTGGATCTGGCACGGGACGGCGGATGGCCAGACTGGCAGGGGCGCGCCCTGATGGCACTGGGACGGGTCGCGCTGGAACAGGGTCACGCTACCCGGGCGCTGGACCATCTGCATCCCGGCCTGGAACTGGTCAGGCAGCATGGCGACGCCTTTGACCAGGTGGCCACGCTGTATCACCTGGCCGATGCCTCGCTGGCAGAAGGTCATCATGACCATGCTCGTGCGTACGCCGAAGAGGCCCTGGATCTGTGCTGCATTCATCCTGGTCTCTTCTGGCACCGGCTCGTACAAACCCTGCTGGGCGAACTGGCTCTCGCCCAGGGCCAGTTCGCCGAGGCCCGCGCTTACCTGGCGCAAGCCAATGACCAGTCAGGTCACTGGCGGTCTTCGTCCATAGTGCTGGCCGTTCAGGCGACCTGCTTCGCTGTACCCGGAGCAGATGAACAGGACCTGATGCACGCTGCCCGTCTGTGGGGAGCCATAGAAGCGCACGAGGACGCCAGGGCCCAACGATTTTCCGTGCCTTATCAGGCCCGGCTCGACCGGTATGTCCAGTCTGCCCAGGCCCGCCTGCCGAAGGCCACGTGGGACCGGGCCTGGGCAGAGGGACGTGAAATGGGACTGCAGGGAGCCGTGGTGGCGGCCCGCCCGCCGCAAGTGAGCCATGACCATCCGGAGGAGCAGTGTTGAGAAGCGTCGGTCTGGTGCACTGCGCCCTCGCTGGGATCGGTGCGTTCCGGGCCGAATGGGCTGAGGGTGGGACCTCCCAGTTCCCTGGTTCGTGCCTGAGGTAGGCAGGGGTCCGCTGACTGGGCGCAGCTGTAGCGCCGCGGCAGAACTGAGCCCGGCACCTCCGCTCAGGCGCTCTGGGCCTCTGCGGGAAGCGTCGGGGGCACCACCAGCGCACTGAGGGCCACGCCGCCCAGCCCGGCCATGACCGAGATGCCCAGCCACAGCTCCAGGCTGAGCTCACTCAGGCCCAGTACTGCCGCACCGCCGAGGTAAGGCGCCCATACCAGCATGGGCAGCAGAAAGGCGAAGCCCCGCAGCGCCCATGGCCGCGCCGGAGACGGTCTTAGGGCCACCAGAAACCCGTCCGCCACGAGGCCCGCCAGGAGCAGCAACAGTGGAACACGCCACTCTCCAGGCATCATCATCAAGCTCATCATCAGGGTATTCAGACCGTAGATGACCGTGACAGACCCGAAAGGCAGCTGGAAACGGCGCAGCAGCAGCAGGACCGGTGCGGTCATGATCAATGCGGTCAGCAGCACGCTGCCGAGGGCCCCACGCCCCTGGCCGGCACCGAAGGAGACGCTCAGCAGGCCCCACAGGTACATGTTCATGAACGACACCAGGCTGAGCAGGGCCAGGGTGGCCAGTACGCCCGTCCAGACCACCCCGGGGGGCGCCTTACGGGCCGTGGGCGTGCGCCAGGCAGACACCAGCGGGGCCGAAACGATGCAGGCGGCCCCCAGAAAGAGCACCAGATGGGTCGGCGAGAGCAGGGCCTCGACCCCGACCTCGATGCCGAACACGGTGTGCCAGGCCATATCCCCCAGTCCACCCAGGGCGAATACTGGCACGCCAAGCGCCGCCAGTTCATACCCCTGCGGCAAAGCCAACAGGCCCCGTCGGCCTGCGCGCCAGCCGCGTTGTCCCAGCCACCCCACCCAGGCCGCAACAGCTAGAAATCCTGAGTAGAACAGAGCATGCCAGGGTGTGAAGAACGTTTCCAACCGATCACCCAGGTGGTTATGGGCCCATCCGTCCACAAATAGACCCATGATCAGCCACCATGCCAGACCGATGGTGATCAGGTTCTGGGCAGGGGTGGTGCGGTATGGAACCCCGTTGTTCGCAGGGCGTGCGGCAGGTACCGTCGTGGTCATGGACCAGTGTAGGCATACCCGGCCGTGCAGGCAGCCCCAAAGTTGGGCGCGGCCCACCGTGGCCGCCATGTCGCAGCTTGCCCCTGAGGCTGCTCCCCGTCCAGGGGGTGCCTGTGCCCCGGTCTCAGCTCACCGCCGTGGAGACGCCGTCGTGTCGCGGCGGCCCTGGTTTTCCTGTACATATGGGTTTACCGGTTGCGGTATCTGGATCGGCACGACACCGTGGACCTGATCTCACCTGATGGTGAAGCGAGGTGATTGGGGTCCGCCGGCCCTATTTGTCCCAGCGGATGTCCGGATTCTCTCCTGCAGCAGGTGACCCGGTGGTGTCCTCATTTGTCAGGGAATCCGGGGCGCCGCCATCTTCCTGATCTCGCTGGGCCATTCCCGCTCCGGTGCGTTCCGGAGCAAATGCACTGCGTGGATCGGCGGTCGACATGCTGGCGCCGGTGGCACTGTTTGTACCGGTGCTGTAAGGGCTGGCCTCGTGCTGGGGGTCGGACTGGCGGGTCCCGGTCCCGCCCCTGACATGCTGCATGTCCGCACCAAAGGGACCGCTGCCTTCGTCGTGGTGCTCTTCAACCGCTTCGGTGTCCGGGGGCTCAGGCTGCTTCAGGGCGCTGCCAGCGGGTTCCTGGCGACTCGGTATGGGCAGGTCATCATGTTCCATTTCAGCCTCCCGGGCGCATCACATTGTTGCGCCTTCCGGCTCACTGTTGCGGGGAAGCAGGCTGGTGAACTGTCAGCCGGGCCGCCAAGTCGAAATGAGTAAAGAAACGATGGGCTTCCGGGGCTGTGCTTTTCGTTTGATATGGAGAGGTTCGCCTACACTGGCGGCACGTCAAAACACATTCCGGGAGGCTGGCTTTGAAACCGTCTGACACCGAAGTAGTTATTAATGCGTCCGCGTACCCGGCCCGGGTCGGTGAACCGCTGATCGATGTCCTCAACCGCTCGGGTGTGGAGTTGCCGCAGGTCTGTTATCACCCTCAGCTGGGGCCGATCCAAACCTGTGATACCTGCATCATCCAGGTCAACGGCGAGCTGACCCGGGCCTGCGGCACCACCGTGACCGCCGGCATGCGGGTCTCCACCGAGACCATGGAAGCCCGCCAGGCACGCGTGAGCGCCTTCGACAAGATTCTGGGCAACCACCTGCTGTACTGCACGGTCTGCGACAACAACAACGGCAACTGCGTGGTGCACAACACCACCGCCCTGATGAAGGTGCAGCATCAGGTCACGCCCTACCATCCCAAGCCTTACCTGAAAGACGAGACCAATCCGTTCTACCGCTATGACCCGGACCAGTGCATCCTGTGCGGACGCTGCGTGGAGGCCTGCCAGAACCTGCAGGTCAACGAGACCCTGACCATCAACTGGGAAGACCCGCATCCGCGCGTCCTGTGGGACGGGGGGCGGCCGATCAACGAGTCGAGCTGCGTGAGCTGCGGCCACTGTGTCACGGTGTGTCCCTGCAACGCGCTGATGGAAACGTCCATGCTGGGCGAGGCCGGGCTGATGACCGACATGCCGCTGCCCGTGTTCCAGCAGGCGGTGGACCTCGTCAAGGCCGCCGAGCCCAGCATCGGCTACGGACCGATCCTGACGCTGTCGGACACCGAAGCGGCGATGCGTGACCAGAGCATCGAACGCACCAAGACGGTCTGCACCTACTGCGGCGTGGGCTGCAGCTTCGAGGTCTGGACCAAGGAGCGCCACATCCTCAAGATCGAGCCCACGCACGGGCCGGCCAACGGCGTCTCCACCTGCATCAAGGGCAAGTTCTCGTGGGATCACATCAACAGTGAAGAGCGCGTCACCACTCCGCTGATCCGTGAAGGGGACTGGTTCCGGCAGGCCAGCTGGGAAGAAGCGCTGGCACTGATCGCCCGCAAGTTCACCGAGACCCGCCGTCAGTACGGCCCGGACGCGCTGGCCTTTATCGCCTCCTCGAAGTGCACCAACGAGGACTCGTGGATGATGCAGAAACTGGCCCGCGCAGTGATCGGCACCAACAACATGGACAACTGCTCGCGCTACTGCCAGTCGCCGGCCACCATGGGCCTGTGGCGCACCGTCGGCTACGGCGGTGACAGCGGCAGCATCACGGATATCGAGCAGGCCGGGCTGGTCATCGGCATCGGCACCAACACGGCCGAGTCCCACCCGGTGCTGGCCACACGTGTCAAACGCTCGCATAAACTGCGCGGTCAGCGCCTGATTGTGGCCGACCTTCGCGAGCACGAGATGGCCCAGCGTGCCGACCTGTTCGTGCAGCCCCGGCCAGCTACCGACTTTGTGTGGCTTACGGGTGTGACCAAGTACATCCTGGACGAGGGGCTGGAAGACAAGGCGTTTATCAGCCAGTGGGTCAACGGTCTGGACGAATACCGTCAGAGCATCGACCGCTACACGCTGGCCTATGCCGAGGAAGTGACAGGCATCCCGGAGGCGGCCCTGCGCCAGATCGCGCACGAAATCGTGCAGGCCGACGGCACCTGCATCATGTGGGCCATGGGCGTGACCCAGCAGTGCGGCGGCAGCGAGACCTCCACCGCCATCAGCAACCTGCTGCTCGTGACCGGCAATTACATGCGCCCCGGGGCCGGCTCCTACCCGCTGCGCGGCCACAACAACGTTCAGGGCGCTTCGGACATGGGCGCTATGCCCGGCTTTGTGGGCGGCTACCAGAAGGTGGACGATCCCGAGGTGCGCGCAAAATTCGAGGCGAAGTGGGGCGTGCCGCTCCCGACCACCAAGGGCCTGGACAACCACGAGATGGTGCATGCCGTGCACGAGGGCACCCTGCGCGTGATGTACCTCAAGGGCGAGGAAATGGCCATCGTGGACTCCAACGTCAACTATGTGGACGAGGCCTTTGAGAAGCTCGATTTCTTTGTCGTGCAGGACATGTTCTTCACACGCACGGCCCAGTTTGCCGACGTCGTGCTGCCTGCCAGCCCAAGCCTGGAAAAGGACGGCACCTTTACCAACACCGAGCGGCGCATCCAGCGGCTGTACAAGGCCTTGGAGCCTATGGGTGACAGCAAGCCCGACTGGGAGATCATTCAGCTGGTCGCCAATGCCCTGGGTGCGAACTGGAACTACCGCCACCCGAGCGAGATCATGGAGGAAATCGCCAGCCTGGTGCCGCTGTACGCCGGCGTGACCTACGAGCGGCTGGAGGGCTTCAAGTCGCTGCAGTGGCCGGTCCTCCCCGACGGCAGCGACACGCCGCTGCTGTTTACCGAGGGCTTCCCGTTCCCGGACGGCAAGGCGCGGCTGTACCCGGCGGAATTCGTTCCACCTGTGGAGGTCAGCAACGCCGAGTACGACCTGCACTTCAACAACGGGCGCATGCTCGAGCACTTCCACGAGGGCAACATGACCTTCAAGTCTCCTGGTGTGTCGAGCAAGGTACCCGGCACCTTCGTGGAGGTCTCGCCGGAACTCGCCTCCGAACGCGGACTGGAAAGCGGCCGGTTCGTGCGGCTGGTCTCGCGCCACGGGGCGGTGCGGGTGCCGGTGGTCGTCACCAGCCGGGTGCAGGGCAAGCAGCTGTATATGCCCATGAACACCCAGGACGCCCATCAGGCGGTCAACCGACTGACCGGCAGCCACACCGACCTGAGCACCCACACGCCCGCGTACAAGGACACCGCCGTGCGGATGGAGATTCTGCCGGAAATGGGGCCCCATCCGCTGCCGCGCAGCAACCACCGCTACGGCCAGCCCACGCCGCAGCGCGGCGTGGAGGTCGAACGCAAATGGCAGCGCAGCGACTACCTGTTCCCGGGCGCACAGCCCGACCGGGCAGCGGTCGCCCACAGAACCGCACCGGACTTGGTGGGAGGAGATGACTGATGGCCAGGCCCGTCGAATTTGATCCCCGCGTGCTGCTGCCCACGCCCCATGACCGCGTGGCGGCCAGCACGGCCGAGAGTGCGGACGCACTGGCTGAAGCGCTCGAACTCCTGCGCGAACTGCACGAGCACAAGATTCTGCACACGCTGTTACGGGTCGTGCAGGGCGGTCAGGGGCTGTCGGTCCATGCCCTGGAGGTTCTGAACGAGCCGGGCAGCGTACGGGCCGTGCGTAACATGCTGGAACTGGTCAAGGTGCTGGGCAGCGTCGAGCCTGAAGCGCTGACCAGCGTCACAGGCGCCCTGTCCGATGGCCTGAAGGAAGGTGCCAGGAGGGTCCAGGCAGGAGAACGTGCTGGCCTGGGTGAACTGCTGTCGCTGGCCCGTGACCCGGACGTGGGCCTCGCTCTGGGGGCCCTCGTGGGCGTGCTGCGCGGCTTCGGTAAAAGCCTGCGCGAGCGCAGCGCCGAGGGCAGTCCTCCACACGGCCCGCATTCCTGAGTGACCGTGCTGCCGGAGACACCAGCCCAGCGTCCTGTCCTGAGATACACGGCAGGGCAGCTGACGGCCGCCACCGATCAGGTGGTTATAGAAGAGCCGCTGGAGATCCGTCTGATTCATGGTGGTGAAGAGCAGACGGTGGCTGTGACCATGCGGACTCCTGGGGCCGACCACGAGCTGGCGACCGGATTTCTCTACGCCGAGGGTGCCATCCGGGACGCGGCAGATGTACTGAGCCTGTCTCCCTGGCGGGAAGGTGACGTGGAGGCCCCCAATGTGCTGCGCGTCGAACTGCGCTCCGGATTCGCGGCCATGCGCAGCCTGTCGCGCCATACCTTCACCAGCAGCGCATGCGGCGTGTGCGGCACCGGCAGCATCGAGCGGCTGGCGGTGCGCGCCGTGCCGGCCATCTGGACGCAGCCTCCACTGACTGCCGACATCATCCGTGACCTGCCCGCGCAACTGCATGCGGCTCAGCCACTGTTCGCGGCCACAGGTGGTCTGCACGCTGCCGGACTGTTCACGGCCGGCGGCGAGTGTCTGGCCGTGCGAGAGGACGTGGGTCGGCACAACGCCGTGGACAAGCTGATCGGCTGGGCTCTGGGTCAGGGACTGCTCCCCCTGAGCGACCACCTGCTGGCGGTGAGCAGCCGTGCCGGCTTCGAAATTGTGCAGAAGGCAGCTCTGGCTGGTGTGCCGGTCGTCTGTGCCGTCTCCGCCCCCACCAGCCTGGCCATCGAAGTGGCCGAGAGCTTCGGCATCACCCTGGCCGGTTTCGTGCGGGGAGAGCGGTTCAACCTGTACAGCGTCCCTCACCGGGTGAATTCAGGCGGCCGGGCCCTGGATTCCCCGTCCTGACGGCGCCTGCCGGCTCCCACCCTTCCCCCCCAGCCCTTTTTCAGGAGGTTTGTGCATGTCCTTTCTAGACCGTGAACACAGCGTCGCGCCGCCCGGTTACAACCGCTGGCTGGTCCCGCCTGCCGCCCTGGCCCTGCACCTGTCCATCGGGCAGATCTATGCCTACAGCGTGTTCAACAAGCCCCTGGCGGACCATGGAGGCTGGAGCCTGCTGGCGCTGGGGGTCATCTTCCAGATCGCGCTGGCCATGCTGGGGGCCTCAGCGGCCATCTTCGGCAAGTGGGTCGAGCGCGTCGGGCCCCGGCGCACCATGTTCACCGCCGCCCTCTTCTTCGGCGGTGGTTTTCTGGTGGCGGCCCTGGGCGTGGCCACCAAGCAGCTGTGGCTCATCTACCTGGGCAACGGGGTTCTGGGCGGCATCGGGCTGGGACTGGGGTACATCTCCCCGGTGTCGACCCTGATCAAGTGGTTTCCCGACCGTCCGGGTGTGGCGACCGGCATGGCCATCATGGGCTTTGGCGGCGGCGCCATGATCGCCTCGCCGCTGTCGGTCATCATGATGAACAACTTCGGCGGTGGTGTCCCGGCCAATGGCATCACGCAGACCTTCGTGGTGCTGGGATTGGTCTACTTCGTGTTCATGATGTTTGGTGCCTTCACCATCCGGGTGCCGCGCCCCGGCTGGGCGCCGGCTGGTTATGACGTGAATAGCGCCAATGCACCGGGCCACGGCATGATCACCCGCGCCAACGTAGCGGTCGACACGGCTATGCGCACGCCGCAGTTCTGGCTGCTGTTTGCCGTGCTGTTCCTGAACGTTACGGCGGGCATCGGGATTCTGGGGCAGGCGTCGGTGATGATTCAGGAGATGTTCTCTGACACCACGGGAGGACGCACTGCCGTTAGTGCCGCCGCTGCCGCCGGATTTGTGGGCCTGCTGAGCCTGTTCAACATGGGGGGGCGCTTTTTCTGGTCCTCGCTGTCTGACCGCATCGGCCGCAAGACCACCTATGCCATCTTCTTCTCGCTGGGCGCCATTCTGTACTTCCTGATTCCGATTACCGGAAACATAGGGAACGTCGCGCTGTTTGTGATCGCTTCGGCCATCATCCTGACCATGTACGGCGGCGGCTTTGCTACCATTCCTGCCTACCTGCGCGACATGTTCGGGACTATGAATGTGGGCGCCATCCACGGTCGTCTCCTGCTGGCCTGGTCTGCGGCCGCCATCGTCGGTCCTTACCTGGTCAACGGCCTGCGCCAGTCGCAGATTGATGCGGGCGTGCCGCCGGCTGAGGCCTACAACCTCACCATGCTGATCATGGTAGGTCTGCTGGTGGTGGGCTTTATCTGCAACCTGCTGATCCGCCCGGTAGACCCCAAGTTCCACTACAACGAGGCGAACACGGCCCCTGGTCTGCCAGGCGCTGCGTCCACCGCCACCCGTACCTCAGGAGACTGACTATGACGACGCAGAACAAGGAAGAGACGGCCGCCCCTGGAGCAATGATCAAGATGGTGCTGGCCTGGCTGCTGGTCGGGATTCCCCTGGCCTGGGGCGTGGCCCAGACCGTGCTGAAAGCGCTTCCGCTATTTCAGTAATGCAATACGGAGACCAGGCAGGTGCTAAGTGCGCCTGCCTGATCCGTATGCCAGCTGCCTGATGAGTTGCGGTGCAGGCTGAGGGGGTATGGTGAGGTCAGTCATGATGCTCCCCCCTTCCCTCAATGGAACGATTGAGGACCAGAGCAACCGCCTCGCCGCACTGGAGGCGTTTGTTGAGTTCACGGAGGCGGTGGGTACCCAGAGCGACGTCTCGGTCCTGGCCCATCAGGCGATCCGGGTGCTGCGTGCGCGCTTCCCGGACGGCAGCGTCGTGTACTACGAACCCGACGGTGATCTGTGGAGGCCCAGGGTCTGGAGCGAAGATCTCCCGGCTGGCGTGCTCTCGGGTCTGACGCCCGGGCTGCCGCGCAGTCTTCCGGCGTTCGCGGCAGTGCTCAGCCGGCAGGAAGCGGTTTTTATCGACGAGTTGGACGCGGTGCGAGAACAGCTTGCCGGTTCGGAAGAGTACGGGATGGCGGCCAAGGTCCCGCTGATGGTTTCGGGAGAGGTGTGCGGCATCCTGGAAGTGGGGATCAGAGGGCGTGACCGCTGGGGCGAGCAGGATCAGGGACTGGTCCGGGCCGTCTCGCGCAGCCTGACCCTCGCCCTGGAACGGGCCAGCGTGACGGCCCAGCTTGAGGCCCAGAATGCTGAACTCGCCGCACGGACCCGCGCTCTGGGGGCCTTTGCCGAGCTCACCCGCGACCTGAACGTGCACAGTGACTCCCTGGCCCTGGTCAGGACCGCTCAGGAGGTGGTGCTGTCCATGTTGCCGCCCGGCTACGCGGTGTACTACGAACTCGGTGGTGCCACATGGCGCCTGGCGGCGCAGACCGGAGACCTGCGCAACCCCGCGTTGCAGGCCGTGGTGGACGCGGGCTTGCCCTACGAGCAGCCCCGGAACCTGGTCGTCCCCTGGACCACCGGCCGGCCGTTTTATCAGGACCACTACGACACCCACACCGACAGGCTCTATGAGCTGGTCTCGCACGTGAACACCACCGCGTCACTGGCAGTTCAGGTCAACGACGCGCCGGCTGGCGTCTTCTGTGTCGCCCTGTTCGACCGCCGCTGCTGGACCGACATCGACAAGGTCATGCTGGAAACAGTCGTCGGTGCGCTGGGTCTGGCCATCGAAGGCAGCCACGGCGTGGCGCAGCTGACCGAGCAACGGCGCAAGCTGACCGAGGCCAACGAGGAACTCGAAGCGTTTGCCTACAGCGTCTCGCATGACCTGCGCGCTCCGGTGCGGCACATCCTGAGCTTCAACCAGCTGGCGCAGGTCACGCTGGGTGACCGTATGGACGACAGGAGCGCGCGGTACCTGCGGCACGTGGAGCAGGCCGCCGACCGCATGAACACCCTGATCGACGCCATCCTGGCGCTGTCGCGCACCAGCCGGCAGCCCCTGCGCATGGTTCCGGTGGACCTCAACGCCCTGATGACCGCAGTCTGCGCCGAACTCTCCGCCGTGGACTCCGGACGGAAGGTGGAGTGGAAGATTGCGCGCCTGCCGATGGCCTGCGGTGACCCGGAAACCCTCAGGCTGGTGCTGACCAATCTGGCATCCAACGCCCTGAAGTACACCCGGACCCGCGAAACGCCACAAATTGAGGTCTGGAGCGAGGACCGTTCCGTCGAGTGGGCCATCATGATCCGTGACAACGGTGTCGGGTTCGATCCTCGCTACAGCAACAAGCTGTTCGGCGTGTTTCAGCGTCTGCATCAGCAGCACGAGTTTGAAGGGACAGGGGTGGGGCTGGCCAATGTCCGGCGCATCGTCTCACGCCACGGCGGCCGCGTCTGGGCGGAAGGGGCCGTGGGCCAGGGTGCAACCTTCGGCTTTACCCTTCCGAAAGAGCCTCAGGCTGCAGGCGCCTGAGCTCTGGGTCGGAGGAGGGCGCGCGCCAGGCTCTACGGAGGACGCACACGGACGAAGGTGCCCTCAGCGGGGTTCCTGGCTTGCTGGCGACCCCAGGAGAGTGGAGAAGGTGGCCACTACCGGCGCGTGGTCCGATGGTCGCTCGTGACGACGCGGCTCCAGGTCCACCGTGCAGCCCAGGCTCTCGGCCGCCAGAGTTTGGGAGACCAGCACGTGATCGATGCGCAGGCCCCAGTTGCGGGGAAAGCCCAGCCGCCCGTAGTTCCACCAGCTGAAGACCTTCTCCGGTTGCGCATGCAGACGGAAAGTGTCGTGCAGTCCCAGATCCAGCAGGGCACGGAACGCCTGACGTTCGGGCTCGCTGACCAGGACCTGTCCAGCCCAGCGCTTCGGGCTGTGCACGTCACGGTCCTCGGGGGCGACGTTGAAATCACCGACTACCGCCAGCCTCGGATGTGCCGCCAGTTCCAGCTGCAGCCACGCCCGGACGGCCGAGAGCCATTCGAGCTTGTACGTGTATTTCGGCGAATCCACCGCCTGACCGTTCGGAACGTAGAGGCATACCACCCGCACCCCCCCGACCGTCGCGGCCACGACACGTCGCTGCTCGTCGTCCAGCCCCGGCACGCCGATCTGCACGGCGTCGGGCTCCATGCGCGAAAGCAGGGCCACACCGTTGTAGGTTTTCTGGCCAGAGTACGCTGCCGCGTACCCCAGCGCCTTCAGTTCGGCCACCGGAAAGCGGTCGTCCGGCAGCTTGGTTTCCTGAAGGGCCAGCACGTCGGGCTGATGAACCTGCAACCAGTCCAGCACCTGCCCGAGCCGGACATTCAGCGAATTGACGTTCCAGGTAACCAGTTTCATGGAAGGCGGCCCTCACGGCGCCCGGACAACCACAACTGTTTCATGCGGTGATGATGCCACGCGTGCGTCATGCCCGCAGGAGAGCTGCTCAGCGCGTATCGGTCGGGTCAGGAGCACTGAGGTGGCTGAGCCACCAGTTGCCGCGGGCCGCGTGCAACGTGACCACACCACACGGTCTTATCTCTGCCGCCCTGAGCCCGACCGTCAGGCGCAGGGCCGCCAGGATTACCCCAGCGTGGGTAAACGCGGCGACTTCGCCGGTGGGGGGCAGGGCATTCAGCCAGCCCTGCACCCGCGTATGAAAGCTGCGGCCGGTGTCTCCGCCGGGGGGCCCGAACGCCGTGGTGGGCTGAGTCAGGGCCTCGATCCAGTGCCGGGGTGTGGCCCCGTAGGCCTGCTCGAGTTCGGCCCAGGTGCGCCCGGCCATCACGCCGAAGTCGGCCTCGGCCAGTTCAGGCGTGACCAGCGGCTGATCGAAGCCGGCCAGACGGGCCGTTTCCAGGGCCCGGCGGCTGGGAGAGCAGCAGGCCGCGCCAGCCGGCAGCCGTAGTCGGGTCGCCATGACACGACCTTCCTCGGTCAGCGAGGCGTCCTCGCCGGCTCCGGGATAGCGACGCTCGGCGTTCGGCGCGGTCGGTGCGTGCCGGATCAGATGCAGGGTCAGCGCAGCCTCAGCCATGGTGGCCCCAAGCATAGGCGCACAGCGCCACCAGTTCTGCCGTGACAACGATTAAGCCGTACACATCACCGCTGAGCCCCCCACCCAGCCTGGACGCGGCGAACCGTGCGGCCAGCAGGGTCGCCACAAGGGCGGCGAATGCGGCCACCGCAGCGCCTGGCAGCAGCAGCACCGGCAGGGCCAGGAGAAGCGCCACTTCCCACCGGCCCTCGCGGGACCGGGCCCCCAGCGACTCCTGGCGCGCGGCCGGGTACAGGTTCATGGGCAGCAGGACCAGCGTCCGTGCGGCCACGGCAGCCACCAGGGCCGCGTAGGCTGGCAGGGGAGAGGCCAGCAGGCTCCACAGGATCAGCAGCGACACCACCCCGGTGGCCAGCCCGAACGCCCCGACGTGCACGTCCTGCAGGATTTCCAGGCGACGAGCGGGACTCTTCATGACGAACAGGGCATCGGCACTGTCCACCAGCCCATCAAAGTGAAGCATGCCGGTCATGCCCAGCCAGGCAGCCACCGCCAGCCCCGCCTGCACGCCGGACGGCAGCGGCACCGGCAACCACAGCAGGAGGGCGACCAGCCCACCGACCGCATATCCGGCCAGAGGATAGTAGGCACTGGCCCGCGCAAAGTCTCCGTCACGGACCTCCCGGACGTGAGGCAGCGGCAGGGTGGTCAGAAAGGTCAGGGCCAGGTGTGCGGCGTGTGCCTCCTGCCGGAACCGGAGCAAAAAACTCATCGGTCCTCAGGGTGCCACGCAGGCGCCTGGAAGAACATGTGCGCCGGTGTGCACCGGGAAGCCGGGTCCTGGCCACCCAGACACAGCTGGCACACTTCGTGCTCATGAACTTTTCTCCACGGCCTCTGGTTCTCTGCAACACGGCACGGTTGTGGCAGGCAGCACGCCACGTCCACTTCGTGCAGCGCCCGCTCTGGCGGACCCGGCTCGCCACAGGGGACCGATGCTCGTTTCGGGTGTGCCGGGGACTCTGGCCCAGCGTCGGCAGAAAGACTGCGGTAGCGCTGAATCCACTGCACGTGCCCGGTATAGTGACGGCATCATGCGGCCGCGACTCAGTCCTACCCGTGCACGTGCCTGGGCCAACAGCCTGGCCCGGGCACTGCGGGACTGGTGGTGCGCGAATCTGGGCTGCCCCAGCCGCCAGGGCTGAGCCCCCGTGACCCCCTGCACCTGATCAGCCCGGACTGCGTGCGCCAGGTCCCGGCTTCCTCCCCGCGCCCCGGAGACCCCATGACGACCCCTGTACTTCCTAAAATGCCTACCCTGGACAACCTGCACGACCTTGATGCCCGTGACCCGTTGCGGCACAAAAAAGCCCAGTTCGTGTTGCCAGGTGGAGTGATCTATCTCGACGGTAACAGCCTGGGAGCCCTTCCCGGTGCCGTTCCCGAAAGACTGCAACGTGTGATTCATCAGGAGTGGGGCGACGCCCTGATCCGTTCCTGGACCGCCCATGCTCAGGAGGGCCGCGACTGGATGGCCCTGCCCGACCGGGTCGCGGCCAAGCTCGCGCCCCTGATCGGTGCAGACGCATCTGAAATTGCCGTCGGCGACAGCACCAGCGTGAACCTGTTCAAGGCACTGACCTCCGCGCTGCACGTTGCGGCACCCGGCCGCAGGGTGATCCTGACGGACGCCGACAACTTCCCGACGGACCTGTACGTGGCCCAGGGCCTCAATAGCCTGCTGGGTGACCGCTATGAACTGCGGCGTGTTCCTGCTGCCGATGTGGCCACACACCTGACTGACGAGGTCGCCGTCGTGATGCTGACCGAGGTGGACTACCGCACCGGGGAGCGCCTCGACATGGCCGGGCTGACGGCGCAGGCCTGTGCCCGGGGCGTGCTGACCATCTGGGACCTGGCACACTCGGCGGGTGCCTTTGAGGTGGATCTGACGGGCGCGGGCGCAGACTTCGCGGTGGGCTGCGGCTACAAGTACCTCAACGGCGGTCCTGGTGCTCCCGGCTACCTGTACGTGGCCCGGCGACATCTGGATACCCGTGTTGCCCTGAGCGGCTGGATGGGCCACGCTGACCCCTTCGAGATGGCCCGCGACTATGTTCCGGCCCGCGACGCGAGGCGCTTTGTCGTGGGAACACCGATGGTCCTGAGCCTCAGCGCCCTGGACACTGCGCTTGACGTGTTCGCGGATGTGGACCTGGCTGAACTGCGGGCCAAGTCGCTGGGGCTGACCGACACATTTATGTCGCTGCTCTCCGGCGACCCGGACCTGACCCTGGTGACTCCCCTGGACCATGCCCGGCGCGGCAGTCAGGTCAGCTTCCGTCACCCGCAGGCGAAGGAAGCCATGCGGCGGCTGGTCGAACGCGGCGTGATCGGGGACTTCCGGACCCCTGACATCGTCCGCTTCGGATTTACCCCGTTATATGTCTCCTACGCTGATGTCTACCACGCTGCCCAGGCAGTGCTGGAAGTTGCTGGCGAGTTGCGCGCATGAGTTGCCCGGAAGCGCCCAGAGGGGGCGAGAATGCGCCAGAACGTGCCCACCAGGATTTCAGTCAGAGCCTGAGCTACGGCGATTACCTGCATCTTGACGTCCTGAAAGCGGCGCACCAGCCTATTACCGGCGCGCACGACGAGCACCTCTTTATCGCGGTGCACCACGTATCCGAGGTCTGGCTTGGCCTGATCGTGCGCGAACTGAAGGCGGCCATGGCACTTCTCGATCAGGGCATCACCGACGCGCCGCTCAAAATGCTGACCCGGGTGGTGCGGGCCCAGGAGCAGCTCACCAACGCGTGGGAAGTGCTGAAAACCATGACCCCGGCTGACTATCTGCTGTTCCGGCACGCCTTTGGTCAGGCGTCCGGATTTCAGTCGGCCGGATACAGGATGGTCGAATTTCTGCTGGGCAACCGTCAGGGTGTCATGCTGAGGCCCCACGAGCACCGTTCCGATCTGCATGATCCTCTTCTGGAAGCCATGAGTGGGCCCAGTGTGTACGATCTGGCACTGCGGCTGCTCGCAGCCCGTGGGCTCACGGTGCCGGCGGCCGTGCTGGTACGTGACTTCACGCAGAAACCGGTGTTGAACGAGGAGGTACTGCAGGCCTGGCTGACGGTCTACCGCGACACCGAGACCTACTGGGACCTGTACGAACTGGCCGAGAAGCTGCTGGACGTGGAAGACAATTTCCGGCGCTGGCGGTTTAACCACCTCACCACGGTTGAGCGCACCATTGGCTTCAAGGCGGGGTCTGGTGGCACCAGCGGCGCGGGCTACCTGCGTCAGGCCCTCAGCACCGTCCTGTTTCCGGAGCTCTGGGAAGTGCGGACCCGCCTCTGAAGGTGCCCTGGTTTTCACCGACCACACAGCGGTCAGAAAAACTCGTCATGTTTCCGTTTGTGAAGGCCGCCCACACAGCGGTCAGAAAAACTCGTCATGTTTCCGTTTGTGAAGGCCGCCAGAAGTATGCCTGCAGGCCTCTGCTGACGGAAGGGATCTGGTCCTGCCGCCCATGGTTCACTCGCCGGGAGATGGCGCAGTGCCCTGGACAGGCTGCACCGTCTGACCTTGCAGAAAAGAGCGGGGCGCCCGTGGTGACCGCGCCCAGCATATCGAGGGGCAAACAGGTGTGGTCAGCATTGGACTCACTCGGATACTTCAACATTAAGTAATATGGAGTATGACCTCCTTCCCATCTGCTCCTGGAACCAGCCCTGTGCAGGGCCTGCACCACGTCACGGTGATGGCCAGCGACCCGCAGCGCAACGTGGACTTCTACACCCAGGTACTCGGGCAGCGCTTGGTGAAGGTGACGGTGAATTTCGATGACCCCGGCACCTACCATTTCTATTACGGTGACCTGACGGGTCAGCCAGGAACGATCATGACCCACTTTCCCTGGCCCGGCGCAGCCAGAGGTGTGCGCGGTAACGGTGAGGTCGTAGCGACGGCCTACAGCGCTCCTGAGGATTCGTACGTAAGCTGGCAGCAGCGCCTGCGGAAACACGGACTCAGTGCCCAGGAGAGCACCCGCTTCGGTGAGCGGACCCTGACAT
Source organism: Deinococcus malanensis (assembly GCF_014647655.1). Taxonomy (NCBI): domain Bacteria; kingdom Thermotogati; phylum Deinococcota; class Deinococci; order Deinococcales; family Deinococcaceae; genus Deinococcus; species Deinococcus malanensis. The sequence goes on from NZ_BMPP01000003.1 coordinate 161,129, forward strand.
TCGAGGACCCTGATGGGACCTGGGTGGATATTATTTTTGACAACGGTCAGGAGGTGCAGCCCTGGCCCGCCTCTCCGCTTCCCCAGTCTGACGCCCTTCGCGGGTTTCATTCGGTGACCGCCTGGGTCGACGAGACGGCGGCCGTACGCGAGCTGCTTGTCGGTCAGCTGGGCTTCCAGGAAGTCGGGACCGAGCCTGACCCGCAGGGTCCACGGACCCGGTTCAGGGGCAGCGGAGACGGCGTGGGCCTGTATGTGGACGTGGTCGAGCGTGCCGGTCAGCCACGCGGACGCTTCGGGGCCGGCAGCGTTCATCACGTCGCGCTGCGTACCCGCAACGATGCCGAGCAGGAAGCCTATCTGGAGTCGCTCAGCGCCGCAGGATTCCAGCCGACGCCGGTGCAGGACCGCCAGTACTTTCATTCCATCTATTTCCGCGAGCCCAATGGCGTGCTGTTCGAGATTGCCACCGACGCCCCCGGCTTCCCCGCCGACGAAGCGGTCGAGGAGCTGGGGCGGCACCTGAAACTTCCGGCCTGGTTTGAACCGCAGCGCGCACAGATCGAAGCCCATGTGCCCCGCATCGTGAACCACGAGTACGGCGTCACGATTGGTTTCCGTGACCTGGGCGTCTCAGCTGATGCGGGGGCACCGATAGGGGGAGACGGCATTGAGGTGCACGTGGCCGGTCGTCCGCCTTCAGAGGCGAGGGTCGCGATGGTGCTGTTGCATGGCCGGGGAGGAAGTGCCCAGGACATCCTGACACTGGAGCAGGAAATCAACCTCAGCGCCTTTACCTATCTGGCGCCGCAGGCACCCGGCAATACCTGGTACCCGTACTCGTTCCTGGCCCCGGTGGCACAGAACCAGCCGCACCTGGACCAGGCGCTGGCTACCGTTGACGCGGTGATGGAGGAACTGGCGCAGCAGGGAATCTCGGCAGAACGGGTGGTCCTGGGGGGCTTCAGCCAGGGGGCCTGCCTGGCACTGGAATATGCCAGCCGCGCCGGGAGACGGCTGGGCGGAGTCGTCGCGTTCAGTGGTGGCCTGATCACGCTGGACCTCGAGCACAGCCTGGCGGGTACCCCGGTGTTCATGGGGGTCGCTCCCGACGACGCGCATATCCCGCTGGAGCGCTTCCGGGCCACCGAAGCGCAGCTGCGCGCACGCGGCGCGGTGGTGGACGCCAGGGTGATCCCAGGACTCGGCCACAGCATCAATAAGGACGAACTGGACGCCGCCCGCGCCCTGATGCAGCGCGTGGTGGGACAGAGCGTCTGAACTGCCGGGTGAAATTGCCCTGAAAACAGATGGAAGCCGGAATCCTCTGAGTCCCGCCCAATGAAGTAGTGGATCACGCAAGGGCCCATCCCAGCTCACCGTGACAGGCGCCAGGAACCTGACCTCATCGGGGCTGCCCTGCCGAGGGGCAGTGTTCCTGGCCGGGCATGTCTGAATCGGTCGTTTTTTCATGTTCCATGACGCGACAGCTGGTCGCGCTTCACTCTGCCTGATGCCCGACCTGCTCTATTTGGGATCGGTGTCGTTTGTTTGGCGTCCGGAGTAGCGAATATCCAGGTTGAGGTATTCGGGCCGGTGATAATGACCGGTGACGTCAAGTGTCATGCGTTCCTGCAGGTTGCGCCGCAGGTCCAGTTCGGCCACCAGAATGGCGGGCTGATCGTAAACCGGTTCGACCACATAGGCACCGTCGGGGCCGATGATCGCGCTGCCTCCGCGCATGACCAGCGTGTCCGGGTTGGCCTGCAGTTCGGGCAGCAGGTCCAGACCTTCAGGAAGCGCACCAGCCCGCATCAGGCTGCCGGCCGCCAGAACGTAGCAGCGGCCTTCGAAGGCATAGTGCCGGCTGGCAATCTGGTGCATGTCCTTGACGGTTGGCCAGGTCGCCACATGAATGTCTTCGGCCTGTTCATGCAGAGCCTGCCGTGCCAGAGGCATCCAGTGCTCCCAGCAGACCAGACTGCCGATGCGCCCGAGAGGAGTGTCCACCACGCGTAGTCCATCCGCGTCCCCGGGGCCCCACACCAGCCGCTCCGTGTAGGTGGGCACCAGTTTGCGGTGGTGATTCAGGACCTGTCCTTCGGCATTGATGGTCAGGATCGTGTTGTATAGCGTCCCCTGCCCGCGGCCAGCCGAAACGCGTTCGATCAGTCCGATGACCAGCGTTGCCCGCGCTGCGTGAGCGGCGTCCCGCAGGGCGTCGAGGGCTGGGCCCGGGACCGAGACGCTGTTTTCCATCATCCGGGCAAATGCCTCTTTGACCGGAACGTGGTCCCACAGGGCCACGTCACGCGCGACATCAAGCCAGGCCGGGTAGCCGGGCAGCCAGGTTTCGGGAAAGGCAATCAACTGCGCCCCCCTATGTGCAGCCTGCTGGGCAAGCTGAGCTGTAAGTGCCAGACCCTGCTCGAGGTTCGGGGCCACCTCAGCCTGAACCACCGCGACAGTGACCTTCACGCCGCGCTCCCGGTGCGGTGAATGGTCATTTGCACTGTCCCGATGGTCACGGTGCCGGCTGAAAGCCCGCGGCTGACATGTAGTGAAATCACACACCAAGACTAACGGGAGGGCAGCCATTGCAAATGGGTGATGCCCCATCCTGGAGGGTCAGGTAAGGCAGCGTATTCAACCGATCGGCCCCCTTAAACCCGCATGAATGGTGCAGGTGCTGTCGGAATCCATCGGGCCCGGAAGGAGACCAACTCGGTGCGCTGCTGCCACCTCTGGCGCGCCGCTTAACAGGACGACTCCCGCGAGTCCCGCAGCAAAACGGGCCAGCCAGAACGGCTGGCCGGTTTTCTGACTCCTGTCCTTACAGCAGCCCCGGGTCCGTCAGAACCTGTTCAATCCGCTCCAGGGCCCAGTCAAGATCTTCGCGGCTGGTCATCAGCGGGGGCGCCAGACGCACCGTCGTCTCGTGCGTTTCCTTGCACAGCACGCCCAGGTCGCGCAGGCGCTCACACGCCGGGCGGGCCGGACCACGCAGTTCCACGCCGACCAGCAACCCCCTGCCACGGACGTCCCTGACGTGTGGGCTGTTCATCGCGCGCAGGCGTGTGCGTAGATACTCACCCAACTCCAGCGCCCGTGCGGGCAGCCCCTCGTCCTCCAGGACTTCCAGGCTGGCCTGAGCCACGGCGGCCGCCAGTGGGTTGCCACCAAAGGTACTGCCGTGATCCCCAGGACGAAACAGATCCATCAACTCGCGGCTGGACAGCACGGCGCTGACCGGGTAGACCCCGCCGCCCAGGGCCTTGCCCAGAATCACCATGTCTGGCCGGACCCCTTCGTGGTCGCAGGCGAGCCACTGGCCCGTGCGGCCCAGGCCGGTCTGGATCTCGTCGGCCATCATCAGGATGCCGTGGCGGTCGCAGACGTCACGCATGGCTCTCAGGAAGCCCTCGGGGGGCACGATCACACCCGCCTCGCCCTGGATCGGCTCGAACAGCACGCCGGCGGTGTGGGGCGTGATGGCCGCTTCAAGCGCCGCTGCGTCGCCGTATGGCACGCGCACAAATCCTGGAGTCAGCGGTCCGAAGGCACCCTTGTACTGTTCTTCGGTGCTGAAGCTGACCAGGGTGGTGGTCCGTCCGTGGAAGTTGCCTTCCATGACGATGATTTCAGCCTGATCCTTCGGTATCCCACGGACCTCGTAGGCCCACTTGCGCGCCAGCTTGATCGCGGTCTCCACGGCCTCTGCCCCGGTATTCATCGGGATAACTGCGCCGTAACCCAGCACGCGGGTCACCGTCTCGTAAAAGCCGGCCAGTCGGTCGTTGCGAAAGGCCCGCGAGGTCAGGGTGGCCTTCTGCGCCTGCTCGGTCAGGGCCCTGATGATGCGCGGGTGGCAGTGACCCTGGTTGACCGCGCTGTAGGCCGAAAGGCAGTCCAGGTACCGGCGGCCATCGGTGTCCCAGACCCACGCGCCACTGGCACGCTCCAGAACCACGTCGAGAGGTTTGTAGTTATGTGCACCGAGAGCATCTTCACGCGCAATAAGTTGCTGTGCGGCGGGAAATTGTTCAATCACCTGGGTCATGGCTGCTCCTGTCCGGCTTCCGTCCAGCGGCCAGCGCGCGGCGCACAGGCTGCGACCGGCAGAAGCCACATCGACCTTAAGCCTATCCTTAAATTGGCAGGGTGTAGAGAGCCAGAATCAGGCAGAACGGACCAGCCAGTCTGGTTCAAGAACTGGGTATCTGGGTCCTGTCTGCCCACATCTGGCGCGCGGGAAGCCTCACCGATCAGCTGCGCCCATCCTTCACGCGACCCTCTGACAGACGGCTGTATGAACCCACACCCTAAGCTCGGGTCATCATGACAACGGGTTCTCAGTTTGGGGCATCGACATCACCGCCAGACCCACAGAGGGTGCAGGCGGCGCTGCGTGAGGCCGAGGCGATGGTCCGGGTGGATCTCGCCCATGGCCACCGGCTGTTCCGGGATGCGATTCAGCTTGCCCGGGCCATGGGCGACCGTCACAGCGAGGCACTGGGTTTGTGTCTTCGAGGCAACACCTGCTTTTTCACCTCGCGCTACCTGGAAGCGCGCCGGTGGTTCACTCGCGCCCTGGACACTGGCCAAGCCATTGGAGACGTGCGGGTGCAGGTCCGGGCGCTCAATGGTCTGGGTATCACCTCGAAAGTTCAGGGCGACTGCGGCGGCGCCATGGAGTTCTTTTTGACCAGCCTCCGCCTGGCGCAGGAGCATGGCGATGAGGCTGGCCGCGGCCGGGTGCTGGGCAATATTGGCGTCCTGCATGCCGAGGTCGGCAAATATGACCTGGCGCTCGAAGCCCACCTCGAGGTCATGGCCGTCGGCCAGCGGCTCGCCCTGCACCAGATTCACTCCACCGGAACGGTGAACGTGGTGGTCGATTACGCCCATCTGGGCGAGCATGACCGGGCCACCGAGCTGGCGGCGGACTATCTGCCGCTGCTCCGCGAACGCGGCTTTTTGCACCATGAGGTGGTGATGCAGACCCACGTGGTCCTGTGCCTGGTGGAATCTGGCCGAAGCGCCGAGGCCCCCGGACTCGCCCGGACCACCCTGGTCCTGGCCGAAGAGGTCCAGGATCACGGGTACATCTCGATGCTTCATCTCCTGCTGGGCCGGGCACTGCATGAGCTGGGTGATTTCGACCAGGCATGCGACCACCTGAAATTCGCCCTGGCTGGTTCCCGTGAGCGGGAGCACAGGGCCCTGGAACGAATGACCCTGCAGCACCTCAGCCAGGCCTATGCCTCACGCCATGAGTGGCAGGCCGCCTATGAGGCCGCCGAGGCCGGGCACCGGCTGGAACGAACCCTGCACGCCCAGGATATGGACCGCAGGGTCAGGGTGCTGGGAGCCAGAGGCAAGTGGAGCGCCTGAACTCAGGACTGGAGGCCTGGCTTCTGCGAAACGGCGGGCTGATCACCCAAACCAGCGAGGCTGGCCATGCACGAAACCCGGATGACCGGACCTACACGCAGGCAGACGTCCTTGGGGGCAGCGGGGTTCGCAGGTATAGGCTGCGCGGCGCCCAGAGTCGTGGACGCCGCTTCGTTGCTCTACCGGAGCCGGGCTTTCCTGTCCCCGTCCTGGGTCTACCCCAGCGCGTTCAGTCCGGTGACGTCCCGGCCCACGATCAGGGTGTGAATGTCGTGGGTGCCTTCATAGGTATCCACCGTTTCCAGGTTCAGCATGTGGCGGATCACCGGGTACTCGGTCGTGATGCCATTGCCGCCCAGCATCTCGCGCGCCAGCCGGGCGCCCGCCAGCGCGACACGCACATTGTTTCGTTTGGCCAGTGAAACCTGCGTGGGGCTCATGCGCCCGGCGTCTTTCAGGGCGCCAAGCTGAACGGCCAGCAGCAGCCCGGCCGTGTGGTCGGTGACCATCCGCACCAGCTTGTCCTGCACCAGCTGACGTGAGGCGATGGGCTGCCCGAAGGTCTGGCGGCCGGTGGTGTATTCCAGGGCCGTCTCGTACACCGATTCCAATGCGCCCATGGCCCCCCAGGCAATGCCGTAGCGTGCTGAGGTCAGGCACGACAGCGGTGACTTGAGACCGCCAGAACCGGGCAGCAGGTTCACGGCTGGAATGCGGCAGTCCTGCAGCACGATCTCCCCCGTCACAGAAGCGCGCAGGCTCATCTTGCGCGTGATCTTGGGCGCGTGGAAACCTGGCGTGCCGGCTGGCACGATAAAGCCGCGGATTACGCCTTCGTCGTCCTTGGCCCACACGACCGCAAGATCCGCCACCGGGCTGTTGGTAATCCACATCTTGCTGCCGTTCAGGATGTAGTCGTCGCCGTCGCGCCGGGCGCGGGTGCGCATGGCCCCCGGGTCACTGCCGCCGTCGGGCTCGGTCAGGCCGAAGCAGCCGATCAGTTCGCCGGAAGCCAGCCCAGGCAGGTACTGCCGTTTTTGCTCCTCGCTGCCGTAGGTCAGGATCGGGTACATCACCAGGCTGCCCTGCACGCTGGCCGCGCTGCGCAGGCCGCTGTCGCAGCGTTCGAGCTCGTACATCATGGCGCCGTAGGCGCTGTACGAAGCTCCGGCTCCGCCATATTCCTCAGGTGTGGTTGGGCCAAGCAGGCCCTGGGTGCCCAGCTCGCGCATCAGATCGCGCACCGGCAGTTCGCCGCTGTCCCACCAGTCGCCAATACGCGGCATCAGCTGTCCATCCACGTAGCTGCGGACGCTCTGCATCACCAGTTGTTCGTCGGGGCCCAGCAGGGAACGGGCCTGAAAGTAATCCAGCATGAAGTCTCCTTGTAAGTGGGGGTGCGGCCCGGGGGTGGTTAGTGGTCAATATCGCATGCGGCTGCGCGGTAAATTCGGGACCAGACGGCATCCCACAGGACCGCCAGGTCCACTGCGTGGAGCGTTCGCTGTGACTGCTCAACACTGGCTTTCCTGCCTCAGCCGGGTTGCGGCCACCCACGGCACCAGCGAGCCCAGCAGTACCAGACCGAACGCCAGTGCAAAGGCTGTAGGCAGTGAAGGCACCCGGGCCAGCAGTGCCCCCGAAGCGCCCGCGGCCAGCGCCACCATCAACACCTCGATGTTGGCCAGTTGCCCGGACAGCCGGCCCGCGCCCGCAGCAGGTACACTGGCCAGCGCAAGCAGGCTGTTGGCGTTGTAGGCCACGCCCATGCTCAGCGCGGTCACGCACCAGCCCACGTAGGCGGTCCACAGGGGCCAGACGCCCATGGCTGCCAGGGCCGTCACCCCCAGGCCAAGGCTGATCAGGACCAGTCCAGTCCGGATTCGTGCCGGGCGGCTCTCGGGTCCAGAACGGCGCTCCAGGCGGTCGGTGACCCAGGACCCCACCGTCCAGGCCACGCCGCCCACGCTGAGCAGCACCCCCGCCTGCGTGAGGCTCAGCCCGCGCAGTTCATGCAGTGCCAGCGGCAGAAAGGCATTGGCTCCCAGCACCGCGAAAGCTGCAAAACCGCGCAGAACCAGCGCTGAAGGCAGGCCCCGGGCCAGCCGTCCCATGCCCTTTGGAAACAGCGGGCGTGCGCTGAGTAGCGTTCCGGCCAGACCCGCGACCACCATGGCCAGGCCCAGCAGATCGGCACGGCGCAGACCCTCGATCAGCGCTCCTGCGGACACGGTCAGGGCCAGGGCCGGCCAGAGCGTCCGGGAGTGGCCGCTGTGGTCCGGATGCCCCGAGGGTTCGTTCGCTGAGGCTGGGGCCTTTGTCCGCAGCGGCAGCACGCACAGTGGACCTGCCAGGGCCAGCACCGGAACCAGCCCCCAGAACACCGAGCGCCACGACCAGTGTTCGGTCATCAGGCTGGCCAGCAGCGGACCGACCAGGGCCGGCAGCAGCCAGGCACTGGATACTGCGGCCAGCATCCGCGCACGTGCCGCTTCCGGGTAGCGCGCCGTGATCACGGCGAAGGGCAGGGCGCCCAGACCACCCGCACCCAGACCCTGGATGAAGCGGCCAAGCACAAACGCCGGCATGTCTGGTGCCAGACCGGACACCAGCAGACCAGCGGCGAACACGCCCAGGGAGGCCGCCGCACCCAGCGCCAGGCCGCGCCGGTCTGCCAGCATCCCGCTGACCACCGCGCCAAACAGGCTGGCCAGCAGAAAAGCGCTGGAAGCCCAGCCATACCAGCTCAGACCCTGAAGTTGCCCGGCGACCCGCGGCAGCACCGTGCTGACCGCCATGGCCTCGAACGCGACAATCAAAATCACCAGCAACAGGCCGATGCTGAGGGCCTGGGGCGGCGCCTCCACATCAGCGGGGCTTGTACGGGTCAAAGTCACGGGCCCCATGCTACGCGGAGCGGAGAAGAATCGGACCCTGCTTCCCTCCAACCGGCATGAAGTGCCCCTGGCCGCGCCGCAGCGCGCAGAGGCAGGCAAAATATGTCATAATTCAGGACGTAGAATTCTGTTTTATACAGAATGCTGTTGCGAACCGAGGCACGGTGCACAAGCGTCCCCCCGGGGACCATCACCCAGATCACGAGAGGGAATCCCATGACCAAAACCACCCGCCGCAAGGCGCCTGCAACTGAACCTGTCACCTCCAGCGCCAATCCTCTGATCCGCTTTGCGGAGCTGGTCGCCACAGCCGGCATTCACAGTGATGCCCAGGCACTTGCCGAAAGCGGCGCCGACGAAACGACCCTGGACGCCCAGCTGACTCAGGAACTGCGGCAGGCACATGACCGCTGGGGCCTGGGCCTGCTTCACCTGCAGCATGCCGCCCGGGTGATTCGCACGGACGGCGCTCCGGGCGACATTGCGCTGCTGGTTGACGGCGCGCCGCGTGCCCAGCTGTCCGACGGGGCGCGGGCCATCGCCGGCACCTACGCCAGCATGCAGGCGCCGGGACCTGAGGGACGCAGTGAATGGGGCATCCTTTCCGAGGGGCACCGGGTAACCCTGCGTCCCGGCCTGGGTCAGCTTCGTGTCCTGATCGAAGACGCCCGCGACTTCGAGACCCACTGGACCCCGGGCGCGGCCCAGACCTGGACCCGCACCTGGCGCCAGGGGGACACGCTGGCCGTCGAGGTTCACCGCCCCGCTACGCCGGCCACGGCTCTGGCCGACGCGGCCTGGGACGTCATCACGTCTATCAAGGACCGGACCTTCCAGCGTGAACTGATGGAACGCAGCAATCAGGTGGGGATGCTGGGTGCCCTGCTCGGCGCCCGGCACAGTGGCGCTGGTGACGCGCTGAATCAGCTGCCCGAGGCTCACTTCGCCGTCAGTTCTGCCGTGGTGCGTGAAACCGGGCGCGAAGGCCGCGAGGTGGACCGCTGGAAAGCCATGCAGCGTGAAGCGACCGAGACACTGGACGAGCTGCAGAAGGCGGCCACCCGGCGCCTGGCCGCTGTGCTGAGCGGAGGACTACGCTAGTCTCACGCCTTCTTTGCCCTGAAACGTCCCCGGTGCCCTGCCGGGGATATTTTCTTGCGCCTGCCTGCGCGTGGGGAACTCCTGAGTACTCACCCAGCTTTTTCTCAAGACCAGAACCGGCACCGCATTTCCTTCCAGGGGGGCAGCTCCCTCTACGCTGGCTCAATGAAATCCTGCGTCCTGACGGTCGTTCTGCTTGGCCATGTCCTGAGTCCCCCAGCCCTGGCGCAGAGCGCCGCAGCCCTGGCCAGGGTGGACGCCGCTGATCTGAGCATTGCCAGGGCACGGGCCAAAGCCTATCCGGGAAGTTCCCTGAAGGTGGTGCGCACGCTGAACAACGGGGTGAACTACAGCCGGCAGGTGGTCTCGTACCAGTCGGACGGCCTGACCATCTACGCCCTGCTCACCGTGCCCACAGGCACCGCTCCCAAAGGAGGCTGGCCGGCCATCGTGTTCAATCACGGCTACATCCCGCCCAAGGTCTACCGCACCACCGAGCGCTACGCGGCCTATCAGGACGCGTTTGCACGCGCGGGCTTCGTGACCCTGAAAAGTGATTACCGCGGACACGGCAGCAGTCAGGGCGAAGCGCTGGGTGCCTATTACACCCCGGGCTACACCACCGATGTCATGAACGCCCTGGGCAGTCTCAAAAAAGACTCCCGTGTCAATGGTGCACGTATCGGAATGTGGGGGCATAGCATGGGCGGGTTCCTGACCCTGCGGGCCATGGTGATCGATCGCAGCGTGAAGGTAGGAGTGATCTGGGCCGGAGTGGTGGGCAATTACGACCAGATGATGAATAGCTGGAACAACCGGCCGCCCGCCACCATTCCGCAGCGGGTCCTGAACCTGCGCAGGCAGGCAGTGGCCAAGTATGGGACGCCTGACAAGAACCCCACCTTCTGGAATTCTCTCAGTGCCAACAGCTTTCTGAAGGACCTTGCAGGCCCGGTGCAGCTGCATATCGGGACCGCCGATGCCGAGGTTCCGGTGGCCTTCCACGACAGCCTGGCTCAGCAGCTTCGCACGGCCGGGAAACCCGTGCAGCATTATGTCTATCCCGGAGATGACCATAACCTCAGCCGGAATCTGGGTGTGGCCCTGCAGCGGAGTGTGGCCTTCTTCCGCGCCCGGCTGTGAGGGCTCTGCTGCGGCTGGTGCTGATGCTGCTGGTCCTGGGGGCTGGCTACGTCGCGCTGACCCGGCCAGACACGCTGCCCTTTTCCTTGCCCTGGCAGGCCTCGGGTCCAGAACCTGAACCGGGGGCTCCGTCTGCGGACACCCCCGTGGAGAAGGACAACGGGACGCTGCGCACCGATCCTCTGGGCCGCGTGACCGATGAAGCCATGGAGGCGTTCGTGGCCCGGCAACCCATCAGCCTTCAGGCCCTGCGTGCCAGGGAGTATCCGGGAAGTTCCCTGAAGGTCAAGCGCTCCCTGCCCTCAGGCGTGAACTACAGCCGGCAGGTGGTCTCGTACCAGTCGGACGGCCTGACCATCTATGCCCTGCTCACCGTGCCCACAGGCACCGCTCCCAAGGGCGGCTGGCCGGCCATCGTGTTCAATCACGGCTACATTCCGCCAGACGAGTACCGCACCACCGAACGCTACGTCGCCTATCAGGACGCGTTTGCACGCGCGGGCTTCGTGACCCTGAAAAGTGATTACCGCGGACACGGCAGCAGTCAGGGCGAAGCGCTGGGAGGTTACAACGACCCCGGCTACACCGTGGATGTGCTGAACGCCGCCACCAGCCTGAAGAAGGACCCGCGCGTCAATCCGAAGCGGCTGGGACTGTGGGGCCACAGTATGGGCGGGCAGCTCAGCCTGCGGGCCCTTCTGGTGGATCCGGACCTCAAGGCGGCCTCCCTGTGGGCTGGTGTGGTGGCGGGGTACGACGTGCTGGCGACCGACTGGAACCGCTCGCCGGAGATGCCGGCCCCCGTGCTCGATGGCCTCAACCGGCGCTACCTGCGGCTGCTCAGCCCCAACAGTGCCTTAAAGGAGCTGCGCGGACGCCCCATACAGCTGCACCACGGCGCGGCGGACAAGGACGTGCCGTACAGCTTCCAGAAGGCCCTGGCGAGCGACCTGCGTGCGGCCGGGCAGCCGGTCGAGGCTTACCGGTACGAAGGAGACGACCACAACCTCAGCCAGAACCTGGGGGTGGCCCTGCAGCGCAGCGTGGCCTTTTTCAAGAAACACCTCTGAACGCGGCATGCTGCATCTGCTGTCCCTGCTCGGTCGACTCGAAGCGCCCGCTGCTTTCCACCAGCCAGCCGGCGCGCAGGGCGTGCGTCAGGGCCGGAGCGACCAGCGCTGGGGTCTACTCCAGGCGGCTGGCAAGTTCCGCAGCGGTGGGCGCCAGCATCTGACCATGCAGGGCCGTGAGCAGTAGCCGGGCGCTGAATTCCTGGCGTTGACGCGAGCGCCGCCGGAGGGTGGCCACCAGCCCCTGCAGCGGTGAAAACAGGACGCAGCCCACGAAGGTCACGCCCAGCACGGTGGCGATCATGCCGGCGATGCTGCTGTTCAGCCACACAGACAGGCCGTAGCCGGCGGCGCTGGCCAGCACCCCGATGCCCATGGAGAGCCCCAGCATGACCGCCAGCCGCTGCGTCAGCAGGAAGGCACAGGCCGGCGGAATAATCACAAGGCCACGATCAGCACCGCGCCCACAGACTGAAAGGCGCCCACGGTGGAGGAGGACAGCAGGGTCATCAGGGCGTAGTGCAGGGCGGCGGGGGCAAAGCCCAGGGTGGCAGCCAGTCCGCTGTCGAAGGTAGAGACTTTCAGTTCCTTGAACAGCACTGTGACGAAGAGAAAGTTCAGCGCGGCCAGCCCGCCCATCAGCAGCAGCGACTCGGGAACCTCGCGCCCCCCAGCATCAGGGTATTGAGCGGCGCGTAGGCAATCTCGCCGTACAGTACGGCGTCAAGGTCCAGATGAACGTCACGGAAATACAGCGAGAACAGCAGCGGAAATACCACCCCGATGGCCGCGTCGGCCATGACGCGCCCGCTGCGCTCCAGCAGCTGCACGCTGCCCACGGTCTGCAAGCCGATCATCACGGCCACCACAGCCAGAGACGTCAGCAGCGCTCCGAGCCGCCCGGTGGGATAGCCCAGCGTCGCGGCGTAGGTCGGATCGAAACTCAGCAGCTTGAATTCCTTGAACAGCACAAACACAGTTCCCAGCCCGATTCCGGCCAGCGCCGCCATAACCGTCACGTCTGCGGCGACAATGGTGGCGGCCTGCCCGAACAGAAACTTGTCCAGCCCAGCCTGATTGGCATTGTTGCCTGCCTGAATGAAGGTCAGCAGCGTAATGCCGAAACCGAAAAATCCTGACAGTACGGTGCCCAGTGCCGCATCTTCCGACAGCCGGGTCTAGCGCAGAACGGCCTGCACCGCCAGCGCGCCGAGCCAGGTCCTATCACTGGACTGACGAGAAGTGGCAGGCGAGACCAGGGACCCGGCCCTGCAGAGCATCGCACGGCGAAGGCCAGAGGGGCTGCTTTCTCCAATTTGCGCCCTGACCACAGATGTCAGAAGGTGGGGTGGGTGCCCGAGCGCTCCGGTTGCAGACCGTTTGGTGTGCTGAGGCATACCGGCGAGGAGGTGTCCCCAGACCCCTCTGGCCGGAAAACCGTACCCGGCTCCTCGTGAGCGCCTTGGGGTGCCCGGTACACTCAGGCTGAGTCGAAGCTGGCCGCGTCCGCCGGGCGCGACAGGTAGTAGCCCTGGGCATGGGTACAGCCCAGGCCCTGCAACACATCCAGTTCACGCTGTTCCTCGACACCTTCGGCCACCACGCTGATCTCCAGCCGCTGTCCCAGCAGCACCACGGCCGACAGCAGGGCCTGCCGGCGCGGCTCGCGGTACACCCCCCGGACGAACGCCCGATCCACCTTCAGGGCGTCGATCGGCAGGCGCGACAGCACCGCCAGGCTGGAGAATCCGGTTCCAAAGTCGTCCATGGCGACGCCAACTCCGCGCCTGCGCAGACCCTGCAGCTGCCCGATCACGAAGTCGAGCTGCTGGATGACCACCGCCTCGGTAATTTCAAGGGTCAGCTGTCGGGGATGCGCCCCGGTGGAGACGAGCAGCTGTTCGACCTGGCCCACGAAATCAGGCCGCATCAACTGGGTCGCGCTGACATTCACGTTGACGGTGACCCGCCGGGACCACCGCGCGGACCACGCCACGCTCTGCTGCAGGGCACGCTGCATGACGAACTGCCCGAGTTCATTGATCAGCCCGCTTTCCTCGGCGACCCGTATAAATTCCAGCGGGCTGACGGGGCCCAGTTCTGCATCGGTCCAGCGCGCCAGGGCTTCGAAGGTGCTCCACTCGTCGCAGCCCAGTTCTACGATCGGCTGATAGGAAACGTCCAGTTCGCCTTCCTGCAGGGCGCGGCGCAGCCTGCGCTCTACCTGGATGCGCCGGTCCTGCGCCGCAGCGAGGCTGGGGGAGAAGGCCTGCCACAGCCCGGCCCCCTGGCGCTTGGCTTCACCCAGCGCGAGGCCCGCATTCCTGGGCAGATCCTGAACCGCGGCGCCCCCCTGACCGGTCGCGCACACGCCGACGCTGGCGGTGACCTGCAGTTCGATGCCATGGACACTGAGCTGCCCGTTCAGGACGTCCAGGACTTCCTGAGCTACCGTGCTCACGTCCACCCGGTCCATGGCATTCAGGTCCAGGATCAGTCCAAATTCGTCTCCAGCCAGACGGGTCACGATACCGCGCCCCCTGACGAGATCTGACAGGCGCTCAGCGAACGACCGCAGCAGCGCGTCGCCGACCTGCTGACCGTAGCTGTCGTTGACCAGCTTGAACTGATCGACGTCCACCAGCAGGACGGCGGCATGGACAGGGGTCCATTTCTCGGTGGTGGCCAACTGCTCCAGGACCCGCCGGAACACACGCCGGTTGGGCAGACCGGTCAGCTCGTCCTGCTGGGCCTGAACCTCCAGCTGCTGGCGCAGGGTATAAGACTCGGTAATGTCGGTCAGGGACATCACCACGCCCTGCAGGTCTTCGCCTTCAGTGATCGGGATGGCATTGACAGAAAGCCACCTGCTGGTGCCCCCCGTGACCACACAGACCACCTCGTTTCTGACGGGTTGCCGGGTGTGCAGAGCCAGGACCGCCGGATACCGGTCAGGAGGCACCGTAAATCCGGCCGTATCGGTGATTTCCCAGTGGCGGTCGAGCACCGACCCCAGCGGGCCATCGTCCGGGAGGCCCAGCAGGCGCCGGGCCGGCTGATTGGCCGAGACGATCCGACCCCGGCTGCTGATCAGTACCACGCCCTCTTCCAGTGCGCTCAGAATGGTCCGGCCATGCTCCTCGTTGCGCTCGAGAGCGCCTTGCAGCTGTGCACGTTGTAGTGCCTGCGCCAGGTGGGGCTGGAGCCACCGCAGCTGATCGAGCGTCTGATCCGGCAGGTCCTGGTTCCCGGCAAACGCCAGGGCCAGCAACGCCACCAATTCCTGCTGGTGGTGGAGCGGCACCAGCAGAATCTCGCCCTGTTGCTCGATGATGCCTTCAGGCAGCAGGTTGGGGCGGGTGCCCCGGGCCAGGATGTCGCGCAGCCAGACCGGCTCTCCGCTGGCCACGCCCTGCCCCAGCGGCGTTCCGTCCACCACAGTGAATTCACTCAGGTGGTGCCGGAGTTCGTCCGGGACTTCCCGGGCGGCAAGTATCCGCATGGTCGTCCTGTTCCTGGACACCCCAGCCAGCAGGGCGCGCTGCGCCCCGGTCCTTTGGACCACTTCGGCCAGTGTGGTCTCGTAAACCTCACGGGCCGAGCTGGTCCGGTTGAGCTTCAGGAGCACCTCTCGCGTGGCGGTTTCCCGCAGCTGATGCTGATACGCGTCGGTCACGTCCTGAACAGTTCCCATCCAGGACAGAACCTCACCGGCCTCTCCAAGCACAGGAACGGCCTGAGCCACGACCTGCCGGTACACGCCGCGGGCGGTCATCAGGCGTCCCTGCATGGCGAACCGTCCGCCGCCACGCAGGCCTTCTTGAATCGCGTTCAGAACAGCAGGCCGGTCGTCGGGATGCACCGCGGTCATGTACCCCTGACCACGGTACTCACGGAAGGTCTGGCCGGTGAAAGCCTCCCAGGTGGGCATGTTCCGCACGACCTGAAAGTTACTCTCGGTTTCCCACAGGATGGCGCTGGTCGACTCCAGAAGGGTCCGGTACCGGCTCTCGTTGCGCCGCGCCTCGTCGGCCAGCTGCGTGCGCTCGATGGCTCCGGCCATGTGGGTGCACAGCAGCATCATCTGGCTGCGTCCCGGTAGTCCGAGTGTTCCACGTTCGTGCAGGCTGAGCAGAAGCACGCCTATCACGCCTCGACTGGCCTGCAGGGGAACCACCACCAGTTCCTGAGTTCCCTCGGCCAGCGGAAGGTCGGTGTAACGGGCCAGACATTCCTCGCGGCTCAGGATCAGCAGTTCGCCACTGTGGAACACCTCGGTAGCTGGGCATTGCATCTGTAACGGAACCTGCAGGAAGGGTGCAAGGATCGCCTCGTCATAATCCACTGCGTAGCGGACCTCCAGGCAGTCCCGCGCCGGATCGTGAAGTGCCAGCAGGACCCCGTAGGCTTCCTGATGAAGATGCCGAATGAAGGTTTCGACCATGGCATCCAGACCGGGCGCTGCGTTCAGCTCCTGGGTCAGCTGCAACAGGCGGGCCGTGTTCTGGCCCGGGTCCCACGGCCCCGGCTCCACCTCACACAGCTCTAAATGCACCTCGGCCCCGTCCGGCGTCGGGGCGACCCGGGTAAACAGCCTGCCGCTCCCACTGTGGGCCGGCGCCGACAGCAGGGCCGGCTGACCACTCTGCCACACCTGACCAAGTGCCCGGCCCACTGCCGTATTCGGCGGGAACACCTCCTGCCAGCACCGACCGAGCCCGCATCCCACCTGCGCCAGAAGGTCGTGGGCAACCCGGTCCATGATGGTGACCCGCCCTTCGCGGTTCAGCGCCACGTATCCGCTCAGGATCCCCGTGAAGATATTGTGGTCCTGGGCACTCATCTGGTTTCCATCAGCTTCCCTATGCCGAATACTGGCACAGTGGCGCGGCTGTGATCCGTGAAATTTCCTGTTATGGCCACAGCCACCTGGGAAGCTGTCGACCATCGTGACTGCGTACGCACTGCCCCCGCACAGTCCGTGGCCGCGAGTTCCTGGCCAGGTGATGGAGCGTCGTCGAGAGCCTGCTCGACAGAGAGGCTGCGCGGGCTGACTGACATCTCTCGCCACAATAGCGAAGAAGTGCGTGGAGCATGACCAGTCACACGGTAGGGCGCCGGACGAAAAGATGTACCGTGATTCCGTGGCCGGAAGTGCGTGAACCAGCGCCTGAAAGGCCCAACTGACGTGAAGTCGTCCAGATGGATGACGATCGGATACTCAGGAAATGCAGGTCTTCTGATCGGCATGTGGTCAGCTCGTTTCGAGTGACTGCTTCGAGTCCTGTCGTGCACCAGGAAAGTGCTGGGCAGTATGGTGATGTCCCAGGCGGATTCGTCAGGTTAAGAACGCCTATGGGCTCCCTCTGGGCGCCCTGCATGCGAAGCTCATGTGTCGCTAGAGCGCATCCCCGACCCTGGGCAGAGAGCCAGAAGTGGACTGCGCGTCACGGTCCTCCTTCTGCTCTACCAAGATTCACGGGCGTACCTTCCTTGCCCCGCCGCCTACCCCAAGATCCGTGACCTGGAAAAGGAGGAGCTCATGATAAGACGCGCCGCTGAACCCCCTTTCCTGAGGATGGGTCGCCTGGATCTGACCGTGTCGGATCAGACTGATGGGTTGGGGCGGATGTAGAGCCCCGGAAAGCACCTCGCCCTTGTGCAGCCCTTCCGGATATCTGCCTCATTCGTCTGTTCATCGTTATGGCTTTGAGTGCTTAAAAGCCAGGAGGAGGATTCGTCGCTTTGCAAGACACCACGACGTCAGGCATACAGGAACTCCCCGCTCCGCCGCAGCGCGGCCCTCGTCTTCCCGGGAAGGTGACTTTATGAAACTGTCCACCGTCTTTTACACCCTCGGCTTTGCCTCGATCGCCCTGAGCGCGTCACAGTTTCTGACCAGTGAGAGCGCCGACAAGGAGCGCAATGGCCTGTTTATCGGTCACTGGCCGCCCACGCTGTTCCTGCTCGGCAAAATCGCTGAGGACCGTGAACGCCAGAGCAGCCTCCAGCAGTCTTCGTGACCCCGGCCGGTTCCAGCCCGACCCTGAGAACCCATGTCATCTGAGACCACTCTGCAGCACCACAGGCTACCCCGGTGGATGACCGGTGGAGTTCTTCTGGGTTTGGGCCTGGGGGGCTTTTTCGACGGCATTGTGCTGCATCAGATTCTGCAGTGGCATCACCTGATCAGCGCGCGCCATCCCCCCGACAGCCTGGGGGCCCTCCAAGACAACACCCTGCTCGACGGGCTTTTTCATGCGGCAACCTACCTGTTCACAGCGGTGGGTATCTGGCTGGTCTGGAAAAACGCGCCGGCACAACGGGACACTGCCACCTTCGTCGGAACCCTGCTTGTGGGCTGGGGGCTCTTCAACGTTATCGAGGGACTGATCAACCATCAGATCCTCGGCCTGCACCATGTCCGGCCCGGGCCCGGCCAGCTGGCCTACGACCTTGGATTTCTGGTCTGGGGCGCGTTCATGCTTGCCGCTGGCCTGCGGCTTATTCGCTCCCGCCAAATGAGCTGAGCCGGACCTTCGACCAAGGAGACCTATGACGCACTCTGAACATGATCAGCATCCGAATCTTCAGCCTGGAATGGACGTGGTCTGCGCCGACGGCTATGTCCACGGACAGGTCATCAGCACTTCCGGACCCTACCTGCAGACCACGGACCCCGACGGCCGGGCCCACCACCTGCCCCTGTCTGCTGTTGACCGGGTGGATACCCAGGTTCATCTGAAAATGACGCACCAGGAGCTGATCAACGCCCTGTAGCCCGCTGATTCCATCTCTCTGCCCTGGCCGGTCTGGGAGCCTGCGCGGTCGCCGGCTGACACTCCAGCAGCAGCGTATAGAGGGCCAGGCCTTTCAGAAAGCATTTTTCTGCTTCCCGATGGACCGGTGCCTAATGGACCCGCTCAGCAATTTCAGCACGTTTCCAGCTTGCCCTCCGGCGTGAGGTCATGCGCACACTGCCCGATTTTCTTCAACCCATCAGGAGGTCTCTGCTCATGACCCAGTCCCATAGCCCCCTGCCGCATCACCCTCCCGTGTCCACCTTCGGGGGCACACAGCAGCTGCGCCCGGACGTGGTGCGTGTTCGGCTGCCCATGGTCAACGTGTACCTGCTGGGCCGCCCCGGAGAGCCCTGGATCCTCGTCGACGCGGGGATGCCAGGTACCGCCGGTCTTATTCGCGCTGCAGCCCGCAAGGTCCACGGCGAGCGTCCACCGGAAGCGATCGTGCTCACGCACGGGCACCTGGACCATATCGGGGCGCTGAAGGCCCTGAAAGCCGAGTGGAACGTGCCGGTCTACGCCCACACCCTGGAGCTGCCACACGTCAACAACGAGGCCCCCTATCCCTTTCCTGACCCCACCGTGGGCGGCACCATGAGCCTGCTGTCCCCGGCCTTTGTTCCGGGGCCGTTTGACCTCCAGGTCATGGCCCTGCAGCCGGGAGGCACAGTCCCTTTCCTTCCGGAATGGCGCTGGCTGCATACCCCCGGGCATACGTCCGGCCACATTTCATTGTGGCGTGACCGCGACCGGTCGCTGATCGCTGGAGACGCCTTCGTGACCACGCATCAGGAGACTGCCAGGGGAGCACTGCTGCTGCGGCCGACGGTGGTTCAGGGCCCGCCGGCCTACTACACACCCAACTGGGACGCGGCAAAAGAGTCGGTTCACCTTCTGGCGGCCCTGGACCCTGACCTGGCTGCCACGGGCCATGGCCACCCCATGGGCGGCCCTGAGCTGATGGCGTCGCTGCACCGACTGGCCAAGAACTTCGATGAGGCGGCCCGCCCGGTGCGTGGCTGGTACCTGACGCGCCCGGTCCCGGTGGCACCAGCACGGGCCGGCCAGCCGGACCCCTGGAGAACCCGCGTGCTGGCCGGGATGCTGTTTCTGGGCGTCTTCCTGCTGAGCGGCGGACGCCGGCGCCGCTAGGGGGAGCAGGAAAAGCGAACCAGCACCTGCACGGAGCTTGCAGGTGCTGGTTCGCTGATGGGTGTTTGCAGGAGCCTTGATGCCAGTTCAGGCGTCCGGCAATACATAAAGTACGGCGCTGAAGGCAGGAACCCCGGAATCCCCCGACGCAGAGGTGTTTAGCAACTCGTGTGCTCCCTCGAGACTGTAGGGCAGCGAGTCCCGCACGCCAGCCGTTTCCTGGCCGAAATTCACCAGCAGCAGGCGCCGCTGACGGCCGAGCCGGCGCTCCACCCAAAGAACCGGTCCAGCGGACCCCGCCTGCAATTCGCCTCGGGAGGCATGACCAAGCACCGGATCCTCCCGCCTCAGCCTCAGAAGCTTGCGGTAGACCTCCAGCACCCTGGCGTGCACGTCATTCCTGGGCTCGGCCCAGTCCAGCGTGCTGTGCCGGAAGGTGGACGGCGCCTGTGGATCAGGCACCGTGTGGGCACCGAAGCCTTCAAAACCCGCAAACTCGGCCAGGCGCCCCTCGGTGACCTGCCTGCCCAGATCGCCGGAAAAATCGGAAAAGAACTGGAACGGTGTGCTGGCCATCCATTCCTGTCCCTGGAACAGCAGCGGCGTCATCGGCAGAAACAGCAGCAGTGCGCTGGCGGCCAGGAAGCCTTCCTCTCCGGCAGTCTCCTGCAGCCGGTCCCCCGTCGCCCGGTTGCCGATCTGGTCATGGTTCTGGATGCAGTACACGAAGGCCGGAGCGTCCAGCCCATCTGAGGCGAGGCCCCGCGGTTTGCCACTCAGGGGCCAGGGCTGGCCCTCGTACAGCCACCCCCGCTCGATACAGCGCGCCAGGTCGGCCACGTCTGGCCGGTAGGCGGCGTAATAGCCGTCCTGCTCACCCGTCAGGACCACGCGCACCTGATGGTGGAAGTCGTCGGTCCAGATCCCGTCGGCGCCGGTGTCCTGCACCAGCGGGGGAAAGTTGCGGTCGTCCTCGCAGAACACGAAGGTCGCTGCCCCCCGTTCCTGGCCCCAGGCATGTGTCCGCCCGGTCAGTTCCGAGAGGATGTGCTGCTCGCTGGTGTCCACGATTTCGTGGGTGGCGTCCAGCCGGAAGCCATCAAAACCGTAGGTGCGCAGCCAGTGCTCTGCCGAGTCGACGGCCAGCTGACGCATAAAGGGCTGGGTGTAATCAGGAGCCGAGCCCCACGGCGTCTGATGTGCCGGCGTGAAATACTGGGGGCTGTAGGCGCCCAGATAGTTTCCGTCAGGGCCGAAATGGTTGTAGACCATGTCCAGCAGCACCAGCAGCCCGTGGCCATGCGCCTCATCGATAAAGGCCTGAAGGTCTTCAGGTGGTCCGTAGGGCGCGAAGGGCGCAAAGTGCGCGACCCCGTCGTAACCCCAGCCCCTCTGCCCTGGAAAAGCAGATAGCGGAAGCAGTTCAATGGCCGTGATTCCCAGGTCCCGCAGGTGCCCCAGCCTTTTTGCAGCTGCCCGGTAGGTGCCTTCGGGGGTGAAGGTCCCGACGTGCAGTTCATAGATCACCAGTTCGTGGCGCTGACGCTGTGGAGGGGCGTGCCTGGGCACGTAACTGCTTGCCCACACCACCGCCGGACCGTGCACCCCTTCAGGGAGCCAGCGTGCATACGGGTCGGGAAAAGCCTGCCCACTGACCTCGAATTTGTACCGGGTGCCGGGACCCAGGTCCGCAAAGGTGCCTTCGAAGACCCCCTGGCCAGCCGCCTGCAGGGGGCGGCGTGAGGCACGGTCGCCGTCGTAGACCATCAGGGCCGCCTCACGTGCGTGGGTGCTCCACATCCGGAAGGTGGTGCCCTCCGGCCCGGGAACCGCACCCAGGGAGGGGGGACGTTCAATGACAGCAGAGTCAGACATTCGGATCACGGTGAAATCCTCTCATGAGGTTGGCGAGGTGGGCTGGACTTTCCGTGAACAGGACCGTTCGCGTTCATGGCCAAGCTTTCATGGTCAGGATGGTGACAGGGTCAGGAAAGCGCTGACCAGGGGAGACTGCCCTTACCAGGTCACGGGTTCCGTTCGGTGCCGGCCTAAGCTCGATAAAGTCCTGGCTCACGCGCCTGAAGGTCAAAGGTGTCTCCGGCCGCCAGCACATGCAGGCGCACCCCGTGAAGCGACAGGGTCTCCCCGGTACGTGCTTCGGCCACGTTGGAATGGGTGATGTCCGAGCCGTCGGCCACGTAGACGCCGCCGCTGCCCAGCACCGTGAAAGACTCGCCGCGCACCAGGATGGCCGTGTCCTCGTCGATGCCGATGCCCAGGACCCGGGGATTCTGGGCCACGGCGCCCAGCAGGCGTCCCATCCGGCCACGCTCCGCGAAGTGCTGATCAATGATCACGCCCCGGATCAGCCCCAGCCCTGGCGCCATCTGCAGTTCGCCCACCCGGTAGGTTTCCTCGCTGCGGCCCTTGACGAGCATGGTCTCGCACATCATCGATGCACCGGCCGAGGTGCCGGCGACCACGCCGCCTTCCTGGTAGATCTCGCGCAGGCAGTGCTCCACCGGGGTATCTGCCATCAGGCTGGTGATCCTGAGCTGGTCTCCGCCGGAAAAAAGCACTCCGGTGGCTCCGCGCAGCGTGTCCAGGGCCGCAGCCTTATTGGCGTCGGACCGCTCGTCGAGGTACAGCTCGACCAGTTCGCCCGTCTCCAGATCGTCGAACGCCTTCTGATAGCTCTCGAAATAGCCTTCGCGGGTGTGCGAGGCCAGAGTGGCGATCACCAGCTTGCCCTTTCCGGACAGCCGGGCCACCTCCTTCAGGATCTCACGGGAATCCTGCTTGTCCTCGTGGCCACCGATAATCACCAGCGTGCCTTTTCCCGGAAGCGTGCCCCGCTCAGTGTGAGGTTGTTCCATGGGCTCCCTCCTCGTGTCTGGTCAGATAAACCTGCGGACCATCGGCGCCGGCCGCCTGAAAAGCGACTGGCATATGGGGGCTGTTGTGCCACCAGCCCATCTGACCGTCCGCGGTCAGGGCGATCCCGCCGGCCTCACCGCCGACCCGGGCAGCCATTTCACGGATGACCGCCTCGATGGCTTCTGCAGGTGTATTCCGTGACAGGCGGTCCATGATGCGTCCGGCACTCCGCAGGCGGGCGATGCGCTCACCCTCGCCCGTCAGGGCCACGGCGCCAACCTGATCCTCTGCGTAGTAGCCGCATCCGGGCTGCGGAGAATCCCCAACCCGCCCGACCCACTGCCCGTCCAGACCACCGGTGGAGACGGCAGCAGCGACATGGCCGCGGATGTCCAGGGCCACGCACCCGACCGTATCGGAGGTCTGCTTCGCGACGTCCGGAGCGATCAGCTCGTCCGGGTCGCACAGCTCGGCGCCGATATCCCGGGCGAACCGGTGTGCCCCGTCGCCCACCAGCAGGATCGCTTCTTCACGCAGCAGGTGCGCGGCCACAGTAACCGGATTGCGCACGCCCACCAGGGCCGCCACTGCGCCCACATCCAGGGTTTGCCCGTCCATCACCGAGGCCTGGGTCTCGACTCCACCGTCGGCATTCTGGGCTGATCCATATCCGGCATTGAAAACCGGGCGGTCCTCCAGAACGCGGACGGCGGCCTCAACTGCGTCAACGGCGTTTCCGCCGGCTTCCAGCACAGCCCGGCCGGCCTGCAGGGCCTCCAGGCAGCCGTCGCGGGCGGCTTCTTCCTGCTCAGACGGCACTTCATGCGCGCCACCATGGACCATGATGGCCCAGTGCGGGTTCTTCGAAGATGTATCAGTCATGGGATCCTTTCGCCCAGGCCGCGGAGGCCATCTCGGGCTCGGCCAGGGCAGCTGAGCTGTCGAAGTCACGCATCTGCTGCCAGGTGTCCTCGACCTCGGTGGCCAGCAGCACCACCAGGTCGCCCGGCGCCGCAAGGCGAAGGGCAGCGTCTACGGCCTCCGGCTCTTTCAGGATGGTCTGCACATGCGCCGGGTCAAAACCGCTGCTCAGGGCGCCCTCAGTAATCAGGCGGGCCCCTTCCCCGACGCGCCGGCCACGCCGCAGCTCGTCCTCGCGGATAATCAGTTCATCAAAGGCCTGCGCAGCAAGTTCACCCATTCGCAGAATGTCCTCGTCACGGCGGTCTCCGGCCACTCCCATCACGCCGATCACACGGCCCTTGGGGGGACGCAGGTGACCGATCAGCTCGCTCAGATATTCCATGCCCGTCGGGTTGTGCGCGTAGTCCAGCAGTACCCGGAACGGGTGGCCGTCGTACAGGTTCAGGCGGCCGGGACTCAGTTCGAACGACGTGGAGAAGCTGCTCAGGGCCGAGCGGATGACCTGCAGGGGCACCTGCCGGGCCAGCGCAATCGCGGCAGCGGCCAGCGCATTCTGCACGTTGACCTGGGCGAACCCGCCCAGGGTGGCGGGAATGTCGCGGGCCCGCATGATCGGGCGGCGCCGGTGGTCCTGGTACAGCACCAGTTCGTCGCCCAGCACGGTCGGTTCGCGGACCACCGCCGTCCCGCCCCCGGCGATATGTTCCTGCAACTCGGGGGAATAGTCGCTCCCGCCGCGCATCGAGAACAGGATGATCTCGCCCCGCGCCTTGCGTCGCATCTTCAGGGTCAGGGGATCGTCGGCGTTCAGGACGCTGGCGCCATTTTTAGATACGACCTCGATGACCAGCGATTTGACCCACGCCAGGTCCTCGATGGTCTCGATGCCCTTGATACCCAGATGGTCCGGCTGGATGTTCAGGACCGCGCCCACGTCGCAGGTCTCGAAGCCCAGCCCCTCGCGCAGCAGACCGCCCCGGGCCGTTTCCAGCACGGCGACTTCCACGGCGGGGTCACTCAGGACCACCTTGGCACTCTTGGGGCCGGTGGTATCTCCACTGACGACCTGTTCGCCGTTAATGTAAATGCCGTTGGAGGTGGTCAGGCCCACAACCTTCCCGCTCTGTTGCAGGATGTGCGCCACCATGCGCGAGGTGGTGCTTTTCCCGTTGGTGCCGGTAATGGAAATGATCGGCATGCGGCACGGCACTCCCGGTGGAAACAGCATGTCCAGCACCGGGGCGGCTACATTGCGCGGCGTGCCTTCCGATGGCTGCAGGTGCATACGGAACCCGGGGGCCGCGTTGACCTCCACGATGCCGCCGCCGGTCTCATGCACCGAGCGCGAGATGTCGGGGCTGATCAGGTCGATCCCGGCGACGTCCAGGCCGATCACCTTGGCCGCCCGGCGCGCCACGGTGAGGTTATCCGGGTGAATCACGTCGGTGCGGTCGACCGCCGTACCGCCGGTGGACAGGTTGGCGGTGTCGCGCAGGAAAACCGTCTGGCCCAGCGGCGGCACGCTCTGCAGGGTCCAGCCTGCTTTGGCCAGCAGTCCCAGCACGTGATCATCAATGCGGATGCGGGTCATGACGTTCTCGTGCCCCTCACCACGGCGGGGATCCTGATTGACCTCCTCGACCAAGGCCTCGATGCTGCGTATACCGTCCCCCACCACATGGGCCGGGACCCGCTCAGCCACGGCCACGACCTCGCCGTTGATGACCAGCACCCGGTGATCGTTGCCCTGGAAGTGCTGCTCGACGACCACGTCACGGCTGTGCTGCCGGGCTTCCTCGAAGCCCCTGCGGACCTGCTCGTCTTCTGTCAGCAGCAGCGAGACGCCCCGCCCATGGTTGCCGTCCAGCGGCTTGGTGACCACCGGTCCACTGAGTCGGCGCGCCGCGGCCACCGCATCCTCTGCCGTGCGGACCACCGCTCCGCGAGGAACCGGAAGCCCGGCGCGGTCCAGCAGGGTTTTGGTCAGTGCCTTGTCGCTGGCCGTCATGGTGGCGATGTGGGCGGTCTGCCCGGTAATACTGGCCCGGACCAGCTGCTGGTACCGGCCGTACCCCAGCTGGACCAGGCTGTTGTCATCCAGGCGCAGGTAGGGAATCCCACGCCGCTCGGCCTCGGTCACCAGGGACTGGGTGGTGGGCCCCAGCGTGTAGCGTTTGGCCAGCCGGCGCAGGGCGCTGACCTCGGCTTCAAAGTTGAACGGCGAGCCCGGTGTGAACGGCTCTTCGCCGGCAGGAAGCAGCAGCTCCACCCCCTGAACTCCGCGCAGATGGTCAGGCAGCAGGCTGTCCACCAGCCGCAGGGCCACAGCCCCGGCGGCCATACCGAGCCGTTCCTCCTGGTAGGCGTAAAGCACGTTGTAGACCCCCGGCTGACCCTTGACCGACCGGGTCTTGCCGTAGGTGACACGCCGTCCGACAAGCGACTGCAGGTCCAGGGCGACATGCTCGATGACATGTCCAAGCCAGGTCCCCTCCTGCATCCGGCGGATCAGCCCACCGGGTTCCTTATAGGAGCAGCCGTGGTTGTGCAGGGTGGGTAGCAGGGCGATCAGGGCCTCATTGAAGCCCGGCAGAGCGCTGGTCGGAAACTCTTCCAGAGCGCCCAGGTCCACCTGAAAGCGGATCATCGGCTCGTAACCATAGACGTTCGGTCCGCGGTATACCTGCCGTTCGGTCACTCGCATGGGACGTGGGGGGTTCTGGGAAGGTGTGGAATCGGTCATAGCGGGTCTCCAGTTCGGTGCCCTGTTGGTTCCTGATCAGGCATTAACAGAAGCTAGAGCCGTGTGAGACATCGTAAACACGGGTTTCGCAAAGTTGCTCAGCGGGAAAACCTGGGCTGCTCTTGATTTGGCTTAAGGCGGGGTAAACAAGGCAGCAGCCACAGGGAGGCAATGGAGGCCACGGCATTTTCCGGGCGATTTCAGGGAAGGCGGCAGCATGGTGGTTTCTCTTCTTTGTGGTGGCTCGTCTTTGGTCGGCTTCTGCGGGCAGAGCAGGACATCATCAGACCTGCTCTGAAACTCCTCAACCCGCGGCCATCTGTGAGTCATGGTGCGCACGCCGCGCGGCCAAGGACGTCTCGCCCCGTCGGGCACAGCATTTCCATGTACATTTGCTGTCCTACAAAGTGTTCGTGTGGACTTCCGGAAGCGCGCACTGAGTCTCAGCTCAGTTCCTCTCCACCTGCGGAGTTTCTTTTCCGACTCAACCGCCAAGTCAATGAATCTGAGTCGGCCTGGCGCGGGGCCAACTATCCGTCGCTGGGTTTCACGTCAGGATCTTCCAGGGCTTTGGACTGCGATGAGCCTACCTGCCGCAGAAAAATGGTCAGCACCATGATGGCCGCCACCGCCAGAAACTCGCTCTGCCAGTTCTGTGCAGATTCGAAATAAAACTGGGGTTCCCTGAGAAATTCGCCCAGCAAGAGTGGATCCTGACCTCGCGCAAGGCGCTCATGGTTGAAGCCGCGCATGGAATTGTTCAGATGCACCAGCAGAGATGTTAAAAATAGCCCCAGCAACACGATGGTCAGCGTCTTCCGCTTCCAGAAACCACGCACGGCGATGTCGCGCCTGGCCCGCTGGCGCTGCTCTTCCGTTTCCTCTTCGGGATAAGGGTTGGACTCCGCAGTTCCACGCTGCTTGAGATACACCGTCATGACCATGAACGCCGCCATAAGAAGAAATTCGCCTTCCCAGTTTTCGGTGGTCGCTGACCAGAAGTGTGCTGGGAGCAGGTACTGGCCAAAGGTCAGGGCCCGTTGCTTCAGTTCTTCCATGTCCTGGTTGTGTACCGCCCAGCCACTCAGTGCCTGCCCGATCCATAACAGGACAAACAGACTCATCTGAACACTAGTGAGGGCATTGTTAGACCCGAACTGTTTCGAGCTGCCTCCAGCACATGCATTCTTTTGGTGGATATTGTATAGAAATGGCGTGCATGCCGTGCCAGAGGCGGTTAAGGAAAATTCAGAACCGTGGAACCGTGGCGGGTCGATTTGGAAGAGGGCAGTATGAGGCCGTCT
Organism: Deinococcus malanensis; assembly: GCF_014647655.1. Taxonomy (NCBI): domain Bacteria; kingdom Thermotogati; phylum Deinococcota; class Deinococci; order Deinococcales; family Deinococcaceae; genus Deinococcus; species Deinococcus malanensis. The sequence goes on from NZ_BMPP01000003.1 coordinate 188,536, forward strand.
GAATTAATTTAGGCTGGTCCCGCCTGCGTTGTAGGCGCATGGCAGCGGAGACTGAAGTCTTGCTTCTGTTCGCCCAGGCCAAGCTCTGCACTGCAGCGGCTTTCTCGAATTGTTATGGGGTAGCCTTTTAATAATTCCATGGAATAGTACGGATGTCAGGTGGGGTAAGGATCAGGCGCACCTCGATGCACAACTCTTTGTCTTCCTGATGGATTTCCATTGAAGTGCCCAGGTGCGGAAGATGCCAAGTGACGCGGTACAGCGGTGAGCCTGTGGTGGAAAATGGCTCACCCAGGCTCCGGGCAGCTTCATTCTGCCAACCTTTGATCAACTCTTCTGCGTACCCATACCTTCGGCCCATGACCCTGTCGGAATCGCTGAGTTCTTCTTCCGTGTAGTCGCCCGCCCCATTTATAAGATCGAAAAATTCTTCCGATGCGTAGAGTTGACCCAGGTAGAAATTGGACCCAGGAGACAAGGCAACCGCAACCAATTGAACTTCTGGCGTCAAAGAGAAGACACGGCCAGCTGGCTCATTCCAGGACAACTTCAGATTCTGCAGTGCCGACCACACCGCAAGGCTGTCGACAACAGGTTCTTTAGTCGGATTCATGCCTCAGTGTATGGCGGCTTTCATGACCGTCTGACGTGCTTGACGACCCGCGTTTCGGTGATGGCCTGACGCGTCATCGTGTTGGGGTTCAGAAGAGGCCATGGTTCACGCAGAAAGGTCGGGAGGCCACCCCGGAATTCCGGATGCCTGGGCTGCGCCCGGCCACAATGCCGGGAACCACGGGCGTACCCATCCTGCCGGGGCGACCGCTATCGATAGCCGGAGCGCACCTTTGAGCGGCTCCCGACGGCGTTGACCGGGTTCCGCTCCCTGGCCGCATACAAATTTCCCGACACACTGCACCTGCCGTCTGCGAAGCGCCTTGGAATGATTCTAGCGTTGCTGACGGCGGTCGGTTTCGGGCGCAGGCTTCTCCTCAGGACCAGGAACGCCGTTCTGCCGCAGGCGGTAATAGCGCCGCAGCCACTGGCTGAGGCCGCTGAGGTCCGGAAACAGCGTGCGTTCGGTAATGTTCGCGCCGTCAAGCTTATCTCGGACCTCCCATTTCAATTCCGCTGGAAGAATGACCCGCCGCGCCGCGTGCTCGTGCCGCCCGAGCCAGTCGTGGAGGGTGATTTCCGGATCGCTCAGTAGTGAGAACAGCGCCGACTGCTGCACGATCCGCTGATCCAGCGAGGGAGGCTCCAGAAACAGCAGAAACGGATGCCCCGCCTCGGCCTCCATACGGTCGAGCCAGGTCATCTCTGCGTCAAAGGCCAGCGCCTCACGGCCCTGGCTGCCCAGCAGTTCCAGCATGTCCACGGTAAACACACTGGCGCCCTCCCGGTGCAGCAGCTCCGAAAGCGCTGGCGGCAGGGCCTCGTTGGTCTGGGCGGCGTTCAGCATCCAGATCACCCCATCCTCGTCGAAGCGCTCTTCCTGGGCGGTCGCGAAATGCAGGGCCACGAGCGGAGAATAGGTCCAGTCCAGCAACCGGGTCGGCAACCCGTGGTGCTGGCCGAGCGAAAGCCAGTACCACAACAGGTCGCGGGTCTGCACGTTTGCCTCGGCATATTTGCGGAAGGCGCGGACCAGATGCCGCTCGATGTCACGGGTGTTGCCGGCGAGCCGCTGCAAGGATGTGGTCAGGGGCGCATCATACCCCTGACCACGAAAGACATATGGAGACCGGAAGCGCCTTAGTGCAGGATTCCAGGATTCGCCGTGCAGGACATCCAGCAACTCGCTCCAGGAGTTGACCCGGGTTTCCTGCAAGATGCCTACTCCTTCTCGCCCTGCAGCTTGCGGAAGGTGGCCAGCGACTGGGCCACGACCTGATCCATGTTGTAGTACCGGTAGGTCGCCAGGCGGCCCACAAACGTCACGTCATTGCGTTCCTGCGCCAGCGCTTCGTAGCGTTTGTACAGTTCAGCATTTTCGGGACGCGGTACCGGATAGTACGGATCGCCTTCGGCCTGTGGGTATTCATAGACCACGCTGGTCTGGTGGTGCCGCTGGCCAGTGATGTGCTTGAACTCGCTGACGCGCGTGTAACCGTAATCGTTGGGATAATTCACGGTTCCGACTGGAAGCAGCTGATCCACATCATGGGTTTCATGCCGGAACTCCAGGCTGCGGTAAGGCAGCTTGCCATAACAGAACCCGAAGAAGGCGTCGACCGGACCGGTGTAAATCAGGTGACTATGTGGAATAAAATCCACGATCTGCCGGTAATCGGTGTTCAGCATCACGGATATGTTCGGGCTCGAGAGCATGTTCTGAAACATGCGGGTGTAACCGTGCAGCGGCATGGCCTGAAAGGTGTCGGCAAAATACCTGTCGTCGCGGTTGGTACGGGTGGGCACGCGCGCCGTGACACTTGCATCCAGTTCACTGGGGTCCAGGCCCCACTGCTTGCGGGTATAGCCTCGGAAAAACTTGTTGTACAGGTCGCGGCCTACCTTGCTGACCACGACATCCTCGCTGGTGCGGACCGCTTCGACCTTTTCCGCCACCGAGGCAAAGAATTCCTCGACCTGAAAGGCCGTCAGGTTCAGCCCGTACAGCTTGTTGACCGTATCCAGATTGATCGGGATCGGCAGCAGCTGACCATCGACATTTGCCAGCACCCGGTGCTGGTAGGGCCGCCATTCGGTGAACTGCGACAGGTACTCGAAGACGTCCTTTGAATTGGTATGGAAAATATGCGGTCCATACGGATGGATCAGCACACCGGCGTCGTCGTAACAGTCGTAAGCGTTGCCGCCGATATGGGGGCGGCGGTCCACCACCAGCACCCGGCGTCCGGTGTTTGCCAGCCGCTCCGCCAGGACACTTCCGGCAAAGCCGGCGCCCACAATGAGATAATCGAAGGTTTTCCCGTTGTTCCGGGCCTGCATCTCCCGGGGTTCAGTCATCGGCGCCCTCGAAATAACCGGCTCCGGCAGCGGAGGGCAGCGGTACAGCCGTCTGCAGGATGGCGGCGGCTTCAAGCTCGTCGCGCATGCCCTGCCAAGTCAGGTCCCAGGACAGCTGGGCCAGATAGGCGTCGGCGCGCTCCTGCCGGCGCGTCGCGGCCAGTGTTCCCGCTTCCGCGAGTGCTGCGGCGCAGGCAGCCTCGAAAGCATCGGCTCCGTCAGCCACGCGCACCATGTCGCCGTCACCGTAGGGACGGATCACGTCGCGAATGCTGGTAGACACGACCGGAACCCCGGCCGCCAGATATTCCGGCGTCTTGGTCGGGCTGATGAACTCGGTCGACGCGTTCAGGGAAAAGGGCAGCAACGCCACGTCCCAGTGGGCCAGATAGGCCGGCAGGTCCGCGTATTTCTTCTGACCCAGGTAGTGCAGGTTCTCGCCGCGGGGAAGCTCGGCCTCGTCGATCTTGACCACCGGGCCCAGCAGCACGAAGTGCCACTCGGGGCGTCGGCGGGCCACCTCCCCGATCAGGTCGATGTCAAAGCGCTCGTCGATCACACCGTAGAACCCGAGACGCGGACGCGCCAGGGCCGCCTGGTCAGCCGGATCGGCCAGATCCGTGCGGGCCTGGGCAAAGTGGCCCACATCCACACTGGACGGAAACGGGAACACGTTGCTGTGCTGCAGGCACTTGGCCTCGTACAGCCGGTGTCCGCCGGTAAAGACCACATCTGCCTGCTGGAACAGCGACGCTTCACGGCGTCGCAGCTCGGACGACGCGCCTTTAAAATTGGCCAATTCGTCCATACAGTCGTAGACCGTGATACGGGGGCTCAAGTGGGAAGCGACAGGCAGTTCCATCGGGGAATACACCCACAGGTCATATTCGGTGAGGTTCTCGTCGTTTACCAGGCCTTCCAGCAGCCGGGCCGTGATGCCCTGCGCCTCGGCTGGTGTCAGCCCAGCCTGCAGATGAGGCGTGCAGACGGTCACCCCACTGTCGGTGCGTTCCAGTTCAAGCTGGTTGGCATACTCGCCAAACATCGGTTCTTCGACGTAATACACACGACGGTCTCTGGCTGCCCGGGTCATCAGGTGCTGAGGACGCTGGTAGACGAAATGCCAGCGCAGGTGAGACAGCACGATCAGGGCAGGAGTAGGAAGTGTAAGGGGCTTAGACACAGTGGCTCCTCCCAGTTCAAAAGAACTTGTTGAAAGTTAAAAGCAATAGAGTACGTCAGGCGACAGCAAAGTACGTCCCCGACGGGTCTGGAGCCCAAATATATGTCATGACCGCCACCTTATTTTTGGCGGAAGAATCATCTCTGTGAACGGTGGTCAGAGAGTCTGGTGAAGGTCCCTTAACACTGTGGGATGCCCCCGGCGAACGTCTCCTGACTCCGCTAGACTGTTTAGTTCTCTTGCTTACAATAAACTGCTTTTGTGGCTGCTGCGCGTTCTGAGGTCACTTTCGGCGACCTCGAATGCGACTGCCGACACCTCATCTGCGCGTGTGAAGGACAGTCTGGCAAGGGTCACATGTCAAACTGCCTCAACATGACTGATTTTGATGTGATCGTGATGGGAGCAGGTCACAATGCTCTGGTCACGGCCGCCTATGCAGCCCGTGCGGGTCTGCGGGTTGGCGTGTTCGAACGCCGGCATCTGGTCGGCGGCGCCGTCAGCACCGAGGAAATCGTCTCCGGATACCGTTTCGATTACGGGGGCAGCGCCCACATCCTGATCCGAATGACACCTGTTGTTCAGGAACTCGAACTCTCCCGCTACGGTCTGCATTATCTGGATCTCGACCCTCTGTTTCACTGTTCCGATGGAGAGACACCCTGGTTTATCTGGCGCGACCGCGAACGCACGGCGCACGACCTTGAAAGTTTATTTCCTGGCCAGGGAGAGGCATACTCACGCTTTCTCGACGAGTGGACTCCCTTTGCGCGCAGTGTCGCTGAACTGTTCAACAGTGCGCCGGGGCCGCTGGAACTTGGCCGCATGGCGCTGGGCAGCGGCCGTGGGCAGGACAGCGCACGGCAGCTCAGCCGCATCCTGCGCCCCTACGGTGAGGTCGCCCGTGAATATTTTTCAGAGGAACGGGTGCGTGCGCCCCTGACCTGGATGGCGGCCCAGAGCGGTCCACCACCGACCGATCCGCTCAGCGCTCCCTTTCTGCTGTGGCATCCGCTGTACCACGAGGGCGGAGTGGCGCGCCCCAAGGGCGGCAGCGGCGGTCTGACACGGGCCCTGGCACGCGCCACCGAAGCCCACGGCGGCCAGATCTTCCTGAACGCACCCGTGCAGGACATTCTGGTCAAGGGCGGCCGGGCCCAGGGCGTCCGTCTGGTCAACGGAGAAACCTACACGGCCCGCGCGGTAGTGGCCGGGTCGCACATCCTGACCACCGCCGGGGCCCTGTCACCGGAACATGTGCCGGCTGCCGCACGGGACGTGCGGGTGGGCAATGGATTCGGCATGATTCTGCGGCTGGCTCTCAGTGGCAAGGTCCGCTATCGCCAGCACACCGAACCCGAAAGCCGGATCGGTCTTGGCCTGCTGATCAAAAACGAACGCCAGCTGATGAAAGGCTACGGGGAGTACCTGGCCGGGGAGCCGACCACCGATCCTCCACTGGTGGCCATGACGTTCAGCGCCGTGGATGATTCGCTGGCTCCACCCGGAGGCGAGGTGCTGTGGCTGTGGGCTCAGTACTACCCCTTCGAGCTGGCGTCCGGAAGCTGGGAGACCCGCACTGCTGAGGCCCGCGACAGTATCCTGAACGCCTTCGAACATTACGCCCCGGGCACCCGCGACCAGATAGTAGGTGAACTGGTCCAGACGCCCGCCTGGCTAGATCAGCACCTCGGGTTGCACCGCGGCAACGTGATGCACCTGGAAATGAGCTTCGACCAGATGTTCGCCTTCCGGCCATGGATGCAGGCCAGCGGGTACCGCTGGCCCGGCGTCAGGGGCCTGTACCTGACTGGCGCCAGTACCCATCCCGGCGGGGGCATCATGGGCGCTTCCGGTCGCACCGCGGCCCGCGTGCTGCTCAGCGACCTGACCCGGCGGCGGTGGCAGTGAACCCTGACATGCCTCTGCATGCGCTGGTCAGGTGGCCTTCGTGAGCTACCTGCAGTACCACCTGGTTTTTATCCTGCCGGTGCTGCTGGTGCTGGCTGCCCTCACCGCCCGCCGGCGTGGCCCGCTGGCCGGACCGTATAACCCGGATGACCGCTGGAGCTGGAGCTGGTTCTGGGCCCTGCCGCTGGTGGCCACGGTCTACACCACGCCCTGGGACAACTATCTGGTTTTCCGCGAGGTCTGGTCCTACCCACCCGAGCGCGTGCTGGGCCGGTTGGGCTACGTACCCTACGAGGAGTACGCGTTTTTTATCCTTCAGACCCTGATCTCCGGGCTGCTGCTGCTGCTGCTCATGCGCCGGGGGGGGCCGGCGCGGGTCGCGGCCCGTCCGGAGCTGGTCCGCTGGGGCGGCGCCGCGCTGCTGCTGGGGCTGGCTTTTGTCGGCGCCCTGTGTCTGCGTCAGGAGCGCACGCTGTACCTGGGCCTGATCCTGGCCTGGGCCATGCCGGTGCTCGCGGGGCAGTGGGCCTTTGGAGGAGACCTGCTGCTGGGCCGCGCGCGGCTGTTCTGGACTGCCACGCTGCTTCCCACCACCTATCTGTGGCTGACCGATGCCTACGCGATCTCGAACGGCATCTGGCAGATTTCGCCGCGCTACACGGTTGGCCTGAATCTGGGACGGCTCCCCTTCGAGGAGATGCTGTTTTTCCTGGTAACGAACCTGCTGGTGGTCACGGGGCTGATGCTGTTCCTGCATCCGGCAGCCCTGGAGCGGCTTGGCCGGGCCCGCCCATACCTGCGTCCCTGGCTGGGCTTCGCGGCGCTGTACCTGCTGCTGAAAATTCCGGTGCCCCTGTGGCCGGGCGGCTTCCCGCTGCTCGGCACCCTGAGCACCGGCTTCCTGTGCCTGGCTGCGCTGTCGTACGCCGCTGACCGGGTGGGGTGGGGCCGCGCCGTTTCCCTGCTGCTGCTGGGCAGCGGGACCGGCTGGCTGGTCGAGTGGATCGGGAGTCAGACCGGGCTGCCGTTCGGGCAGTACAGCTACGAGGGTGCTCCTGCACCAACCCTGCTGGGAGTGCCCCTGATCGTGCCGCTGGGCTGGTTTGCCATGACCCTGGTGGCCACGCTGCTGTCCGGGGGCCGGGCCTGGCTGGCGGGCCTGCTGCTGGTCGCCTGGGACCTGGGGCTCGAGCCCCTGATGACGTCCCAGGGGTACTGGACTTGGCAGGACCCCCACCCGCTGTGGAGCGGGGCGCCGCTGCTGAATTTTATCGGCTGGTGGGGAATAGGGACGGCCCTGAGCTGGGCGTTCGTCCGGCTGGCCCCGGACCTGCGGCGGCCCACCTCCGGGCTGCATCCGGGGCAGGTGTACCTGGCCGAACTGCTGTTCCTTCCCGGCGGCCTGCTGCTGTTCGGCCAACCGGTGGCGGCGGGTGTCACCCTGGTGGCCATGGCTCTGGTCCTGAGCCAGACCCGGAGGGCCGTGTGAACCGCTGGTGGATCGCGCCGATGCTGCGCCGCACGATCCGGACCCAGGTTCGCCGGGGGCTCGCGGGTGTCTGGGTGCGTGGCGGCCCCCCTGAAGGCGGCGCCGTGCTGGCCCCCAATCACCATTCCTTTTGGGACGGCTACCTGCTGGCGGAGCTGGCCTGGCAGGCAGGGCAGCCGCTGCGGGTGATGATGACGTCGCGGCAGCTGGACCGCTTTCCCTTTCTGCAGCTGATCGGGGCGCGCCCCCCTGGCCAGTTGCGCTCTCTGGCACGTGACGCGGGGGCCGGGTACTGGATCGGCGTGTTCCCCGAAGGAGCGATCCAGGCGGCCGGTCCCCTGCAGGCCCTTCAGCCCGGCGCCGGGTGGCTGGCGCAGATTGCCCGGGTGCCGCTGGTGCCGGTGGCCATCCGGGTCGTGGTGCGGGCCGGGCCCGGTCCGGAAGCTTTCCTCCGGTTCGGAACGCCCTGTCTGACCTCTGAGCTGCCCTCGCAACTGGCGGCAGTACTGCAAGCGCTCGACGCCGACCTGAGCAGCGCAGACCCTGAGCGGCCTCCGGCCGGCTACCTGCTCCGCGTGACGGGACTCGGCGCCCGACCGGACGAGGTCACGCTCGCGGTCCGCTGGCTCACCCGGCTGAGTGGCTTCGGACGGACCGAAGCGGCCCCTGAGCTCCCTGTGCCGGCACACGGCAGAATGCGCCCATGAGTCCGCGTGCCCGCTTCGACCTCTCAACGGCACTGCTGGCGGCCCTGTTTGCCGGTGCCGGTGTGCTGCATTTCCTCAGGCCGGAGTTCTTCGACCGCATCGTGCCGCCCGCAACGCCGATGTCGCCGCGCGCCGCGACCCTGCTGAGCGGCGCGGCCGAACTGGCCGGCGGGCTGGGGCTGCTGCATCCGCGGACCCGTCCGGCGGCGCGCTGGGGGCTGCTGGCCCTGCTGGTGGCGGTCTACCCGGCCAACCTGTATATGGCCCAGGCGCCCGACAAATTCGGTACGCCGGCCTGGGTGACCTGGGCGCGGCTGCCTCTTCAGCCCCTGCTGATGTGGTGGGTCTGGAATACCGGGCGGCCGACACCATGAGCCCAAGACCAATGAGCCCAGCACCATGAGGACCCTGATACGCGCCCTGCCCTGGGCCGTGCTGACCCTGAAAGTCGGCGTGGCTCTGGTCAACGTGGCGACGTTTCCCCGGCTGCGGCCCTCCGGGGTCAGTGTGCGTGCTGCGCGGCGTGTGTCGGTGCTGATCCCGGCCCGTAACGAGGCGCTCACCCTTCAGGAAACACTGGGCGGCGTGCTGTGTCAGGGAGCGCTTGAAGTTCTGGTGCTGGACGACGAGAGCCAGGACCAGACGGGCGAGGTGGCCCGCAGCCGGGGGGCGCAGGTTCTGGCGGGTCAGCCGCTGCCGCCGCGCTGGAATGGCAAGACCTGGGCCTGTCATCAGCTGGCTCAGGCGGCCCGGGGAGAATTCCTTCTGTTTACCGATGCGGACGTGTCCTGGTCGCCCGGGGCACTGGACGCCCTGCTGACCGAACTGGAGCGCACCGGAGCCGACCTGCTGAGTGTCTTTCCCCGGCAGGCCAACGTCACGGGCGGGGAACGGCTGCTGACCCCACTGGTGGACCACGTGCTGCTGACACTTCTGCCCGCGCCGCTGCTGCGGCTCCGGCACCGGCAGGCCAGCGCGGCCAACGGTCAGGTCATGCTGTTCCGGCGCGGAATCTATGCCCGGCTCGGTGGGCACGCGGCGGTGCACGACCACCTGCTGGAGGACGTCGCGCTGTCGCAGCTCGTCAAGGCCGCCGGCGGCCGGGTATCGGTGGCGCTGGGCCGCGACCTGATCCGCGTGCGGATGTACCGCTCGTATCCGGATTCGGTGCGTGGCTTTGGCAAGAATGTGCTGACGGTCCACGGGGGGTCCCGGCTGGCGCTCAGCCTGTCCTGGGTCCTGAACCTGATCACCTATACGCTGCCCCTGCTGAGGGGACGTCCGGGCCCGGTGGTGCTGGCGGGGCTGGAAGGTCTGCTGGTCAGGGTCCTGACCGGCCGCACCCGACCGGCCGACCTCGCGGAAATAGTGCTGGCCCCGGTGCTGCCCCTGGCGGCCCTGCCGGTGTACCTGCGCGCCCTGCGCCGGAATGTGGAATGGAAGGGGCGTTACTATTCACAGGACCGACCATGAATGTCGTGGTAATCGGGGCGGGTTTTGCCGGGCTGGCGGCGGCGCTGCGGCTGTCGCGTGCCGGCGCGAAGGTCACCGTCCTTGACCGACTGGACCGCGCCGGGGGTAAGGCCGCGCTGGGGTACGAGGACTTTTCTAGCGGTCCCACGGTGGTCACCATGCCCCAGGTGTTCCGGGCCCTGTATGACCGTCTCGGGTGGGCCCCCCCGGCGCTGGACCCCGCCCGGCCGGTGACCCTCTACCACGCGCCGGACGGCCGGACCTTCGGCCCCGAAGCGCCAGTCGTGCCCGGCGCGCTGGACCGCACTCAGGCTCAGCTGACCGCAGCAGAGGCCCGGGACTACCACCGCCTGCTGACCCTCGCCCGCGAGCTGTACGAGGCGGCGGCTTCCACCTTTCTCTTTGCGCCGCCTCCGGGGCTGGCGGGACTGGCGCGGTACGCGGCGCGTCATGGCCGGCACGCCGCGCCGCTGACCTCCCTGCACCGTCTGGTGGACAGCGGTCCTTTCCTGACCCCCTTCTGGCTGCGCTTTGCCACCTACCTGGGCGCCGATCCCTACCGGGCCCCGGCCGTGCTGCACAACATTTCCTGGGTCGAACTGGGAGGCGGCGTGTGGCATCTGGATGGCGGCCTGCTACAGCTCGCGGCCCGGATGTACGTAGAAGCCCGGGCCAGGGGCGTCGAATTTGAGCACGCTACCGAGGTTCGTACGCTCCACACCCGGGGCGCTCAGGTGGTGGCGGCACACACCTCGCGGGGGGTCTTTACGGCCGACGCCTGGGTCAGCGCAGCAGACCACCACCTGACCGCTGGGTGGCTGGGCAGACGCGGTGGCGCCACTCGTCTGGGGGTCAGCGGATTCGCCCTGCAACTGCGGCTGACCGGGGATCACGGCCAGGGCCACCATGTCTTCTGGCCCCAGGATTACCGTCAGGAATGGCACGACATCCGACGGGGCCAACTTCCACAGAAGCCCACCCTGTACCTGCACCTGGATGGACAGCGGGCCTTCCTGCTGGTCAATGCGCCACCGCAGCCTGACCTTGGCGCGCACTCAGCACTGTACGCGGAGCTGTTGCTGCGCCAGCTTCAGGCGCGTTTCCCGTTGCCGGTCCAGGAGTTGCGGGCCCTGTCGCCAGCCGACTATGCCCGGACCGCCCGTGGCGGGGCCCTGTATGGGCGCGCGCCTCACGGCCTCCTGGGCAGCCTGCGTCCGGGCTGGCGCGTGCCGGGAATAAGCAACCTGGCGCAGGCCGGGGGCACGGTGTTTCCTGGTGGAGGCGTGCCCCTGTCGGTGCTGTCCGGCTGGAACGCCTCAGGTCAGTTGCTGGGTCTGCCATATGACCCGCTGGGCGGCCCGGACTTCGGGTAGAGGACGGCGTCCACGCGAGTTTCTTCCCCGGGGGCTGGTGGCCGCACCCCGGGCTGGCGGCTTAGTTTGTCATTTCGGCCGTGACGCCGAAGTCCTCGGCAATCAGGCGCGCAGTCATCTTGGCTGACATCATCACGCTGGGCGTTCCGGCGCCTGGCTGCGCCCCGGCCCCCACCAGGTACAGGTTGCTCACGTCCTCACTGCGGTTGTGCGGGCGGAAGAAGGCACTCTGCGCCAGGACCGGTTCCGGCCCGAAGGCGTTGCCCAGATAGCTGTCGAGCGTCGTCTCGAAATAGTCCGGCGTGACGTACTCCAGATGCGTCAGCCGTGAGCGCAGCCCGGGGATGACCCCGCGCTCCTCCAGGTAGTCCAGGACACGGTCCACCAGCAGGGGCCCCTGAACCTTCCAGTCCACGCCGTTGCCATTGTGCGGAACCGGGACCAGCGTGTATGCCGCGTGGTGGCCTTCCGGAGCCAGACCCGGGTCGGTCAGGGTCGGCACGTGCAGGTACTGGCTGAAATCCGCGCCCAGCACCTTCTGCCCGAAAATCTCGCGCAGCAGCGCCTCATAGCGTGGCCCCAGCAGAATGTTGTGGTGACGCAGCCCAAGCGGCCGGCCATCATCCCGGAAGCCGAAGTAGATGACCAGCAGGCTCATGCTCTGACGGGCGGCGCGTACCCTCAGGTCCGAGTTCACCAGTCGCGCCGCACGCGGAACGCGGCGGAGGTAGGTGTTGGCCCAGTCGCCATTGCTGACCACCAGGTCGGCCGGAATGCTCTCACCGTTCTCCAGGCGGACTCCGCGCGCCCGGCGGTGTCCCAGTGGCGCCCGTACCGGCTGGCCCCACACGTCGGTGACTAGGATCTCCTCGACCCCGGCGCTGTAGCGGACCGTTCCACCCAACTCCTCGAACTTGCGGACCATGCCCTGCACCAGGGCGCCAGTGCCTCCCATCGCGTAGTGGACGCCCCAGGTTTTCTCGACAAAGTGAATCATGGCGTAGATCGCCGGGACGCTCAGCGGGTTGCCGCCCACCAGAAGCGTCTCGAACGAGAACACCTGCCTCATCTTGTCGGAGCGGAAGTACTTCGACGTGAACGAAAACAGCGTGCGCACCGCGTCCAGGCGCAGCAGATCCGGCACGGCGCTCAGCATGGTGGGAACGTCACCGAAATGCGTGTAGCCCAGTTCCAGGAATCCGCGCTCGAAGATGGCCTGGGCGTCGCGGTGAAAGTGCCCGTAGCCTTCCAGGTCCTCCGGGGCCAGCGCCGCAATCTGCCGGCGGGTGCCCTCGGGGTCACCGTCATAATCGAAGAAGGTGCCGTCATCGAACATGATCCGGTAAAACGGCAGGATCGGCACCAGTTTCACGTAGTCCCGGGTACGGGGCCCGCCGCTTTCACCGCTGGTGACGCGGGTGGCCTCGCGCACCGCCGGCGGGAAATCCTCGTCGTCCAGTGCGCTTCGGTCCCGCTCCAGCGTAAACAGTTCCTCGATAAAGTGCGGCACCGTGATGACGGTCGGCCCCATGTCGAACACATAACCGTCGGGCGTGCGCTTCTGGTACCCCCGACCCCCCGGGCCGTCCAGACGTTCGAGAAGGGTCGTATCGAAACCCAGGCTCTGGAGCCGGATGCCCAGGCTCAGCCCGCCAATGCCCGCGCCGATAATCACGGCGACCTTGCGCCGCGTGAGTTCTGGAGGAAGAGGCATGCTGCGGCCATCGTAGCCTGGTCGGTCGGGACGGTGGCCCCGTGACCTGAGTGCTGGAGTCCGACGGACCGGCCGGGCTTCAGCCGCGCAGGCCCTTGAGCCGCAGGTACTGCTGTTCGGCCCAGCTGACCGGGCACACCGAAGGCGCAGGGGCGTGCACGCGGCATTCCTGCCACAGCAGCCGCAGTTTCTGGCGGCCCGGCACATGCGCCCGGCGGGTGAAGTTGTCGTAGCCGTGCAGCTCCAGGTCGTCCAGGATCCCTTCGTAGGCCCGGGCTGCAGCGGCCACCCCCACGCGGGCCCGGCCTTCCAGCGCAGGGATGCCCTCGCGGCCCCATGAATACCACTCGCGCGCGAGTCCGCACAGTTCGCGAATCAGCCGGCGGTATTCCGGCGTGACCTCGCCAGCGTGCAGGTCGGCCAGCGTGACGCCGTGCCGGCCCAGCAGGTCGGCCGGCAGGTAGACCCGCCCGCGCGCCAGATCCTCGCCCACATCCCGCAGGATGTTGGTCAGCTGCATGGCCTGACCCAGCATCAGCGCCTGTTCCAGCGTCTGTGCTCCGCCCCGGTAGCCCCCGATTGGGGCAACCATAAATCCCACGACGCCGGCCACCCGCCGGCAGTACAGGGCCAGGTCGCCGAGCCCCTGATAGACCTCCCCCGTGAGATCCATGCAGAATCCCTCGTACAGTTCGGCGAAGGCGCTCAGCGGAATACGGAATTCCCGCGTGGCCCACGCGAGCGCGCTCTGCATGGCGTTGTTCCCAGGATCGCCGCGGAAGGCTGCCTGGACCTGGGCCCACCAGCGGTCAAGCTGCTGCCGGGCGTCTTCACCGGTCTGCTCGTCCACGATGTCATCACCCACCCGGCAGGCTGCGTACACAGCCCATACCGCCAGCCGTTGCCGTCGGGGGTAAAGCAGCGAGCCCAGGTAAAAGGTCTGGCTGTGCACACGGGTCACCGACTGGCACCAGCGCAGCGCGGCCAGCGGAGGTGAGTCAGGCAGGTTGAGCTGAGGCATGGCAGGTCTCCCAGGAATCGGGTGGGCGGGGCGGCTCAATGCATCTTAGTTCACAACCCGGCTTAAGTTACTTTAATCTTAAAGGAATCGTGTTGGCCTGAAAGATACGCTGGCTGAAGATTTCCGGCGCTGGAGCCGTGGACTGCATTGCCGTGGTTCCGGCGGGGCAGCGCTGTGGGTTTGCGCCCTGGGAACCGGGCTGACTCGATGCGTCATTCCCGCTTTGTCGGAACATTCGCATTGTGTTTCTATCGGCAACACGTGGTACCGGTGTGGTTCTCCGTCCTCCTGGCTGACCGCGAACGCGAGATTCTGGACCAGCACCGCCTCAAGAGTCCTCCTGGAGAGCAACATGAGTACAAACGCCCTGACCCTGGCACAGCGAAGCAACTTTCTGCCCGTCACTCCTCTCGGATATCCCTGGTGGCGGGAGAGGTCCCTGACCCTGCTGGCAGGAGAGTTCTTCGGGCTGGACCGTGAAGCCCGGCTGTTCAGGGCGCTCGCCGGCCCCCGAGCGGGGCAGCGCTGGCTGGACGCCGGAACCAGTACCGGCTTTTACGCCGGTGTCCTTGCAGGGTGCGGCTGCCAGGTTGACGCGGCCGACCTCAGCGCCGGAATGTTGCGGCAGGCGGCACGACGCCACCCGTCCCCGCTGATTTCCTGGCGTCAGGTCAACCTGGAGCGGTCTGGCTGGGAAGCTGACACCTACGACGGCATCACCGTCGGAGCGACACTCAACGAGACCGCCTGTCCGGCCCTGTTTCTGGCAGAAATAAACCGTCTGCTGCGTCCTGGCGGCGGTCTGTGGCTGATGTACGTGACCCACGCGCCGGGTCCAGCGCAGACGGCTTTTGGTCACCTCGGCGGTCTGCACTTTCCTGACCTGGCCTGGATTTCGCGTCACCTTCCGGGCCTGACGCTGGAGCACGCCACGCAGTCTGGTGTGGTCCAGTTTGCCCTCTGGCGCAGGTCATCATAATAACCCTGGGTCATAAAGAAAGACAGCCAATGCTTGTGCTCCGGGCTGATGCGCAAGAGGGAGACTCTCACACCCCCCGTGATAATGTCGCCAGAACCCATGATCATGTCGCGCCTCAAACACAGCACTCTGGCGCAGCACCTGGAGGTCGAAGCTCTGATGCCTGTGTTGCACCCGGGCCTGACTCTGCCTGCGTACGCCGGGCTGCTGACGCAAATTTACGCAGCTGTCCAGCCGCTGGAAGCCGGACTGCAGGCGCTGACGCTGCCTGAACCGTTCGAACTGCCCGCGAGGCTCAAAACACCCCTGCTGGTCAGTGACCTGCAGGCGGTCTCGGGCGCCACGCCGGCTCCACGGCCGCCTCTGCGGCCACAGGGTGTGCCCGAGGCCCTCGGCGTGCTGTATGTGCTTGAGGGGGCCACGCTGGGCGGGCAGGTCATCGGACGGCACCTGAACAGCGCGCTGGGCCTGACCCCCGAAACCGGAGCGGCATATTTCCATGCCTACGGCGCCCGCACCGGAACCATGTGGAAGGCGTTTACGCAGGCCATGAACCGTGAAGTGCCGATTGAAGCAGAGGAACGTGTGATCGGTGGTGCCCAGACGGCCTTCGAGGCCTTCCGGCGGGTACTTGCGGGAACGCCGGCATGACCAGGGGTTCCGGAAGCGATCTGCTGCCACCCACGTACCTTGGTGGACCGGCCATCACCACCGACAACTGCGAGCGTGAGCCGATTCAGATTCCCGGCAGCATCCAGCCTCACGGGGCGCTGCTCACCGCCGACGCTGTGAGCCTGGAGATCCTGCAGGTGAGTGCCAATACCCTGCGACACCTGGGTCACGTACCGGAGGCCCTGCGCGGGGCCCCGCTGGGCAGCCTGCTGGCAGCGGCCGACCTCCAGGCTCTGACTGCCGCCCTGCCCCCAGGGTCACCCGACCACCTGCAATACCGCACCACCCTGGTACCAGCCTCGTCCGGGCGCCCGGGTGGGCCGCAGGCCATGACTGCCCACCGGGCCGAGGAAATGTACATTCTCGAGTTCGAGCCGGCCCCGGACGTGGAGCGCAGCGGGTCACACGCCCTGCGAAACGCGGTCTTTGCGCTGGAAAATGCCCGGACCCTGGCGGAGTTGCTGCAGGTGGCCGCCCAGGTGGTGCGCGAGATCTCGGGCTTCGACCGCGTGATGCTGTACCAGTTTGCCGGGGACGCCAGCGGGGAGGTGCGCGCCGAGGCCCGCCGCGAGGACCTGAAGTCGTTCATGGGCCACCGGTTTCCCGAGTCGGACATTCCGGCACAGGCGCGCGCCCTGTATCTGCGCCACCTCCTGCGGCTGACGGCCGATTCGCACGCCGAGCCCGTGGCGCTGGAGCCGGTGCTCAGTCCGCGCAGCGGGAAGCCCACGCCCCTGGGCGGCGCCGTGCTGCGCAGCACCTCACCGATGCACCTGCAATACCTGCGCAACATGGGCGTCGGGTCGAGCCTGTCGGTGTCCATCGTGGTGGACGGCCGGCTGTGGGGGCTGATCGCCTGTCACCATGAGCAGGCCTACGTGGTGCCGCCTGAAACCCGCACGGCTCTGGAATACCTGGGCCGGCTCCTGGCGCTGCAGGTTCAGGTCAAGACCCGTGCCGACACCGACGCTTTCCGGGCCGGACTGCAGACGCGCCGCGCCCAGATCGTCGGGGCGGCCGCCCATTCGGTCGACCCGCTGGCCACATTCGCCGACGAAAGCCTGGATCTGCCTGGACTGATGCGCGCCGGCGGGGTGATCGTCTTTTTCGAAGGCCGCTGGCAGGCTTCCGGGCGGGTGCCGACCCCGGCCCAGACCGAGGCCCTGCTGTCCTGGCTGCGCGAGCAGGACGGCACTCTGGTGCAGACCGAGGCGCTGGGGGAGCAGTGGCCGCCTGCGGCGTCCTTCGCGGATCGGGCCAGCGGGCTGCTGGCCATCAGTGTCGGTACCGGCTGGTCCGAGGGTGTGGTGTGGCTGCGCCCCGCCATCACCACAACGGTGGCCTGGGGCGGCGCGACCCCCGAACAGGCCAAGCACGCGCTGGGCCCGCGCCGGTCGTTCGAGACCTATGAGCAGACCGTGCGCGGCCACGCCGAGCCGTGGCACGCCGGCGAGGTCGAAGAGGCCCAGGAACTTCAGCGGGCCCTGACGGCCGCGCTGGGCGAACGGCTGAGTGTCGTGCGCGGCCTGAACGAGGCGCTGGAGCGCTCGGTCACTGAATGGCGGCAGTACGGGTTCGTGATCGCTCACGACATGCAGGAACCACTGCGGCTGATTACCCAGTTCGCCGAGCTGTTCCAGCTGCGCTACCGCGATCAGGTCGACGAGAACGCCGCGCAAATGATCCGTTTCATGCTTGACGAGACCGCGCGGCTGCGCAGTCTGACGGCTGACCTGCACACCTACACGGCGCTTCTGTCGGCACCGGCGGTCGTGCGCCGCCGCTTTGCGCTGTCAGCAGTGGTGCAGGATGTGCTGGCTGGGGTCGCTCCCCAGATCGGCAGCAGCGGCGCGCAGGTGGAGGTCGCGGCCGACCTGCCCAGTGTGGAAGCTGACCCGGCCGGTATGCGCGAGCTGCTGCTGCAACTCGTCAAGAATGCCCTGACCTTCGGTGCGGCCCACGCCCCCTGGATCAAGATCGGGGCCGGGCGGACCGCAGGCGGCTGGAACATTACCGTGCAGGACAACGGCCTGGGGATCGCGCCGGAGTACCGCGAGAAGATCTTTGGCCTGTTTCAGCGCCTGGGGCGGCGTGAAGATGCGCCTGGAAACGGCATCGGTCTGGCACTGGCCCGCAAGATCGCCGAGCGGCACGGCGGCACCCTGGGCGTCAGCTCGGTGCCGGGCCGGGGCAGCACCTTTACCTTCTGGCTGCCGGATTCCCCGGAAGGGTCGGGGCGCCCGTGACCACCGAACCGGTGAGGCTGCTGCTGGCCGAGGACAATCCGGCCGACGTCTATCTGATGGAGGCGGCCCTCGAACTTGCCGCGATGCCGGTGGTGATGACGGTGGCACGCGACGGCCGCGAAGTGGTCGATCAGCTTGATGAACTCAAGGACGGTGGGCGCCTTCCCGACCTGGTGCTGCTCGACCTGAACATGCCGCGTATGAACGGCTTCGAGGTGCTCACGGCAATCCGCCGGGACCCGGCGCTGGCTCATCTGCCGGTCGTGGTCTTCACGACGTCCACCGCGCCCGAGGACGTGAAGCGCGCCTATGCCCTGAACGCCAACTCCTATGTCAGCAAGCCGGTAACCCTGACGGGTTTCATGCAGCTGATGGAGCGGCTGGGCGCCTACTGGTTCGGCACCGCCAGCCTGCCCCGCACCTACCATCCTTAGATCCGGGCCATCCGTATATCCAGGTTCGGCGCGGGAAGGGTGAGCCGGGGGCTGTCTTCCTGAGTCTTATCGCCGCTATCGGGGGCGCGGCAGCGAGAAACTGAAGGTCGCGCCCTGGTCTTCCTGACCTTCTGCCCAGACCCGGCCGCCGTGCCGCAGGACGATGCGCCGGACGTTGGCCAGCCCTACGCCGATGCCCTCGAACGCTTCGGGGCGGTGAAGGCGCTGGAACACGGTAAACAGTTTGCCTGCGTACCGGGGATCAAAGCCGACCCCGTTGTCGGTGATCTGGAAAACCCACTCACCGGGCCGTTGCTCGGCGCACACGCTGATGTGCGTTTCCGTGCGTGGCTGACTATATTTCAGGGCGTTGGACAGCAGGTTGACCAGCACCTGCCGCAGCAGTTCGGGGTCGGCAGTGACCACCGGCATCGGGCCCACGTTCCAGCTCACCTGCCGCTGAGCGGTGTCGGGTTGCAGGGCTGCCTGCACGCTGGAAAGCAGTTCCCCGACATCCACGGGGGTCAGGCGAAGGGGCTGACGCGAGGTGCGTGACAGGTCGAGCATGGCGTCGATCAGCGTGTTCATCCGGGTGGCCGCCTCGTCCACCAGGCCGAGGTAGCGCTCCGATTTCTCGCTGAGAGGCGCGTCGAGCGACCGGCGCAGCAGACCCAGGAATCCGGTGATGTGCCGCAGCGGCGCGCGCAGGTCGTGCGACACCGACATGGCGAAGGCGTCGAGCTCCTCATTGGCCAGGCGCAGCGCCTCGGACCGCGAGGTCAGCTCGGCGTGCTGCGCTTCCAGAACGTCGTTCTGGGATTCGAGCTGAATGGTCCGTTCGGTGACGCGGCTTTCCAGGTCACGCAGCAGCCGCGCGCGCCCGAAGGCAATAGCGCACTGCGCCGCAAGCGTCCTTAAGAACCGCTGCTCGTCCTTGGTAAACTTGTGCGGCTCCAGAAAGTCCAGCACGAGAACGCCAAGAGGACGGTCGTCCAGAAACATGGGCAGGACTGCGGTGGCCACGACCGGGGCCGTGGCTCCGGAGCGGGCCTCGACCGACGGGTATTTCTGCGTCAGCTCGCCCTCGTGCTCAAAAAACAGGGGCCGCCGCTGGGCCAGTGCGTCGGCCGCTGGTCCATCGTCTTCCAGCATGGCGCCGTGCCAGATCGAGGCCCCCCCCTCCGGCTGGCCGGTCATGGCGACGCGCTCCAGATGCAATCCCCCGCGGCCCGCCAGCAGCACGGTCGCGGCGCGGGCGTCAAGGGCCTCACGGGCCGGCTGCAGGATGACCTCAAAAACGCCTTCCTGCATGCGGGTGGCAGCCAGCGCTTCTGTGACTTCCTGGAGCCGCTCACTGAGGGTAGGCGGAGCGAGCGTGCCATGGTGATCAGGCATACCTTCAGCATATTGCACGGCAGGCGTGCGGATGCTCAGCTTCGGGACATGTAAAGCACACGGTGACTATGCGCTTCCTCTCCTGGCTGTTACGTTCCGGACTCCGGGTCGCGCACGCTGAGGCTGCGGGCCAGTTCCATCGCCTGCTGATAGGCCCGCGGGCTGGTAAACCCGAACTGGGAAGCAGCCTGATAGGGCGTGGCGGCAATGGACATACCGTGGTCGCGCAGCGCCGCCATGCGCAGCTGGCTGGGGGTGGACCAGCGCACGCCCGCGTTCTGGAAGGCGGTCCACAGCCGCGCCCGCAGTGTCCGTTCGTCGAAGGGAAGCACCCGCTGGCTCTGCGCGTCCGGATTCAGCGGCGCCGCGTCCAGGCGCGCAAGTTCGTGAAGCGCGTCGAGGCTCCGGCTGGGGATGCGGCATTCCGTCCGGCGCAGCAGTGTTTCGCGGCTGAGGTTGACATGTTGCCACTGCAGGGTCAAC
This sequence comes from Deinococcus malanensis, assembly GCF_014647655.1. Classification (NCBI taxonomy): domain Bacteria; kingdom Thermotogati; phylum Deinococcota; class Deinococci; order Deinococcales; family Deinococcaceae; genus Deinococcus; species Deinococcus malanensis. The sequence continues at coordinate 208,586 of NZ_BMPP01000003.1, forward strand.
AGATCAGTCATGGTAAAGGCCAGGTCGTCGATCAGCAGCAGGGCAGCGCGTGCGTGTGCGTCGGCAGTCTGCGCGTGCACCAGCTGAAGTTCGGCGCGGGAGGGGAGAGGATCGGTCGCACTTTCGCGTGCATGCCGGGGCAGGCCATCAAGCGGGTTGACCGGTACCACACCCAGTTCCCGGAAGCGCTCGTACAGCCGCGAAAGACTGGTGGCCCGGGCGTTGTAGGTGTTGGGCTTAGCCGCGCCCTGTTCGTCACCGATGCGCCCTAATGGCTTGACCAGCCAGTCGTGGAAGTCTGCTGGGGGCCGGCTGAGATCGATGTTGTCGCTCCGCGCGTCCTCGAAGGTGGTTTTAAGGTTGCTGCGCAGTACCTTCTGTATTCCTGGCAATTGCACCAGCGGAAGCAGGGAGTCGAGCTGCTCGCTGGCGCTGATGCTGGGATGCCGAAGCAGCCGCAGGATCGTCACTGCACGTTCGTCGGTTGGATGAAGTCCTGTCACAGTCTAAGTATACGTACGAATGTACATATATGATAGTCCTGACCCCGTTGTAGAAGTGAAGAGAATGGTTTGAGTGCCATCCTGCTCCAGGTCGGTCTGGCGGCTTTCTCTGGCGCTCCACCCAATCTACGTTCAGCCCAGGGGCTTGTGCCGGTGCTGAAGCTATGCGACGGCGCTGTTTCGATGACCTGACCGATCTGTCGAGAGACTGGCAACGGCAGGCGGTAATTGCCACTCTTTTCGTTTCCGCATTTGTATAAAACCGATCTCGCAACTCGTCTGCCAGAATATTAGTCGCTAATATATAGGTACATTCGTGCGTATAAAAACGTACTCGGATTGGAGTGGCGGAGGTGGCCTTTACAGGAATTTAACAGGCCCTCTATAGCCTGCACAGCAGAGGTAACCCCTATGACCAAGAAACTGCCTATCACTCTTCTGACTGCCACCCTGTCTGTTGCCTCAGCACAGACCAACCACTCCGGGATGCACCATTCGACCGGCTCTGCCAAGCACCAGGATCTCAAATCGCTCAGCGGAAAGGCTTTTGACCGCGCATTTCTCAGCATGATGATTCCTCACCATCAGGCGGCAGTGGACATGAGCCGGGCCGTGTTGCCGGGAACCAAATCTGCTCAGGTCAGGACCTGGGCCAATGCCATCATCAAGGCCCAGAACACCGAGATCGCCCTGATGAAGGGCCTGCTGGCCAAGCATGCCGGCAGCGATAAAGCCATGGCCAGCCAGATGAACGAGATGATGGACAGCATGGTCAAGGATGTCCGCACGGCCGGCAACCGCGACCGGGCTTTCGTCAAGGGGATGATTCCTCACCACGCCAGCGCCATCGAAATGGCCAATCACGCCCTGAAAAAGTCCAGCAATCCCACGATCCTGAAACTCGCGCGCGACATTGTCCGCTCGCAGGCCAAGGAAATCAACGAGTTCAAGGCTTACCTCAAGTAAGGTAGGGCTGTGGCCCGAGTCCTGATCGTTGACGATGACCCGGCGATTCTGGAAATCCTGAGGGCCTATCTGGGGGCTGAGGGTCACGAGGTACTGGAGGCGCGTGACGGGCTGCAGGCACGGGGACTGCTCGTACGCGCCGACGTGGCGGTCCTGGACTGGATGCTCCCGGGTGTGCCCGGCACCACTTTGGCCCGTGAAGCGCGCGCCGCCGGGCTCGACCTGCCGATCCTGATGCTGACGGCCAGAGGCGAGGAGGCTGACAAACTCCGCGGGCTCGAAGATGGCGTGGACGACTACGTGGTCAAACCCTTCAGCCCCCGTGAGATCGTGGCGCGGGTGCGCGCCCTGCTGCGGCGGGTCGGTGTTCAGCAGGAAATCCGTTCCGACGGTCTGCACATGGACCTCAAGCGCCGCACCGTTCAGGTAGATGGAGTGGGCCTCGAACTCTCCCGCCTGGAATTCGACCTTCTGGCGGCCATGGCGCAGCATCCGGGCCTTGCCTGGACCCGTGAACGCCTGCTTGAACGCCTGTGGGGACCGGATTTTCCGGGGACCGAGCGGGTGGTGGACGTGCACATCACGGCCGTGCGCAAGAAACTGGGTGACGACCCGGAGCGCCCACGTTACATCGAAACAGTACGGGGAGTCGGCTACCGGTTCCGCGAAGGCGGGAGCTGAAACGGTGGGCTTTTTCATGCGCCTGCTGCTCTCGCACCTGATGGTGATTCTCCTGGCGGTGGCCGGTGTCTTCGTTTCTGTCGAACTGATTGCCCCGGGTTTCTACCGGGCCCACGTAGAAGAAATGGTCCAGACCCTGGGACCGGCCGGCGCTGGTCTGCGCGGTCACCTGGAACACGGACTCCGCTCGACCCTGACGCGCGCGCTGTGGGCCTCGCTGCCGCTCTCGGTGCTGGTGGCGGCCATAGCGGCGTATGTCTCGTCGCGGCGGGTCGTGGGCAGTGTGGAGACGCTGCGCCGCCGCAGCCGGGCACTGGCCCAGGGCGACTACCGGCAGCGGGTCCAGGCCACCGGCCGCGATGAACTGGCTGATCTGGCACACCACTTCAACGTGCTGGCCGCCGCCCTCGAGCGGGTGGAACAGGGCCGCACGGAGCTAATCGGCAACGTGGCCCACGAGCTGCGTGCGCCATTGACAGCGCTGCGGGGCTACGCCGACGCCATAGATGACCATGTTCTGCCCCCTGAGCATGCGGCGCGCGCCATCAGCCGCGAGGTAGCTGCCATGGAGAGGCTGGTGCGTGACCTGAGCCTGGTGTCAAGGGTAGAAGCCGGACAGATGGAGCTGCACCTCGAGCCTGTGCCCCTCGAAGCTCTGCTTCAGGCAGTCCGTGAACGGTTCACCCTGGCTTTCGAGGAAAAGGACGTGGACCTGCATATTCCTTCGGGAAACGAGGACCCGCCTCTACCTGACCTGCACGCGGACCAGGAGCGGACCCTCCAGGTTCTGACCAACATCCTGGGAAACGCCCTGCGCCATACCCCGCCGGGCGGTCAGGTCGGCCTGGAAGTCAGGCGCCTGGATACCAGGGCGGCCATCACGGTCTCGGATACAGGTCCTGGCATCGCAGCCAACCATCTTCCGCGGCTGTTCGAACGCTTCTACCGCGTAGACCCCGCCCGTTCACGCCTCGAAGCTGGAAGCGGAGTCGGCCTGACGATCGCACGTGGGCTGGCCGAAGCCATGGGCGGCACCCTGACGGCAGAGTCACGTCCTGGTCAGGGAAGCGCATTCACGTTGACGTTGCCACTGCATCTCCCGTGAACAGACACGGTCGGCGCGGTCTATCCGGTGCTGACACCAATGAAGAGAACACATAAAAAATTGGACTGACTCCAGCCTTTGCAAAATGGCCTAAAAGTAAGAACCCTGTGTGAATTCGGTAGACATACTTAATCCAGAAGTCAAGCGATTCTGACCAAGGAGCCTTAATGAAGCGTTCACACATGTTGCCGTTTGCTGCCGCCCTGTCCGTCATGGGTGCTTTTACCGAAGCCAGTGCCAGGACCTACGCCGACATCAAAGCCAGTGGCGTGCTGCGCGTCGTTTCCGGGGGCGATCTTCCTCCTTTCATCCGTGTCGACGGCCAGCGCCACCGCGGCTACGAGCCCGAGATGATCGAAGCCGTGGCCCGCACTCTGGGACTGAAAGTCTCCTACCAGGTCGTGCCGCCCTATCAGCTGATCAAGGAGCTTCAGGAAGACCGGGCCGACATCGCCATCGGAGCACTGGGCATTACCAGCACCCGTGAGAACAAGGTGGACTTCACGGTCCCGACCGCGTGCGCCGGTGTCTCGGTCGTCTCGTTCGATCCTAAGCTGCAGATGCACACGGATCTGGTCGGTAAGTCCATCGGTGTGGGCGCAGGTTCGATCATGCAAACCTACGTTCAGAAACTGCCCTTCGAGAAGAAGGTCACGGTCTTCAACAGCACCAAGGAGCTGATTTTTGCGGTCATCGCCAAGCAGGTCGACGCGACCTTTGCCTACACGATCATGGGACCAGGCCTGAAAAGCATGTACCCCAAGGCCCCGATCAACTTCGGCCCTGAGCTGTGGCGCGTGCCGATCGGCATCATGACTGCCGAGGACAACATCACCACCCGCACCACGCTCAATGCGGCGATCACCAAGTACTTGCAGTCCAACAGTTACGCCTTCCTCTCGCAGCGCTATTTCAAAGAAGACGTTCGCTGCCGCAGCTGAACGCAGCCAGAAATCAAATACATCGGGCCGGGCCTCCTGAATGGGGGGTCCGGCTCTCGTTGGGTCCCGAGTGCGCGGAGGTCAGAGGCAGACCTGCCAGTTCACGACCTTCAGGCGAGGCGACGGTAAAGCCTGGCAGTGCGGAACGTGGCCACCCGAGAAAAATAAGTCTGACGCGTGAATCGCAATTGACAGCTCACTAGGCCGGCGCCAACGGCGTCAAGGATGCCAGCGGCGGAAAAACCTACATGCCCCCATCATGGTGTACCTCGCCAAGGATGGCGCTGCGACCGAGACGGTTAACTGGTACAGGTCGTTTGTCAACGCCGGTGGGTGGACGTGACCGGGCTGTCGTACTACCCGATGTGGCACGGGGACTTCAACAAACTCAGCAGTACCAACAAGGCGCTGCGCAGCAACTTCAGCCGGGCCAAGGTGTATCTGGCGGAAACCGCATATTACTGGGACAGGAACCAGAAGGGCTATACCAACCTGCCCTCCCCCAAAACCCCCCAGGGTCGGTACGACTTGCTGAAAGCCCTGACACCCGTCGTCAGAGATGCTGGTGGAAGCGGCATCTTCGCGTGGGGCTCGTACTGGTTACAGAGCAGCAAATGGCTGATCGCTCCAGGCTGGTCGGACGACGATGCGTCCCGCCGTTCGATGTCCGACGACAATGCCCGGGCCACCATCGGGATTGACGGCCTGAACTGAAGTCTGACCGGCAGAGCCGAGGCACATAACCTCTTCTTAGAGGCCGCGGCCAGGCCGGCGCCCGTCAACCAGTGCGTCTGACGACGGGCGCCGGCCTGGTCTGTTCCCGTCTCCAGAGGTGCGGCAGTCACACCTGCCCGCCCCTGAAGGCAGCTGCACTACTCGCAGCCTGCCTGGTCACAATCAGGATGGTCTGGTGAATCGCATCACCTTGCAAGAGCGCATTCACAGGAAAATAGGGCCGCATGGAAGAGTTGTTCCAAGCCGTTCAGGAGGTGATCTCCACCATCCCGGAATGGGCGTACTGGGTCATGGGCCTGGGCTCGATCAGTGGCCTCCTGGGGCCGGCCGTTCAGGCGGGCCTGACGCGTCGCACCACCCGGCCCCCAGGGCGCCGCCTCGAGCCGGACAGATCCGCCCGGCAGGACGATGGACCCCGGAGTCGCCCGGAGCGTTAAACCCTCACCCGGGACCGGTCAGGCACCGTCTCCTTGGCTGCCTTTCCCTATTCAACCGGTCAGCTTCGTGGTCAGTGGGACCGGCGGTGGCTCTCTCGCTTCTCGTGGTACATGGCCGCGTCGGCGTCCTGCAACAGGCGGGCGCAGGTCAGGTCTCCAGCTTCCAGAGCGGCGGCCCCCAGATTCAGCTCCAGGGGCAGATGCCTGGCAAAGCGCCCGGCCATGGCCTCGCGGATGCGCGCCCGGACCTGCAGGGCCCCGTTCAGGTATGTGGCAGCAGCAGCGCAAACTCGTCTCCACCCCAGCGGAAGACGTGGTCGCCCGCCCGCAGACACTCACGCAGCGTGGACCCCACCTCGACCAGGGCCTGGTTGCCGGCCGCGTGGCCCAGGGTATCGTTGATGGCTTTAAAGCGCGTGACGTCCGCCAGCAGCAGGGCCAGCGGCGTACCGTGGCGCTGCGCGTTGGCCACCGCACCTTCAAGACTTTCGGTAAAGGACCGGCGACTGGCCAGCCCCGTCAGCACCTGATTGCCCTAGCGCGGAAAATACTCTGCATTTCCTTCGCTGTCGTGCGATCCCAACAACCTTTTGACGTGAATTATGGATCCGCTCGGATGTGTTAAACGAATTGAGTACGCTGGATGTGAAGTGACCAGCCCTCAACCCTTTCAGACCCTGCCCTCCATAGGAGACGGCACGTATCTCGGCGCCGCCTACCAGGCGGGTGTCTTGAAGCTTCAGGTTGATCATTGGGATCTGGGTCCCGTTGAAGTCCTGGTCCCAACGGTTGCCCTCTTACTGGCCCCAAGTGTCGATCTGCCCTGCGACCATGTGGCTCGTAAGGGAACGCGTCTCGAAATACGGCGCGTCGTTGATCATGTCGCTGGTGACCAAGGGCATTTCGTTCCCCCACACCACTTTGGCCAACTGATGAACGATACGCAAGCGGGCCATCACCTGTGTTACGGCTTGAAGGTCGACCCTGCATTACACATCGTGTCTTTGTTGGGGTATACGCGATGGGTCACCTGCCTGTGCACTGATCTGAACACCATCACCTGGTGGGTCCTTCCCGACTGATGATGCCAATCGGAACAACTTGTCAACCGCGAAAAACTCGAGTATCTAGCCCTTCTCGCCCTTCTTGACCAGGGCCGCAGACAGCTCTTCGCTGGCGGGCGCGGCGCGCGGCACGGAACGTGGCAGCGAGAAACTGAAAGTCGCGCCCCGGTCTTCCTCGCCCTGGGCCCACACCCGTCCGCCGTGCCGCACGACCATCCGGCGGACGTTCGCCAGCCCCACGCCAAAGCCCTCGAACTCCTCTGCCGCGTGCAGACGTTGAAACACGCCGAACAGCTTGTGGCTGTAGGCCATATTGAAGCCCACGCCGTTGTCGCGCACGTGCACCACGACCTCACCGCCCTGGTCTTCTCCCCAGATCTCCACACGCGGCTCGTCGCGGCACTGCGAATACTTCACCGCGTTGGACACCAGATTGGTCAGGATCTGGCGCAGCGCCAGGACGTCGGCCTGGACCACCGGTAGGTCTCGAACGCTCCATTGCACCGTTTTGGCGCCCGGGGCATTGTCCAGGTCCCGGATCACTTCGCGCGCCAGGATGTCGAGCGCCACCGTCTGCGGCGTCAGGTCATGCCGGCCGGTGCGGGCAAAATCCAGCAACCCGTCGATCAGGTGTTCCATGCGCCGCGCGCCGTCCTGAATCAGCTGCAGGTAGCGAGCCGAGGACGGCGGCAGCTGCTCCCTGGCATTGCGGCTGAGCAGGTCGGCAAAACTGGCGATATGCCGCAGCGGCGTACGCAGGTCATGCGAGATGGAATAGGCGTAAGCCTCGAGTTCCCCGTTGACGTCCTCGAGCTGGGCAGTGCGCTCCTGCACCCGCGCCTCAAGCGAGGCGTTGAGTGCCCGGAGTTCCTCTTCCATGTGCTTGCGGTAGGTCACGTCCTTGCCGGTCGACACGAAATGCGTGATGCGCCCGCGGTCACCCTTGATCGGCGTGATGGTTTTTTCCTCGTGGTACAGAGAACCGTCCCGGCGGCGGTTGATCAGTTCGCCGCGGTAGACCTCGCCGCGAAGCAGTGTCTCCCACATCTCCCGGAAAACGGCCGTGTCGTGCAGGCCCGAGTTCAGGATGCCCGCGTCCTGGCCAACGGCTTCGTCGCGGCCATAACCGGTGATCTCCTCGAAGGCCGTGTTCACGTACTCGATCACGCCGTCGCGCCCGGTGATCAGGATCGGGTCGGCGGTCTGCTCAATGGCGCTCGACAGCTTGAGCAGTTCGAAGCGTGCGGTGCGGCGCTCGCGCTCGTTCTCGCGGCGCAGTTCTTCCTGACGGGCCTTGGCCTCACGCGCCTCGAGTTCCCGCAGCCGGCGTTCGTGGGCCTGCACGGTCAGGGTCTTGAGGTGCAGGTCCACGAAGACGCTCACCTTGGCCTGCAGCACTTCAGAACGTACCGGCGAGAAGATGTAGTCCACCGCCCCCAGGGTGTAGCCGCCCAGCATGTCGGCCTCGGCGCGGTCATGCGCCGTGACGAAGATAATTGGGGTGCTCTCCGTCTGGCGACGGCTGCGGATCAGTTCGGCGGTCTCGAAGCCGTCCATGCCCGGCATGCGCACGTCCAGCAGAATCACCGCGAACTCCTGACCCAGCACCAGGCGCAGGGCCTCGCGGCCGGAGGAGGCCAGCACCAGGTTCTGCCCCAGGGGCTCGAGGGCCGCCGCCAGGGCCAGCCGCTTGGCGTCCTGGTCATCGACGATCAGGATGTTGGCCCTGGGAATGTCAAGCGCGGCGCCCGTCATCAGGCGATTCTCCGGTACAGCTTCTCGCTGAGGTTGAGGGTCTCGAACCGGCGCTGGTGCGCGCTGAAGTCCAGCGTCTCGTGACGGCCCAGCCCCAGCACCCCGAACGGCACCAGGCTGCCCAGCAGCAGCGCCTGCACCTGCTCCTGCAGTTTCTGGGTGAAGTAGATCAGCACGTTGCGGCACAGGATAAGGTGAAATTCATTGAAGGACCCGTCGGTGACCAGGTTGTGCTGGCCCCAGATGATGTTGCGCCTCAGGTCGGAGCGCACCAGTCCGTGGTCATACTGCGCGGTGAAATAGGAGCTGAACTGCCGGGTGCCGCCCGCAAGCAGGTAGTTACGGCCGTACTCCTTCAGCCGGTCCTGGGGATAGATCCCGCGCCGCGCGACAGCCAGAGCAGGGGCGCTGATGTCGGTGGCGTACAGGCGGCTGCGTTCCAGAAGTCCAGCCTCCTCCAGCAGGATCGCCACCGAATACACCTCCTCGCCGGTAGAACAGCCCGCATGCCACACCCGCAAAAAGGGGTGCGTCCGCAGCACCGGCAGCACCTGGTCGCGCAGCGCCCGGAAGAAGGGCGGGTCCCGGAACATCTCGGTGACGTTGATCGACAGCGCGTCGCGCAGCCGGATCAGAGCCGCCGGGTCGTGCAGCACCCGGTCCTGCAGGGCACTGACGGTGCGCAGGCCCTCCTCGGCCATGCAATGGAGCACCCGGCGCTTCAGGGTCGCCGGGGCGTACCCCCGGAAGTCGTGCCCGGAGTGCCGGAAGACCCCTTCGAGCAGCAGGGTCACTTCGATGTCTTCCAGACTTTCTTTCGGAAAGCCCGACATGTCAGCGCGAGAGCCAGACGCGCAGCAACGACAGCAGCTGACCGGTGTTGACCGGCTTGCTGATGTAGTCGCTGGCGCCCGACTCGATGGACTGCTCACGGTCACCGGGCATGGCCTTGGCCGTCAGGGAGATGATGGGCAGGTTCTTCCACTTGCGGTTCTGGCGGATCAGGCGCGTGGTCTCGTAACCGTCGAGTTCCGGCATCATCACGTCCATCAGGACGATGTCCACGTCGGGATTGCTCTCGAGCATCTGGATGGCGTCCCGCCCGTTCTCGGCCGTCAGGACCTGCATGCGGTGGCGCTCAAGTACCGCCGTCAGCGCAAAGATGTTGCGGATATCGTCGTCTACCACCAGCACGCGCCGGCCGTGCAGGATCGGCTCCTGCTGGCGCGCCCCTTCCAGGACCTGGCGCTTGGCCTCAGGCAGGTTGGCCTCCACGCGGTGCAGGAACAGTGTCACCTCGTCAAGCAGACGCTCGGGCGAGCGCACGTCCTTGAGGATGATCGACTTGGCCGCCTTGCGCAGCTGGGTCTCCTGCTGGCGGGTGAGGTCCTGGGCGGTGTACACGATAATCGGGATGGCGCGCAGTGACGGCGTCTGCTGCAGCCTGGTCATCAGCTCGAAGCCGTTCATGTCCGGCAGATTGAGATCCAGCACGATGCAGTCAAACGGCATGCTGGACAGCAGCTCCAGCGCCTCGGTGCCGGTGCTCACCGCGGTGGTTTTCACGTCTCCATTGCCGATCAGATCAACGATGTTCTGCCGCTGCGGGCCGTCGTCCTCCACCACCAGCAGGTTCTTGACGCGGCGTGCCAGGAAGTCTTCCAGGCTGGCAAACGCGGCGCTGAGCTGCTCGCGGTCCCCGGACTTGGTGATGTGGTCCAGCGCACCGAGCTTGCGCCCCACCAGTGACGCCTCCTGCCCCGAGATGATGTGCACCGGGATGTGCCGGGTCAACGGGTCGTGCTTGAGCGAGTCCAGCACAGCCCAGCCGCTGGTGTCGGGCAGGGTCAGATCCAGGGTCACGGCCGCGGGCCGGTAGGTCTGGGCCAGCGTGAGTGCCTGGTCCCCGCGCGTGGCGACCAGACCCATGAAGCCGCGCTCGCGGGCCAGGTCCAGCAGGATACCTGCGTAGGTGGGGTCGTCCTCGACGATCAAGACAGCCCGGTCTCCAGGCTGCAGCGCACTGCGGTCATCGAGCGGCGCGCCCACCGCCGCCTCACCGGCCGGCGGTTCCACCGTGGCCTGGACGGGCTCGGCCGTCAGGGTGGCGCTGCGTGCACCGGAACTGCCGGAGACGGAAGGGGACAGCCGGGCAGGCATGGCGGCCTGGGGCTGACGCTCCTGACGGTCCACGGCGCGGTCGCCCATCGGCAGGTACAGCGTGAACACGCTGCCCACCCCGGGCGTGCTCTGGAGGGCGATCTCGCCGCCCAGAATGCGCGCGAGCTCGCGGCTGATGGCCAGCCCCAGTCCGGTGCCGCCGTACTTGCGCGAGGTCGTGCCGTCGGCCTGCTGGAAGGCTTCGAAAATCACACGCTGCTTGTCGGCGGCAATCCCGATTCCGGTGTCGCTGACTCGGAAGGCCACCACCGAAGGCGCCCGGCGCAGCGTGGAGTGGTCGGCGCTCCAGCCGGAGAGCGCGGGCTCGACCTGCAGGGTGACGCTGCCCTTCTCGGTGAACTTGAAGGCGTTGGACAGCAGGTTTTTCAGGATCTGCAGCAGGCGTTTCTCGTCGGTCAACAGTGTGGGCGGCAGCTCGGCGTCGAAGTCCAGCTGCAGCGGCACCCCCTTGTCTGACGCCACGTGGGCGAAGGTGGTTTCCACCGAGTCGCGCACGCTGCGCAGCGGCACCTCGGTCAGGTCCGCACTGACGGTGCCGGACTCGATCTTGGACAGGTCCAGGATGTCGTTGATCAGGCTCAGCAGGTCGTTGCCGGCAGCGTAGATGGTCTTGGCGTAGGCCTGCTGCTGATCGGTCAGGTTGCCGTCCGGGTTGTCGCGCAGCTGGTGGGCCAGCAGCAGCAGGCTGTTGAGCGGCGTGCGCAGCTCGTGGCTCATGTTGGCCAGGAATTCGCTCTTGTACTTGCTGGTTAGCGCCAGCTGTGCGGCCTTCTCCTCCAGGGCGTGGCGGGCCGACTCGACCTCGCGGTTCTTGTCCTCCACCTCGCGGTTCTGCTCGGCCAGCAGACGGGCCTTCTGCTCGAGTTCCTCGTTGGTCTGGCGCAGCTCTTCCTGCTGGCTCTGCAGTTCCTGGGCCATGCCCTGCGACTGACGCAGCAGCGTTTCCGTGCGCATGGTCGCCTGGATGGTGTTGAGCACGATGCCCACCGACTCGGTGAACTGCTCCAGGAAACTCAGGTGCGTGGCGCTGAACGGCTCGAAGGACGCCAGCTCGATGACGGCCTTGGTCTGGCCTTCGAACACGACCGGCAGCACCACGATGCTGTTGGGCGTGGCGGCGCCCAGGCCGGAGTTGATCTGCACGTAGTCGCTGGGCACGTGCGTGAGCACGATGGGTTCCTGCTCCAGCGCCGCCTGCCCGACCAGACCCTCGCCCAGACGGAAGCGGTTGCCCAGGCCCTTGCGCTCGCGGTAGGCGTAGCTGGCCTGCAGTTGCAGGGTGGGCATGCTGGCTTCCTCGTCCAGGGTATAGAACACTCCGTGACGGGCGCGCACCAGCGGCGCAAGTTCCGAGAGGATCAGGCGGCTTACGGTCAGCAGATCACGCTGGCCCTGCAGCATCCCGGTGAACTTGGCCAGGTTGGTTTTCAGCCAGTCCTGCTCGTAGTTCTTCTCGGTGGTCTCGCGCAACGTCTGGATCATGGTGTTGATGTTGTTTTTCAGCGCGTCCATCTCACCGCTGGCTTCCACCGAGATCGAGCGGGTCAGGTCGCCCAGTGTCACGGCCGTGGCGACCTCGGCGATGGCGCGCACCTGAGTGGTCAGGTTGGCCGCCAGGCTGTTCACGTTGTCAGTCAGGTCCTTCCAGGTCCCGCTGGCGCCCGGCACGTTGGCCTGGCCGCCCAGCTGCCCTTCGGTGCCCACCTCACGGGCCACCGAGGTGACCTGCTCGGCGAAGGTCGCCAGCGTGCCGATCATGCCGTTGATGGTTTCGGCCAGCTCGGCAATTTCGCCCTGTGCCCGCACGTTGAGCTTGCGGTCGAGTTCCCCGTTGGCCACCGCCGTGACGACGCGCGCAATACCACGCACCTGATCGGTGAGGTTGTTGGCCATGAAGTTCACGTTGTCGGTCAGGTCCTTCCAGGTCCCCCCGACGCCGGTGACCTGGGCCTGGCCGCCCAGCTTGCCCTCGGTGCCCACCTCGCGCGCCACGCGCGTTACCTCCGAGGCGAAGGCATTGAGCTGATCCACCATCGTATTGATGGTGTTTTTCAGGTCCAGGATCTCGCCCTTGACGTCCACGGTGATCTTCTTGCTCAGGTCTCCGCCGGCGACCGCCGTGGTCACGAAGGCGATGTTGCGCACCTGATTGGTCAGGTTGTTGGCCATGAAGTTCACGTTGTCGGTCAGGTCCTTCCAGGTCCCCCCGACGCCGCGCACGTCCGCCTGGCCGCCCAGCTTGCCCTCCGTGCCCACCTCACGCGCCACACGCGTGACTTCGGAAGCGAAGGCGTTGAGCTGATCCACCATGGTATTGATGGTGTTCTTCAGATCCAGGATCTCACCGCGGGCGTCCACGGTGATTTTGCGGCTCAGGTCCCCGTTGGCCACTGCCGTGGTCACGTCGGCAATGTTGCGCACCTGACCGGTCAGGTTGTTGGCCATGAAGTTCACGTTGTCGGTCAGGTCCTTCCAGGTCCCCCCGACGCCCTTGACCTCGGCCTGGCCGCCCAGTTGCCCTTCGGTGCCCACCTCACGCGCCACACGCGTGACTTCGGAGGCGAAGGCATTGAGCTGATCCACCATGGTATTGATGGTGTTCTTTAGCTCAAGAATCTCGCCGCGGGCGTCCACGGTGATTTTGCGGCTCAGGTCCCCGTTGGCCACTGCCGTGGTCACGTCGGCAATGTTGCGCACCTGACCGGTCAGGTTGTTGGCCATGAAGTTCACGTTGTCGGTCAGGTCCTTCCAGGTCCCCCCGACGCCGCGCACGTCCGCCTGACCGCCGAGCTGACCCTCGGTACCCACCTCGCGCGCCACGCGGGTCACTTCCGAGGCGAAGGCGTTGAGCTGGTCCACCATGGTGTTGATGGTGTTCTTCAGATCCAGGATCTCACCGCGGGCATCGACCGTGATTTTGCGGCTCAGGTCCCCACCAGCGACCGCGGTCGTCACATCGGCAATGTTGCGCACCTGACCAGTGAGGTTGTTGGCCATGAAGTTCACGTTGTCGGTCAGGTCCTTCCACACGCCGCCGACGCCAGCCACCTGGGCCTGTCCACCCAGCTTGCCTTCGGTGCCCACCTCACGCGCCACACGCGTTACTTCCGAAGCGAAGGCATTGAGCTGCTCGACCATGGTGTTGACAGTGCTGACGATCTGCAGGAACTGACCCTGCATCGGCTGCCCGTTGACTTCCATCGCCATGGTCTGAGACAGGTCCCCGTGGGCAACGGCCGTGATCACACGGGTCATTTCGGCAGTTGGCCGGACCAGATCGTCGACGAGTTCATTGACACCTTCAATCAGGGAGGCCCAGCCGCCGGTGGTGGTGCCCAGGGGAATACGCTGCTTGGTGTTGCCCTCTTTCCCGACCACCAGCCCGACGCGGGCGATGTCCTGAGAGATGCGCTGGCTTTCTTCGAGCAGTTCGTTGAAGGTATCGGCGATCTTGCCAGACACGCCGTCCCAGTTCATGGGCAGGCGCACGCTGAAATCGCCCCGCCGGAAGGCGTTCAGGGCGGCAAGAATCTGTTGCTGGTCGTCAAAGAGCGCAGGGGTCAACGTACCGGTCATGCGTGGAGGTCCAGGGCGATCTGCGCAGAACAGAAGGGAATGGCGGCAAGCTTCATGTCGGTTAAGAATATGGAGTCGGTCCCTCCAGAATCTGAAGTTAAATGTTATATGAATGCCCTCTCATGCTCCTGGAGGAGGAATGCAGTTACGAGCACAATGGCTGGCCCTCTGTGCACCCTAGGAATCTTCTGGTGAGAGCGGCGTCTGCATGGATTTACAGGGGGTTCATTCCACCGGTCGACTCTCTGCAGACGCCTTGGCCAAGCTGTCACTTCGGGCGCGGCATCACACAGTGGACTGAGGCAATCTGATCGGCTGCTGGAGGATACCTGTATGAGGTTCGACGTTGATCGTCCATTTTTCAGCCACCCGGATGTGCTCGCTGTGGGGAATGGACCGCTGCTCCTGACGGCCCCGGCGCCTGCGGGGCCCACGCCCCATGCAGGAGGCCCGCCATGACCTGCTGGTTCCGGGACCGTCACGACGCGGGTGAGCAGCTGGCCGGGTTGCTCGGCCGTCTGGGTCCCTGGCCCGCAAACACGCTGGTTCTGGGCCTCCCGCGCGGAGGAGTACCGGTGGCGCTTCCTGTCGCCCTCGCCTTGAAGGCGCCGCTGGATGTGCTGCCGGTCCGCAAGCTCGGCGTTCCCGGGTGGTCGGAGGTCGCCATGGGCGCCATCGGCCCCGGGGGCATCAGGGTCCTGCACGACCCGCTGATTGTCCGCCTGGGCATCAGCGACGACGCCATTCGGAAGGTCGAGGCCCGCGAGCGCACAGAACTCAGCCGCCGGGAAGGCGCCTACCGGGAGGGCAGGCCAGCGCCCGTCCTGAGCGGGCAGACCGTGATCCTGGTGGACGACGGACTGGCGACGGGGGCGACCATGATGGCAGCAGTTGGCGTGGCGCGCGCCTCGTCTCCGCAGAGGGTCGTCGTGACCGTGCCTGTGGCCTCCACCGAGGCCCACGCGGACCTCAGTGCGCTGGCCGACGAGGTGCTGTGCCTGTGCACGCCTCCCGACTTCCGGGCGGTGGGACAGTATTACCAGGACTTCACGCAGACCACCGACGACGAGGTGCGCTCCGCCCTGCGCGCCGCCCACGAAAGGAGCCCCCATGACCCGACCTGAGAACATGGCCCTCGAGATTCTGCGCCGCGAACAGCGCCCCTTGACGTCCGACGCGGACCTGCTCCCCCTGCTCGACGCCATCGGAGACGCCCGGTTCGTGCTGATCGGGGAGGGCTCGCACGGGACCCATGAGTTCTACGAGGAGCGCGCCCGCCTGACCCGGCTGCTGATCGAGCAGCGCGGATTTACCGCAGTCGCGGTCGAGGCCGACTGGCCCGACGCCTACCGGGTCAACCGCTTTGTGCGGGGGGACGCGGGAGCCGACGAATCTGCCGCCGGTGCCCTGGGTGATTTTCAGCGGTTTCCCCGCTGGATGTGGCGCAACAGCGTGGTCGAGGAGTTCGTGACCTGGCTGCGGGCGCACAACGCGTCCGGGCGTGCGCGGCCGGTGGGTTTCTACGGTCTGGACCTCTACAGCCTGCACCGCTCCATGAACGCGGTCATCGAGTACCTGCAGGAAGTTGATCAGGACGCGGCGCAGCGCGCACGCGAACGCTACGGCTGTTTCGAGATGTTCGGGGAGAACCCGCAGGCTTACGGCTACGCCACCGAACACGGGGCCTGGGAGCCCTGCGAGCAGGAAGCCATGCAGCAGCTGCTCGAGCTGCAGCGCCGCGAGACCGAACTAACCGCCGGGCAGCAGGTGAGCGACGACGAGCATTTTTTCGCCGAGCAGAACGCGCGGCTGGCCCGCAACGCCGAGCAGTATTACCGGGCGATGTTTCGTGGGCGGGAAAGTTCGTGGAATATCCGCGACACGCACATGGTCGAGACCCTTGAGGCCCTGGTCGAGCATGCCCGTGGGCGGGGCGAGGAGGCCCGGGTGGTCGTGTGGGCGCACAACTCGCACCTGGGGGATGCCCGAGCCAGCGCGATGGGATGGCAGCGGGGCGAGGTCAACCTGGGCCAGCTGACCCGGGAACGCTGGCCCGAGAGCACGTTCATCATCGGTCAGACTACCTACGACGGGCAGGTCCTGGCCGCGCACGACTGGGATGAGCCGGGGCTGGTGATGAATGTGCGCCCCGGCCTGCACGGCAGCCTGGAGGCCCTGCTGCACGAGGTCGGCGAGCGCTTCTGGCTGGACCTGCGCGCAGGGGCTCCGGTTGCCGGCGCCCTGACCCAGGAGCAGTTGCAACGGTTCATCGGGGTGATCTACCGGCCCGCTACAGAGCGGTGGAGCCACTATGTCGAGACCACCCCGGCCGGCCAGTACGACGCACTGCTGCACATCAACCGCACCCGGGCGCTGCGGCCCCTGGATGCAGACGCCGGCGATGCCCAGGAGGAGGTGCCGGACCTGTACCCCACAGGTCAGTAGGGCAAACAGGTGGGCCCGCCGAACCCTGAACGCTTCAGGAAGGGCATCTACAGGGCACGCGAGGCCCTGTTGGCGTTCTGCTCACGATGCAGCCACATAGGCGGCGGAGGATACAGCCATGACAAACGACACGGGAGGCAGCAAGGGTTCGACTGACGGGCGTAATCCCAACGGCGACGACAAGACCAACAACGGTCTGGGGCATGGCCGGCGCAATCCCGGCTCCAACCACGGCAGTGCCGATGACCGAGAAGGTGACGGGCGCCGTAACGGCAGCGAAAGCGGCGGCGGGAAAAGCCAGACAAAAGACTGACCCTGAAAACCTGGAGGAACACCATGGCAGACAATGAACGTGAACAGCGCCGCGTGAACCACGGAGACGTTACCACCGATGAGGCCGGCCTGACCGACAAGGAAGTCGAGCAGCTGGGCGTGCGCAGCGGACGGGGCGACCGGCCGGTGGCTGGCGCTGAGGCCAACGATGATTACGTCAACAGCCATGTTCAGCGCGGATCGGACGGTGGTTCTGCATCGGATCTGCTTGATCCCGACGAAGGACCACGAGAAGTCCGCGACAGCTGAGCGGGCCCAGCTGAATCGGCGCGCTCTGTCGTGCAATTCAGCCGAATTCAATCCTCAACAGGAGCCGGCATTTTGAGATACAGGTGCCGGCTCTTGTCCTGCGTACGCGAAGCTCAGAAGTCCTCGACCTCGCGCGACACATCATTGTCGAGCACCGCGACATACCGCCGGGTCGTGTCCACACTGCTGTGCCCCAGAAACAGCCCCACGCGGGTAAAGTCACGCGTGGCGGCATACAGCCGCGTGCCCGAATGCTTCCGCGCTGCGTGAAAGCCACGCCAGGCATCTCCGTGGCCGGCGGCCCGGAAGGCTTTCTGAAGGCGGTAGGTCGCCTGCCCGTAGGTCCAGTGAAACAGCCGGCCGTCAGCGCGGGCCGGGGTCAGCGTGCTCAGGGCTTCACGGGTCCGGCGCCCTAGCGGAACGCGCCGCACCTTACCGCCCTTGCCGGCAACGGTGAGCTGCGAGCCGCTCAGGTCCGACAGGCGCAGTTGCAGCGCCTCGCTGACGCGCAGGCCCGCGTGGGCGCACAGCAGCAGCAGGGCCGCGAGCCTGGGTTCGCAGTGGGGCAGGGCCGCGTCGATTTCCGCCGCATACGGCGGGTTCTTGACGATTCCGGGCGTGGGGTCGGGCGGCACATGCGCTTCCTCGAAGGGCTGGGCGTCGGTCGCCCCGGCCCAGCGGAGCGCCCGGTACATTGCACGCGCGCCGGCCACGTACTGCGCCACACTGGACGCCGCCAGCCGCCCCTGCTTTCCCTTGCCGTTGGAGGGCCGGGTCTGCAGCCACGATACGAACCGCCCACCATCGCGCCGCCCCGGACGCAGCAGCTGCACACCCGAGCGCTGCGCCCACGGCACGAACTCACGCACCGCCAGCGAGTACGCCTGGATCGTCTTGACGCTGGTACGTGCGCCTTTGCGGCTGGCCGTCAGCATGTAGCTTTCCGTGAGGCTGACCAGCACCTCCACGTCGTACTGACTGGCCGCCTCCACGGCCCGGACCCGCAACACCGGATCGGCGAGGTTGGCCAGGATCAGGGCGTCGGTAGCGCGGACCAGCGTCATGCTGCAGAGCATACCGGACACCGGTCCAGGGGTAATTAGTGTCGGCCTACCTGGAACAGTCAGGGAGGCTGGTGAATCGGTGGCGAAGCAGGCGGCCTGAGATCAAGACCGCCTGCCATCATTGCTGCTGTCTGTGATCAGCGCCGGACTAGTAGGTCACCGCCTCCAGTTTGCCCAGAGCCACGCCAGCGGAATTGGCCGTGATGGTCAGCGGCCGGATGCCGGCCTGGACGCCGGCAAAATCTACTGGAATGGTCTGCCCGGCCCCGATGGACAGGGGCACGCTGCGTCCGTTGAAGCTGACGGTCAGGGCTGTACTGGCCGAGGTGCTGGCGTTGGTGATCAGAAAACGCAGGTTGCTGGCCGCCGTGACGTTCAGGTCAAAGGTTCTGCTGGCCCCGTTGGCGATGGCGCCAACGCTGCTGCTGATCACGCCGGGAACCGGGATGGCTGCACTGGCTGTCGTGACGTTCAGGTCGCCCGTAAAGGCTGAGACATTGCCTTTGGCGTCCCGGGCGCGCACCTTGAAGGCATAGGTGGTCACGGCGTTCAGGCCGCTGACCGTAGCACCCGCGCCGCTGACCGTGCTCTTGAGGGCGCCGTTCATGTACACGTCGTAGCCACTGACTGCGCAATTGTCGGTGCTGGCAGTCCAGCTCAGGGTGACGCTGCTGCTGCTTCTGCTGGGCGCTGTCAGGTTGGTGGGCGTGCTGGGTGCCGTGGTATCGGTGGCGCAGGGGTCACTCGGGGCCGACAGGTTCGTGCCGCTGATCTGACCGATGCTGACGCTGTCGGATTTGGCGGTAATGACGATGCCGCCCGAGCCCGCCGGGACGTTCAGGAAATCCGCGATGGCGGTCTGCCCGGCGTCTACGGCCAGATCATAGTTCGAGCCGGCAAAGGCCACGTTGATCAGGAGGCTGTTCAGGCTGGAGGTGCTCTGCACCGACAGGCGGTAGGTGCCGGTGGAGTTCACGTTCACAGGAAAGGTTTTCGAGGTTCCGCTGGCGATGGCGCCGGCGTTGGTCGTCACGGTGCCCGGCAGGGAAGCTGCGGTTGTGCCGCCCGTCTGGGTTCTCACGCTGATTTCTGAGGTAAAGGGGCTCAGGTTGCCCAGGGCGTCACGGGCCCGGACCTTGAACAGGTAGGCGGTGTCGGCGCCGAGTCCGCTGATGGTTGTGCCTGTCCCGCTGACCGTCGCTTTCAGCGCGGCGTTCATGTAGACCTCGTAGGCGCTGACCCCGCAGTTATCGCTGGCCGCGCCCCAGGAGAGGGTGACGGAACTTGAGCTCTGAGAGGGCGAGGACACGGCCCCCGGTGTGGTCGGGGCGGCCGTGTCGGCCGAGCACGTGTTGCTGGCCGAGCCTCTGGACGAGACCACCTGCCGGGCCGGAACCGAGAGTGTGGCGCCGTCGGAAAATGTCACGGTGATGGGGCTGGCAGTGGGGTTATAGGCGGCGTAGGTGCGGGTGGTGCCTTTCTTGAAGACCGCATAGTTGGGCACGTTGGCCGTGACGCTGGTGTCCACCTGTCCCATGGCATTGAGGCTGTGCAGGAACTGGTAGGTGTGCGCTTTCGTCTCGCCGTCTTCAGGGTATAGGCGCCACTACCGAACTTCGTCAGGGCTCCTGCCGCGTCGTACATGGCATAGGCCGACCAGAAGATGTCCTTCCAGGTGTTCGGCTCGCGGCCCAGGAAGTCGTAGTTGGTCTTCAGGTAAGCCGGGTTCCGGCCAAGGTAAAGGCTGCCCGCCTGAATCGGCAGCAGGTTGATGCCCTGGATCGCTTCCTTTTCGGCGCTGAACCAGGTGGAATACGCGCCGCCGTCTCCCCAGACCATGCCGACGGCAGGCTTGTTGAAGCCAGCGGGAAAGACGCCACCGCTCTGGTTGAACCAGTACTGCTCGATGGCCGCCGTCTCGTTGGTGTACAGGAAGATGCCCAGGTCCCGCACCGCCGTGTTGCCGGTCACCGACCCCCAGTTGATCAGTGCCGAGGAGAAATTCATGTCCTCGCTGGAGGACTCCTGGTTGTTTCCTGCCGCGAAACCGGAGTGCCCCGCAGCCCAGGAATGGCCGGCGTAGGGATCGAAGTTGCGCAACCGCGGAAACTGGCTGGTGGTCGTGGTCCAGTTGGCCGCGTCCATGATCAGGTCGTTGATGCTTGCGCCCCACGTGCGGCCCTGGGGGGTCGCGCCGCTGGCCCAGGTCGGGCGGTACTGCTGCAGCAGCGCGGCGGCCTTGATGAAGTAGCCCCAGTGGAAGTGGTGGTCGTTGAGTTCTTCCTCGCTGCCGTAGCCCTGCGGGTAGCCGATCAGCGTGCCCCAGGTGGAGTTGTAATAGAACAGGTTGCTGCCGCTGCCGTCCAGCCAGTCCTGCAGCACACGCTGGATGGCGTCCAGGAAGGCGTTCTGCGTTGCGGTGTTGCCGACCTGAGCGGCCAGCGGCACCAGCTCGGCCAGTTTGCCCAGCCCCTTGCCCACCCAGTACGAATCACCGGTGGGGTTCAGGGTCGCGCTGGTGTTGGCCTCGTTCACGTAGGCAGCCAGCTGGGTCTTATTCAGCGTGTTCGCCGCGCCGTTGTCGGGCAGGTAGGGCAGCACGCCCTGGAATTTCTGGGTCATGGAGAAGCTGTTGCTGCCGCGCACGACCTTCATCTCGCCCCGTGGAGAGACATACGTATAGCCGGAGTTCACGCTGCTGGAATTCATCCACTGGTGGCGGTACAGGGCCATCAGGGTGCCGGCCGCGCTGCCCTCTTTGGCCACGGTGCTGACGTTGAAGGTGGTCGTCAGGGTGGCGGACGCCGGGCTGTAGGTCCAGCCCACCTGGCTGCCGGTGACGAAGTTGTAGGCATAGGTCTTGAAATCGTTCAGGGTCGTGGTGGACGCGTCAGGCAGGACGGCGACCGAGTAGTAGTCCTTGCCGGCCAGGGTGGAGGTGGCCACCGTGTTGTTGACTGCCCAGCCGGCCCCGGAAGGCGCGAAGATCCCGTAATGCCGGCCATTGACGCTTACGCCCAGGACATTGCCGTAGTTGGCCCAGACGGTCGGCGTGGCCACAAAGGTGACCTGGGCGTCCCCGCCGGACTTGGTGGCGTACACGAACGGCAGCCCGTGCCCGAAGGTCGCGCGCAGGGTCTGGGCCCCGTCACTCCAGAGGGCCGTGGTGGTCCAGTCACCGAAATCGTCCGTCTTGGTGTCCGGCGAATTCAGTCCGGCAACTCCCAGCGTGAGATCGGGGGTATACGGATACTCGTATTTTTCCAGGCCGGTTGCGCCCACGATCTGGGACCGGTTTGGATAACTCAGCTCCAGGCCGCCAGGGCGGGCATGCATGGCCAGCGGATGCGCGAACATATTTTCGGAGTGGTTGTTTCCTGCATTGCGCTTGAACAGGATCGAAGACCAGAATTCGTTGGTGGGCGCCTTGCCCTTGGACGCGGCATTGGCTGTCTAGGCTGGGGTCAGCAGCGCTCCGGAGGTGTTGGTCGGCCCGCCATTGGTGCCGGCCGGCGCGGCCGTGCTGTAGTCCAGGGGCGCAGGGGAGGGGACGCTGTGCCGCCAGCCTGGGGAACGGCGTTTCCGCAGGCGGCCAGAGTCAGGCTCAGACCCAGGAGCAGGCAGGGAAGGACATAGCTTCTCGACATACATAACCTCCAGACCGCTCGTTCTGGCGGTCAGTAAGAAAACGTTTTCAAAGTCAGGAAAAAAGAGCGGGCTCAGGGTGCTGGACTCCGGGCGTACCGGACAGACTCCCGTACACTTAGCGTCAACGGCAGCAGCGGAGCTTCGGTGGGTGTGTCATCGTCGTGCAGTTGCTGGAAAATCAGCCTCGCGGCCTGCTGACCCATCTCGAACAGCGGCTGATGAACCGAGGTCAGGGGAGGAAGGGCGAACTGTGAGGCTGGAAGATCGTCGAAACCGACCAGCGAAACGTCCTCCGGAACTCGCATGCCTTTGCGGTACAGGCCGAGACGCGCGCCGTAAGCCATCTGATCGTTCGCGGAAAAAATGGCGGAAAACGCGGTGCCCTGCGCCAGCCAGTGATCCACCGCCCGGCTGCCGGAAGGCTCGTGGAAATCCCCTTCGAAGATGAGTTGTGGATCAAACGGAAGGCCGGCCTCGGCCAGGGCCAGCCGGTACCCCTCCAGACGGTCGAGTGCGTCCCGGTGCGACGCCATCCCGGTGATGTGACCAATGCGCCGGTGTCCCATCTGAATCAGGTGGGTCGTGGCCAGCCACGCCCCATGAACGTTGTCCACGGTAAGGCCGCGCCGCTCCAGGCCGGCGACCCGCCGCCCGACGAGCACCAGCGGGAAGCGCGCGGCTAGGGCATGCAACTGCTCGTCGGCCAGCCGTCCTCCCAGAATGATCAGGCCATCGACCTGCCGCCGTGTCAGCGCGGATATGGCGGCGGACTCGTCCTGCACTTCCCAGTGACCATTAACGAAGATCGGCTGGTAGCCGGTGCCGACGAAGCCCGCATCGATTCCTCGCGCGACTTCGTTGTAAAACGGGCTGGCGATATCCTGCGTCAGCACACCGATGGTCATAGACCGGCCGCGCACCAGGCCCTGCGCCGCAGCGTTGGGCTCGTACCCCAGGCGGGAGGCCGCCTCCAGGACGCGCTGCTGCTTATCCGGGGCCACCATGGACGATCCGTTCAGGGTGCGCGACACGGTGCTGATGGACACATCCGCAGCCTTGGCGATGTCTTTGATCGTCACGTTTCTGTTCATCTCTAGGTCGCCCCGCTTCAGGAGAAGAGGTGGAAAGAATAGCCTGTGCAGGTGGCCTGCTGCAGCCAGGAAGCCAGCGAATTGTGCTTGTCGGGCGAGCTTACTCTATGTATGAAAACGTTGTCAAGAGCGTGATGTACTTGCTATGGAGTGAGCGGCGATCCCCTGGCGCTGATGTGCTCTGCCCGCTTTCCGACCTGTGATTAAGGGAAGATGAGAAGACCCCGTTCTCGCGATAAGGCAAACAATGTCACTCGCTGAAGTCGCCAAAGTGACCCCCAGGGGGTGCCAGCAGCCCATGCATTACCCCATAGCACCGGTGCAGTAAGACTTCCTACCGCCTGTTATCGCGCCAGACCCATCCTCCACCAGCCGTTGAACACTTCCCGCGTTAAAACTTCTGCAATCTGCTACTCATTCTGACCGTAGGTCCGTTTTTGGTGAAATTTCTTGCATCTATGTCTTACGAATGTTAAATTTTTCATACGCCCTCATCTCGTGGAGGAACGAGACGTCAGGACGGCTGCAGTCGGCCACCATACGCGAAGATAGTACTCCTGCAAAGCAGAAACCTCTTGTGGGCACGGCCGGACGCCGTGTCAGGTGGTTCTTATGGACAGGTGACGTAGGACAGTATTCCGGATCCTGAGTCAGTCGTATTTTCACTTCTTTGCCAGAGGTGTTCATGTCAACCACGGCCCTGTCAGGCCGGGGGCAGGTCGTTAGGCGCCTGCTTACCGCCTCATTGTTCGCCCTCATCACCGCCTGCGGAAACACATCAGTCCAAACGCCCGAAACGGTCTCGGCCAGCCCAGCACCATCCGCTGGAACCCTGGCGGCTCAGGCATTTTCCACGCCGGCTCCCACGTCTAACCAGGTGAATTTCACCCTGGAAGGCTGCCGGAATGATGGATCGCCGGTCATCACCCTGCCCAACAGCAGCGGTGACTTTATCTGTCCGGACAGCGCTTACACTTCGGGGAACCTCGGCAAAGGCTGGAACGAGTTGGATCTGGTGCCTCACCGCCTGACCATGTCCGTCGGAAACCAGGCCAATGCCACCACGTCGTTCAGCGTCGTTCTTGCTGCCGACCACAAAACCAGCGGCAAGACCGGCTATGACGTCGTCACGGTGCCAGTCATCAATGCCGCCAAGTCGGACCCGTCCTGTCAGATTGACGTGGACATCCAGAGGGTTGGGGGATCGGTCACGGGCGGGGCTGACCAGGTGGTCTACACCATCATGAATGTCACCCTGGATAAGGGGAAGCCCTGTGTTGTCGACTATACCCTGCGTCTGGCCCTGGGCGCCGCGCAATACCCCGGGTCGTCCCTGCAGGCGTACATGTTCGAAAAAACGGACTTCAGCACTGGCAAACGCACCATTCCGCTCCCCGTGCGTGAAATCAAGCCCCAGGAGCTTAGCAAGACCATGACCGCCTCCCAGGGACGCGATCAGGTCTGGGACGTCAGAAAGCAACCCACACCCGCGACCCTGAACTTTGGGGACGTGTGCGCTCCTGGCGCCGTTTCGGACCTGGGGGTGCAGATCCGCGTCGCCTGGGAAATCAAGACGGTCGTTCCGGGAAACGTGACGCTGCTCACGAATGTGTACGCGACAAATCCAGCAGCGCGCACCATCACGGTCAACGTGACGGACAGGATGTATCAGGGCAGCGACCAGAGCACCCTGATCGATACCAGGTCGTCTGGTCCGGTGAATGTTCCGGCCAATACAGCGAACGTCCTGGTATTGACGCACTCGTACAGCCTGGCCACCACCTCCGACCTTGCGAATACCGTGTTCAACGACGTAGCCACGGCGACCTACACTGACCTGGTGACAGGTGTGGCGGTTCCTGGGACGACGGAGGCACGGGCGCAGGCCACCGTGACGACAGGCACGACCACCAACGCGACGGCCGACGTGGCAGACAGTGAGTCCATCACCGGCACGGGCCTGACCTTCGCCGTGGCGACGCCCAGCATCGGCGCGTTCAGTGGCTACACCGCCGGCACGTTCGTGACTGGACCCGTTAACTGGGCCGTCACCGGGCAGACCGCTGCAGGCTCGGTCACCTTCGACAAGACTGTCCGCCTGGATACCAAGCGGGTGACCAGCGGCGTCCTGAGTGACGCAGCCACACTGACCGGCTCCGACGGCGCCAGCGCCACTGCCAGTGCAGCCGTCAACATCAGCTCGTCTGCGTCCGTCAGCCTGACCATCAATAAGACCATTCCCAGCGCTCAGTCGACCGATCAGACCTTTAGCTTCACGGTCAAGAACGGCGCAGGAGCCTCTGTTGGTACCCCGTCCATCACGATCCCGGCCGGTCAGACTCGAGGCAATGTGGTCGTCGGTAACCTGGAGCCCGGCACGTACTCCGCTGAGGAAACGCCGGCCGCCGGATGGGCCGCAGTCGCCGCACAACAGGCAGGCATCAACCTGCCGGACTGCGCCGGAGCCGTGACCTTCAACAACAATCGCCTGCCGAAGCTGACCGTCATCAAGGTAGTCCAGAACGATTTCGGAGGCACCAAGACCGTCAGCGACTTCCCGCTGAACGTCAGTGGCGCAGCCGTCGAGAGTGGCGTCCCCGGCACCTATGCACCTGGACAGTACAAGGTCGGCGAAGGCACTCTGCCCCCCGGCTACACCATGGACAGCATCACGGGTGACTGTGACGCAACCGGGAACGTGACCCTCGACCTGAACGACAACAAGACCTGCACCATTGTGAACAGCGATTCGCCCGGCACCATCGTTGTTATCAAGAACGCCCTGCCAGCCAATGGCAGCTTCGCGTTCACGACAACCGGGACGAACTACTCTGGCTTCACGCTGCAGGGCGCCACAGCCAACGGCGCCAACGTGAACACCCAGACGGGGCTCGCAGCCGGCACGTACACCGTCAGGGAAAGCACCCAGTTGGGCTGGACCCTGACCGGCATCGGTGGCAGCGCCGACCCGAACACCCCATACGCCTGCCTGTCGACCGGAAGCAGCACCGGCCTGGGTGACCTGGCCACGCAGACCGCCACCATCAACCTGAAGATGGGCGAAACGGTCACGTGCATGTTCGAGAACACGGGCCGTGGCGTGACGCGCACCCAGGGATTCTGGCAGACCCACCCACAACTGGCGCTCGTCGCCTGGACTGGCGGCTCTGCTTTCGGAAATACCTTCCCGGGAGTGACCAGTGTCCTGGGCGACACCACCCTGTGCGGCAAGGTCATTAACGCCGGTTCCCTTGGCACCCCTGGATCCTCGGATCTGATGGGCGGGTTCTGGAGTGACATCTCGAAGACCACCTCTGGAGCAAAACGCAGTGCACTGGATCAGGCCCGCATGCAGCTTCTGCAGCAGATGATCGCCGCCGAACTAAACGCCTCCGCTTTTGGTAGTGTTCCTGCCGGGGGAATGACCATGTTCTTGACATGGGAAGCCGCCTTCTGCGGAACGAACGCCAACGCGATCAAGGATGCCCAGCGTCAGGCTGCCAACTTCAACGAAACGGGTGACAGCGGCACCTTCACCCCTGGCACCTCAGCTGACAGCCGTTTCGCCCGCAGCATCGCCAACTCCGTCCGCTGGAACACGCTGCCCTGACAGCCCTGGTCCAGCAGCCGGAAGGGCCCTGCCGACAGGGCCCTTCCGGCTGCTGATCCGGTGCACCGCGACAAGGCCATGAAGTTCGGTGGATAACACTTTGTTCCATCAGTAGGCGGCCTGCCTCGGACGGGCAGGAAAATCCATCACGCCGGATATCCCGCACCCATTTGTTGCGTGGCCCCAGAGGAGAAATGCCTCTGTACCGTCCAGCCCCATCACGCAAAGAACTCCAAATAGAGTGGGATGGCAACCCTGTCTGTACTCACCTGTCAGTCAAGGACGGTCTGGGGCCGGGGCGCGGGGGCTTCTCGGCGCCCGCCTTGGTCGCTTCCAGAAGGAATCTTCCGTACCTCTTCATTTCTAAGATGAATGGCGTTGCCCTTTATCCGTCTCGCAAAAAGCGGGCTGACCCATCCGTCAGACTTCCTCAGTTCGGGTGGCTCACTCACTCCGACCCCAAGGAGACCTTGGATGGCGAGACTATTTCCGATTTCACGATCGGCACATGACCTGGGTGGCCTGGGCAGTCCCGTTGGACAAAAAGCCTATGGTATGGGTGGCAGCCAGATGGGCACCATCCGCGAGGCCCTCACCGACGAGACCGGCCGCATCCGCTATCTGGTGGTGGACGCCAGCAGCTGGTTCGTGGCCAAGGAAATCATGGTCCCGGTCGGCATGGCCCGCATTACCGACGACGCTGTGTACTTCGACGAACTGACCCGCGAGCATGCCGGAGAGCTGTCCGCCTACGGGCCGGGGCAGGACACGGTGTACCAGAACCAGGTCGCCGACGAGCGCGTGCTGCGTGCGGTGGACAGCCCGCTCCAGACCGGGACGGCCTTCAACTACCGTGACGAGGACGACACCGATACGCTGTTCACAGCGCCGGGCCGACTGCAGTTGCTTGAAGAGCGCCTGGTGGTCAACAAGGACCGCTTGGTTGCCGGAAGCGTGGAGATCGGCAAACAAGTCCAAACCGTCACGCAGCGGGTCGAAGTGCCCCTCCAGCGCGAAGAGATCGTGATTGAC
Organism: Deinococcus malanensis; assembly: GCF_014647655.1. Lineage (NCBI taxonomy): Bacteria > Thermotogati > Deinococcota > Deinococci > Deinococcales > Deinococcaceae > Deinococcus > Deinococcus malanensis. The sequence continues at coordinate 236,002 of NZ_BMPP01000003.1, forward strand.
CGCCACGTCGTCCGTGAGACCCGTCCAGTAACCGGCGAGGTCCAGCTGGGCGACGCCAGCGTCATCCTGCGGGTCGAGCTGGAAGCCGAGCGCGCCGACATCGGCAAACAGGCTTTCGTCACCGAGGAGGTCAGCGTCGGCAAGCGGACTGTCACCGACACTGAGACGTTCACAGCGGATGTGGGCCGGGAGGTTCTGGACGTCGTCGAAACCGGTGCCGTCGGCAGCAGGCAGCCGGCGGGAAGCGTGCATCTGGCGCAGCGAAGTGTAGATGCGATTCAGGATGCAGCAGAGCCCCTGGAAGGCAAGATCGACCGCCGCTGAGCGGCCGAGTACCTCCTCGCCCAGGCCTTCCGATAAACGCGGAAAGCCGCCTACTTCTCCCAGGAGCAACAATGACCTTAGTCGATCACGGTAACTTTCTGACCCGCATCAACTGGACCGGCGTGATTGCCGGCGTCGCGGTAGGCATCGTCACCCAGCTTGCCCTAAGCGCGCTCGGGGTGGCTTTTGGAGCCGGCGCCGACACCGCCCGTGGCCTAGCCATCGGCACCGTCATCTGGCTGGGCCTGAGCCTGCTGATTTCCGCCTTCCTGGCCGGGCTGACCGCCGCGCGGGCCTCGGGGTACCTCACGCCTGCGCAGGGCCGGTTCAACGGCCTGATCACCGGCACGCTGCTGGCCCTGCTGACCACCCTGGTGCTGAGCAATGCCCTGACCGCCGGTTTCCGGACCGCCAGTAACATTCTGGGCAGCGCCGCGAACGCCGCAGGTCAGGCGGGTGGCGCCGCAGCGAACAGCCCCGCAGGCCAGAGCGATCCGGTGCAGAACGTACTCAACGGCCTGGACGAGCAGGAGATCGGGCAGATCATCGGCGAAAGCGCGCCCGAACTGAGTGAGGAGCAGGCCACCGCTGCCACACGCGTGGTGAGCGGGATCGTGCAGCGCGCCAGCCGGGATCTGGGCCGCAACCTGAACAATGTCAGCAGCCTGGACGAGTTCGTGACCAACCGCCTCGATAGCATCACCAATGCACTGAGCGGGGAGCAGTTCGTGACCCGTCTGCAACGCCAGGGTTTGAGTGAGGCCGAAGCGCAGACGACGGCACAGGCAATCAGTGCCCGGGCCACTGAGGTCCGCAAGCAGGCGGAAGAGACGGCAGCCGCCACCGAGCGCATTGCCCGCAAGACCGCGAGCACGGCGGCGTGGGGCTTCCTGCTGGCCCTGGGCCTGATCCTGGGTGCAGCCACGCTGGGCGGTGGCAAAGGGGCGGACCTACCCAAGGACGGCACGCTGGACACCGGAACTGACCGTCCGGTGCGAATGTAACCTGCGCAAAGCCATCAGCAAATTCCCAGGCAGACAGCAGCCGGCACCTCAGTGGGGTGCCGGTTGTGCTGACGGAGGGATCTGAGGCCGCTGCAGGCGCAGATCGACCCGGTGGCGAGCAACGGGTCAAATGGGGTAAACCATGGGGGCTGCGGGCCGCCTGGATTGGGGTTGCGAACTCCCGGGCGGTGTATCGGGCGAAGCAGGTGCCGAACCTCGTTCTGGACGTGACGGGTGGGGGCGGCACGTTCTGGGGCTTTGAATCTGAACGGCTGTACCGGGATGCGGTGATGGGGGGCAGTCATCACGCCAACCATCTGCTGACCCACACTATTGTCGGGGAAAACATCATAGTGTCACGGGTCGACTCCCACGCTGATCCGTGACAGCTGGCCCTGTAGAACCTTTGTAGCCCGATGAGTTCTGCCCCGTATACCTCCAGATCCACTTTCCTAACCTGCCCCATCAGACAAATACGCAGGAATGCGTGCTAGACGATAAAAAACGATCTGGGCCCAGAACCGCTCAGAATAGGCTTACGCTCCGTGTTCCCGAGTGTAAGTCCCCTGCAAGATTCGCGTTCAGTTTTGGCACTAATCAGGCTTAGTTTAAAATTCGTGGAATCTGACAGGCCTGACACACGTTCTCTTCTTCAGGTAGCTGGGGGTGATCTTTCATGGAAGGGTGGCCTGTTCCGGTTGGACGATTCCAGGCGAAGCGCGGAAACCAGGGTCGCTCATGTTTAGTTTTGACTGTCTGCCTTCCCAACGGCCTCAAGACTTTCCATGAGACAATCCGGATCTCAGCTGCGCCGCTTCCTGAGCGCCTTTATGGGCGTATTGTTCCGCCCACCGGGCAGCTGCTTCCACATCGTAGGCCACCCGCCGGAAGGCGACGTTCCAGGACCCGTCTCCACCTTCGAGCAGCACCCAGCGCGCCAGGGGGCTGCCATCCTTCTGCCGACTGACCGCACCCGCATTGACGATAGTAACGGAGCCGATCTGCCGGACGTGCTCCTGATGGGAGTGACCGACGAGCACCACCCGCGCGCTGCCGATCCCGCCCAGGCGCTGGCGCACCAGGTCGTCACCTGCCCATGCTTTCCCATCGAGCAGCAGGTATGTCCAGGCACTGTCCGGCGTACCATGGGCAGCGATCACCTCGCCGTTTGCCAGGATGACGCTGGTCGGCAGTCCAGCGACGTACGCCCCGGTGCCTTCCGGGAGAACCCCGTGCAACCAGGAAAGCATCTCGCGTTTTTCGGTCTTTTCGGTCAGCTCCTGGCCCAGGCGTTCATCGGTATTGCCGCGCACTTCCAGCACACCATATTTCGCCTTGAGTTCCTGCTGGACCTGCCACGCTCCCGCAGGGTCCGCCCCACCGAACAGCTGGTCCCCGAGGTTCACCCAGGCGTCCGGCTGGTGACGTTCTATATCCTGTATCACCGCGTCCAGCGCGAAGCGGTTGCCGTGCACATCTCCGAACACCGCGATTTTCATGACTGATCCCCCACCCACTGCATGATACGGCTCTCGATCTGGCCGCTGACGCGCCAAAAGACTGCGTGGCGGTCCTCGTCGGCGCCGGTTGAACCGGCCGGGTCCTCAGACCACCAGGACCCACGGCGGATGGCGAACGGAAGACTCGGATAGTTCAGCTGCGCACAGTCACACCTCGTGATCACATACGAGAAGTGCGGCTTCAGTGGCGGGGCCGTGCCCTTGACACGCAGGTGATCGGTGTTCAGACGGCACCCGTGCAGCACCTGGGAGGTCAAGGGGTTTACCTCCGCTGGTGCTGAACCGACCGAGATGAGGTCGGAGCGGCATCCGCCGTGATGTGCCAGCGGCACCTCGGCCAACGGCGAGCGGGCTGTATTTCTGGCACAGCTGAACTGAACGCGGGCTGGGGACGTCATATGGATTCTCGTGTAAGCACGAATTCCTGCGCCCTGCGGGGCTGGGCTTCCACCGGTTCACCTGGAGAGAGAAAATGATTGACCACCGCCGCCAGCGCGGCACCCAGCAGTGGCGCGGCCCAGTACAGCCAGTGCGCCGTCCAGATGCCGCTGGCCAGAGACGGGCCGAACGACCGCGCCGGGTTCATGCTCGCGCCGGTGATGGGCCCGCCCATCGCTGCTTCCAGGGCCACCACGCCCCCCACCACCCAGGGCAACCCCGAGCGCAGAGCGACCAGCAGCAGGAAGAAGGTCAGCACGGTCTCCAGCACGAAGGCCTGAAGGACAGTGCCAGCCGGAACGGTGACGCCCAGGTTGCCTTTCATGCCGAACAGGGCCAGCAGAACGAAGCCGGCGAGCGCCGCGCCGATCAGTTGCACCAGGACGTAAGGCAGAACACGTGACCGGGGAAATTTGCCGGCCAGTGTGAGGGCGACGGTGGCGGCGGGGTTGATGTGCGCCCCACTGATGGGAGCGAGTGCGGCGATCACGGCCGTGACCGTCAGGCCGAACACGAGGGCAACCCCCAGGTGTCCGAGCGCTCCCGTCTGCGCCTGCACGACAGCCGCACCTGGGCCGAAAAACACCAGCGCGAAAGTACCGATCCCCTCGGCAGCCAGGGCCCGGGGCAGGGGGACAGGACTGGACAGCGGCACGTCAGGCGACCGTGATCTGAGGGCTGTCCGGGTACGAGTCTGGGACGGGCTGACCGTTTTTGAGCGCCAGGACAAACGCTTCAAACTGCGTCCGGAGTTGGTCGCGCACAGCCCGCCAGCGGTCGAGGCCGCCGCCACTGGGGTCAACGAACGGGTAATGCCGGCGCTCTGTCTTGCCCGGGTAGACCGGGCAGGCTTCGGCAGCACTGTCGCACACGGTCACCACGTAATCGAAATTCTGTCGGTCGGGCACGTCGAACAGCGTCTTGCTGGTGTGGCCGTCCAGACTTAGACCAAGTTCGGCAATGACAGTTCTGGCATCGTCCTTGACGTGGGTCGATTCAGTGCCGGCGGAGTGGACTTCAAGGTCCAGCCCAGCTTTGCGGGCGGCCTCCCGGGTGAGCGCTTCGGCCATCTGTGACCGGGCGCTGTTGTGGGTGCAGAGGATCAGGACGCGGGGGCTCATGCCGTTAGCATATCCGTTTGGTTTGATGGGTCAATGCCCGGTCAGACTCAAAAATCTCGGTGAGCAACACTCCGCCAAGCTGGTACAGGGCCCGGGGTTCGAGTCGGTAGTACACATTCTTTCCACGCTGCTCGGAATGAATCAGTCCTGTTTCCCGCAGGATGTTCAGGTGGTACGACACCTTTGACTGCGGCAGGTCGAGCAGATCCTCAAGGTCACAGACGCAGCGCTCCCCCTGCGCGAGGTGACGCACCAGGTCGAAGCGGATCTCATGGGCCAGGGCCCGCACTTGATCAAAGACTTTCGGTGGTGCCAGGGTGGCCATCTATCAATTCTATTGCAGTCGTACTAACCCCGCAAGTGAAAAGTGAGTGCCGAAGAACCCTCTTCACGACTGACGCACTGTGGACGCCCATCCACGTCGGACATTCCAGCCCCACTCCCAGCGGGGAGGCCGCCGGTGCACCCGGGCGTCATCCTTTTCCGAGGTAGGTTTCCAGGTCATCCAGAACGCAGTTGGCCGCCAGCATGCCAGTTCCTCGCCGGTATCCAGGACCTCGGCCCGTCTGGGCATTCCGGGTGCACAGCTGCTGCCCCGCGTGTGAGATGGACCGGCCCGGTGCGGAGGGTGCGCCTACTCATTCCGACTGATCTTCTGCCATCCTCCTCGCACCTTTCTGGTCGTCGAAGGTCGGTCGGCATGTCCAGGGTGGATGGAGACCCAGCGTGGGAACCGGGTACTCATGCTGGATCCAGCAGGTGGCCCTGCCCTGCCACCGAAATCCTGTTCGCCCTGCCCGTTGTGGGACGCGCTGACCTGAACCCAGGAGCTATCTTGCCAAAGCGTAAGGATTGACGTGTGGTTTGCCAGTGTCGGGGTCGATCAGAAAATGTGCCTTCAGGCCGAACACTTCGCGCAACAGACCAGCGTTCAGAATCGCTCCTGGCTCGCCCTGTGCAACACCTCGGGGTGCTCCAGGCTGCGCCCCCTCTGGCACTGCACGCACGCACTACAGATCCAGATTCCGAAGCTTCGTGGCCAGATCCACTCGGTCGGTCGTGATCTGGCGGATGTTCATGGTCAGCCAGTATGTGAGGTCGGCCTCGCCGTTTACCACCCACACCCCAATCCGGTCAGTTCCGCACCCCAGGACGAACTGCTGCAGATTCCCCTTCAGCAGCGAATGCTCAACGGCTACGTAGACGTCAGGGAGCATTTCCACCTGCCTCATGGCCGGCTTAAACCCGCCGGCCCGGTCCAGGGTGCGGTGATCGACCGAGAACAGGACCCTGGCAGAACGGTCAAGCCGCCGCACATTCTCCAGCACTGCAAAATCGAAGGACGTCAGGATCGCCCGCTGCCCGAGCCCGTACTGGTGGACGGCGCTCAGCACCCGCGCTTCCAGGCCAGGATACGGGTGGCCCGCGTGGTCCGACTTGAGCTCGATGTGGACTTCCAGGGAGCTGTTCTGAAACACCTTCAGTACCTGCTCGAGGCCTGGCAGGCTTTCGGCGCTGTCGTGCAGGCGGATGGACTGAAGTTGCGCGAGGGTTCGCTGAGTGACCGGGCCAGTCCCATAAGTCGTTCGCTCCAGCGTGGGGTCATGAATCACGACTACCTGATTATCCGCAGTCAGATGGACGTCAAACTCGACCCCGTCAGCGCCAGCTGCCAGGAGTCCGCGAAAGCCTTCGAGGGTGTTCTCGGGCCAGAGGTGACGTGACCCGCGGTGCCCGATAATCAGACTCATGCGATGACTGTGGCATGCATGCTGCCCGGAAGTTGGACCCGGCAGTGGGTTTTCACCCCGGATGGCTCCCGATCATCCTGTAAGGGCAGGTACATGGGCTCACGACAAGCGGAGCCGGGATCGTAATGTTCAATCTCCCCCACTGCGCCTGTAACAGGCATCCGGCTGAAAAACTTCAAGGTTCGGCCCTGGATGCGCCAGCATAGGGCTAGCGGCCTCACTGGGCTTCATGAGTGAAGCAGCGCCCGTGTCCCTTCCGGCACGTGATGCCGGCCAGCTCAGCCATTGAACGAATCCTCCACCGTGATCAGTAACCTGGCGCAGTTGCTGAGCCTTTCAGGTTCTGGCTGTCCCGCAGCCGCCTTCGAGTGACTTTTCGCGGGCGGACCACTTGCATCGGGGACCTGATGCGGTTCGATAAGGGCCGTATAGGTAAGGGGCAGGTGTCTGGCGCCAGGTCATGGTTCAGGCCCCCCCTTGTTCTGTCGCGCATGTATCCTTTCGTCTATCGCGCATGGCCGACCATTCGAGCTGAACCAGGGCCGAGGAAGGGCAGAGGCGGCAGTGTTCAGGCCTCTGTGACTCCGTTACGCTGAAGGTATGTTTCCTCCCGACACGGCTCAGGTTGGCCTCCTCCCGAACCTGGGAGATAAGAGTGCCCGGCTGCTGAGGCATGCCGGCATTCTGACGGTCGGAGATTTGCGCCAGATCGGTCCGGTCGAAGCGTACCGCCGCCTGCTGGTCATCGGTGAGCAGCCCTCGCTGGTGTTGCTGTGGGCCATGGTTGCCGGGATGCGCGGCGAGCACTGGCTCCACCTTACCGATTACGAAAAACAGGAGCTCAGGGCGCAGCTTCGTGAGGAATGATTTCTGCCACACCGCTCTGCTCAGCACCTGGCAGCGTACAGATGATGGGGGCGTACGGGTGCGCGGCGCCAGGTGGCCCAGTACCCACCCCGCTGACCCGGCATATGGAGCAGCAAGGCAAACCTCATTGCCGGGTGCGCGCCAGACAGTTGGCGCGCACCCGGCGCAGCCTGCTGTGTCTGTCCCGGGCTCACCGGGTGGCAACATCGGGAACCGAAGAGGACATGCAACTGCGCACATTCACTAACAACGCTCGGCCGCCAGGCATCAGCCGCCTGTTGCTGGTGAACCAGACCGGCACGCAGGAGCCGAGCGGCGCGGACTGGACACAGGCCCCCCTTCCTCCTGACCCATCCTGTCTCGCCAGTGAATTGACGCTGCGGACCCAGGAACAGGCCGACCGCCCTGATACCGACGGACGGTTCATATGACCACCATCATCCCATCTCCTCGATCCGTCTTACTGCGCGCCTTCCATACTGCTGTACAGGGCGGGCATCCGGCCCGGGCGCTGCAGGGTGCCGTCCTGCCTGTATGCGGCGGACGCACTGTCATTCTGAGCGCCGGAAAGGCGGCCATCGGTATGGCACAGATGGTGCGCGCCCGGGTCGAAGGGCCGGTCAGCGGCGTGGTGATAGCGCGGCAATCAGAGTTGCCTCAATCTATCCAGGACCTGACGGTTCTGGGAAGTACCCACCCAGTTCCGGGGCAAGCCAGCGTGCAGGCAGGGAAAGCGGCGCTCTACGCCGTGCAGGACCTTGGCCCCGACGATCTGCTGCTGTGCCTGATTTCTGGAGGAGCCTCGTCCCTGATGTGCGCGCCCTGGGGCGTGACGCTGAAGCACAAGGTTCACCTGACGGAAAAACTGTTGCGCTGCGGGGCCACCATCCACGAGATCAACGCGGTTCGCAAACACCTTTCGCACCTGAAAGGTGGCCGGCTTGCCGCCCGGGCCTTTCCAGCACGGGTGGTCTCGCTGATCGTGTCGGACGTGGTCGGAGACGACCTGTCCGTAATTGCCAGTGGCCCCACAGCGCCGGACCCGAGTACGTATGGGGATGCGCTGGAGGTGCTCGACCGGTACGGCATCGTGGCCCCGGAAGTCCGTATACACCTGGAGCGGGGCCACCAGGGCGAGTGGCCGGAGACCCCCAAGCCCGGCGACCCGATCTTCGAGCATGTTGAAAACCGGGTAATTGCGGGAGGGTCGGCTGCCCTGCGTGCGGCGGCAGGCGACCTTCAAGCGCAGGGCTGGCAGACGCAAATCTGGCAGGAGGGCGTGACGGGGGATGCGCGGCGAGCCGCCGCCGACCATGCGCACGCCGCCTCCGACCTACCCCCCGGCGCGGCGCTGCTGAGTGGGGGTGAAACGACTACGGTGGTCCGGCGGGACGGCGGGCTGGGCGGACGGAACCTGGAATTTCTTCTGAGCCTCGCGCTGGAAGCGCCAGGAATCTATGCCCTGGCCGCAGACACCGACGGAACAGACGGCAGCAGTCCGGCTGCGGGAGCGGTTATCACGCCAGATACGCTCGAGCGTGCCTGGAGCCTGGGCCTGGACGCCCGCAAGTACCTTGACCGCAGCGACGCTCACACGTTCTTCGAGCGTCTCGGCGACCTGGTATTTACGGGCCCCACCGGGACGAACGTCAACGATTTCCGGTGCATCCTGCGGGCTTCTGCGGGTTCCTGAGCGCGGAGATCATGTCCCAGCAGCAGCTGCGGCAGCTGGTCCAGCCAGGTTCTCCAGCACCCTGTTCTGATAGACAGGGCCGGCAATCAGGCGTGCAGAAGGGCACATGGACTTTGCTGCCCTGATCCGGCAACCAACTGACGGTGTAGAAAAAGCCCCCAGTCGCGCTGGGAGCAGGGTTCCGACTTCACCTGGTCGATGTGGTTGAGGAGGTATCCGAGGCGGACAGTGGGCGGGCTGTCGGTCCGCTCTGGTTCCTGTGGCGGAACGTACTTCTCTGCAGAACCGGGGGCCCGCCGAGTGGAGATGCCGGCCCCGGTTACTTGATGCTGGAGGTAATTTCCTTCAGCGCCACGTCGTGGATGGTCTTGTAGTTGGGGCTGGCCTTCTGCACGCTCTGGGCCACCGCATTGCCCCATGGCTCCCACACCGCGCCCATCTGCGGAACGTTTGGCATCGGCGTGCCCACTGAAATTGCCTTGCTGAACCCGGAAATCACCGGATCGGCCTTCAGGGTCGTCCACGCTGCGAAGCTCACCGGAATCCGTCCTCCGGCCCGCGCGAACGAGACCTGCGACGCACTGGTGGCCAGCGACCTGGCCAGCATCGACGCCGCCACCCTGTTCTTGCTGTAGGCGTTGATCACCACGCCCTGCACCCCCACGAAGGGGCTCCACCGGCCACTCGCGCCCGGAGGAGTCGGGATGGTCGTGATCCCGAAGTTGATGCCGGCCTTCTTGATGTCCCCATGTCCCACGGTCCAGTCACCAGCATGGCAGCCGCCCGTCCATGGAGGTGCCCTTGGCCGCGTCGAAGGACACGCCCCCGGGAATCAGCTTGTCCTTGTAGCGCAGGTCATTGAGAAGCGCCGCCGCCTTCTGGGCTCCGGCGTTGGCGATGCCCACGTCGTTGATGTTCAACGTACCGCCGTTGTTCTTGAAGATGTAGCCGCCATACGCACTGATAACGCCGTAGTTGGCGTACGCGTCGCTGAGGTCTGTTAGAAAGCCGAACCGGCCGTTACCGGTGTTTTTCTGCGCCGCGCTCATAAAGGCCGCCCAGGTGGTCGGCGCCGTGGGCACCAGCTTCTGTTGTAGATCAGCGCGACCGACTCGGCGAACATCGGAATGCTGAACAGCCGTCCCTTGTAGGTCATTGCATATCAGTCTGTTCAACCGGCTGGTGATCCGGTTAGTGAGGTAAGGAAAGCAGGGTCAACCCGTGCCGGACCAGGGTGCAGCCGGCTGGTAACGGCTGTAGGACAGGACTCAAATGCTCCGTCAATGATCCGTTTACCGTGAGTTCCCGAGATGTCATGAAAAACCATAGTCGTACAACCAGCCCACAATGCCATCACCTGCAATCTGAACGCCACGCTCCTGCCAGCACGAGACGTCCTGACCACGGATCCTGTGGCGCAGAGTCGCTAACGGCCAATGGTCCACCCATGTTTGGGGTCGCCGGATTCGTGGCCTTCAGCAGGTGCAACTGCCGGCCGAAGAGTTGGTCTCAGACCCTCTACCACGCCAGCCGTCGTCCTAAGCAAGCCAGGACAACCTGCAGACCTCTGGGATTACCGGTCGAAGCTCGTCAAGCTACGTCGTGGTTTACACCCATCAAAGCCCCCTAGTATTGGCGGATGCCGACTCATGGCGCTGCTCCAGCCGGCTCCCGGCTCCCGAAGATCCTGGTCATCGAGGACAGTCCCGGCAGTACCCGGGTGGTCACACAGGTTCTTGAAGAGGCAGGCTTTCAGGCGCTCACTTTCCCAGACGGCGCAGCAGGCCACTCCGGTGCCCGGGACCATCACCCGGGCATGATCATCGTGGATCTGGGAATACCTGATGATGAAGGTGAGCAGCTGATCCGGGGGCTTCGGGGCACCAGCCGGGTGCCTCTCCTGGTATTGACAGCAAGCGACGAGGTGGACCGGAAAGTCAGCGTGTTCGCAGCGGGGGCCGACGACCATCTGACGAAACCCTTTCATGCTGAGGAACTCGTGGCCCGGGTCCACGCGTTGCTGCGCCCCAGGCAGGTGGCTCAGGTCACGTCAGTCGGGCCGCTATCGGTCTCCCCCGCCGAGCGGCGGTGCTACTACGAAGGCCATGAAGTGGGCCTGTCCGAAAAGGAATTTGACCTCGTGAACCTGCTGGCCACGCATCCAGGGCGGGTCTACACCCGGGCAGAAATTTCCCAGCGCCTGTTGGACGGCACGTCAGCCGGCAGCAATCTAGTGGACGTGCATATCTCGAACCTGCGAGGGAAGCTCCGGAAACGGGGTGGCTTCGGCCTCATCCGGACGGTCCGGGGAATCGGGTATTGCCTCAAAGTCCCGTGAAACGCACCGCAGTCAGGCGCCAGGACCACCGGGTGATAACCACCTGAATCTGGAGGTGAAAATCGGGCGCGGGAGAACTGCTCAGAAGCCGCGTGCTCTGATTTTCCGCCGGGTCATGCTGCCCCACTGCCCCCTGCGCCGGCCCAGCCTGAAAATGGCCAGGAAACGCACCCACGCATGCCACTGCCGGAATCCGAAGTTCTCACCCAGCGCTGTGAGCAGCAGGGCGATGCGGTCAACCGGCCGACGGAAGTGCACGCGCATAAACAGTTCGATCGACAGTGCCGTCACGCTCACCACAGCTCCATACAGCAGCGCTACCAGAAGAAAGAGCGCCAGAAACCTCAGGTCCAGCTGTCCTGTCAGGGCAAGCACGATTACGAACGCGTAACTGAACACCTCGATAATGGGTGCCAGCGCCTCGAACAACAGGAAATATGGGAGGGCCACCACCCCGATACGGCCATAACGGGGATTGAACCACATCTTGCGGTGGGCCCAGAGCGCCTCCCACAGCCCGCGCTGCCAGCGGTCACGCTGCACCCGCAGCAATGAAAACGAATCCGGGCATTGCGTCCAGCACACCGGATCCATGTCGAATTCCACGTCGTAGGGGCGCTTCTGTTCACGCATGTGGCGGTGCAGCCGCAGGACCAGCTCCATGTCCTCCCCTACCGTCCCGTCCAGGAAGCCCCCTGCTTCCATCACATCGGCGCGCCTGAAAAGGCCGAACGCACCTGAAATGATCAGCAGCAGCCCCAGCGAGCTGAATGTAGTACGTCCCGCAAGAAAGGCCCGGGCGTACTCGACGATCTGAACGCGCTCGACCCAGGTGCCCGGCAGCCGGAGCTCACTTACGCGCCCGTCACGCATGTGGCTGCCGTTCATGATCCGGACGCTGCCACCCGCCGCGAGCAGACGGTCATTCTCGATAAATCGCCGCGCCAGCCTGAGCAGCGCCTCGGCGTCCAGGAGGCTGTCGGCATCCACCGCGCAGAACAGCGGAAAGGTGGCATAGGTCAGCCCCACGTTCAGCGCGTCGGCCTTGCCCCCGTTCTCCTTGTCCACGACCAGCAGGTTCGGTACCCGGCGGCTGCGGTAGGCTCCCAGGACAGGCCTGGTTTTCAGCACGCGTGAGGGGTTACGCTCGACAGGTTCCAGGTCATAGGCGTCCTTGAGCACCTGCAGCGTGCTGTCCTGGCTGCCGTCGTTAATGACGATGACCTCGAATTCCGGGTAGTGCAGCGCGAGAAAGGAATCGACCGAGGCGCGGATGGTCTCCTCCTCGCCGTAGGCCGGAACCAGAATCGATACCGGTTTGTAGAACTCCCGGCTGAGCAGTTCAGATAAGGCGACACTTTGCCGGCGCCGGATATGGCGGCTGAGCTCGCGCGTCGCCACATAGACGGCCACCGCGTAAAACGAGTTCAGGATGGTGAAGTACCCCAGAATCAGCACTTCAAAAAGGCCCACGTACGGGATGCTCATGCCTGACCCGCCACCCATGGAGTACGGACATGGACCGTCGAAGGCACCGCTGTGCCGGTGTGTTCGGTGCTGGCGGAGAGGGCTTCCGTAGCGGCGTCACGGGCGAAGCGGTCCGGGTGACTGCTGCGCGCACGGTGCAGCAGGTTCTGGCCCGCCGGCGTCTGGCTCAGCCCCTGGGCCGCTGCCCGCCGCACCCACCAGTGCCCGTCGCCCATGAGCACCCACAGCCGCTCCAGAGGACAGGGGGTCAGGTGGGCCGCCGCCCTGGTGGCCTGGAGCCGGACAAAACTGGTGGGATCGGCCGTAAGGGCAAGCACGACCGCCGCCGCTTCGGCCGGCACCTGACCACTCCGCACAAAGACCTTGAGTGCCCCGGCGCGCAGTTCGTCCTGGCCGGCATACAGAAGGCCGGTCACGTCGTCGTGGAGCGCCGAGGAACGCTGACGCGACAGGACCTCCAGCGTCGCGACCCGGAGCGCCAGAGTCCCGGTCGTGAGGAGGTTGCGTGCCAGCGGGTGTCCGGCGTCGCCCAGCAGTGTCAGGGCTTCCTGCACCTGGCCGACACTGAACTGACCGCGGATGATGGCCGTGTGCAGGGCGAGGGTCCGGGTCTGCCGGTCGTCGTGGCCCAGATTCAACCGGCCGACCGAGCGGGAAAGCGCCAGAAGGGCCAGGGCGCGGATCTCGCGGTGTGGATGCGTCAGCTCGTGGCTCAGGGCGTCCAGGGCGCGGGCCTCGCGCAGGAGGGCGAGTCGTTCAATGATCTGGGCCCGCGCCACGACCGACAGGTAGGGGCGGGCGAGGGCAGTCAGGTCACGCGCAAGCCAGCCTTCCTGTGCGTACAGATCCTGAAGTTTATCCGAGTGTTCACCGGTGATGGTGTCCCGGAGTTTGAGAAGGGTCTCCGCGCCCGCCTGATCGAGCGGTTGTGGCAACGGCGTATCATGGTACGCCCAGGCCAGCAAGGCCTCACTCCACTGGGCTTCACGCAGCTGGCCGTTCCGCTCGCCGCGCTCCTGGGCCGACAGCTGAGCGAACTGCAGACCACTGAGCACCGCGCAGCATAGACCGCCGGCCACACAGGTAAACCCCAGCACGGTCGCCACACTCTGGGCCTCCGTTGAGGCGTACCCCCCAAGCAGGGTCACGACAGTCGCCAGAATCAGAACCGTGAGCGACAGGCTGATGCCCAGCGACAGAATCCCGAAGCCCAGCAGCAGGTGATGCCCCTTCATTGCGCGGCGGGCCAGGGAAGCAGTTCCTGGATCTGAGTGAGAAAGGCCGAGGGTTCAAATGGTTTGGGCATGAAGGCGTCGGCCCCGCGAAGGCTCAGCCGGGCCAGATGCGCCTGGTTCATTCCGCTCATGACCAGCACGCGCGTGCTGGTTCGGTCAATCAGCGGCAGCAGGCTCAGGCCATGCCCCGAAGGCAGGTTCACATCCAGGACTACCATGTCCGGCGTGAATTCCCGCAGCAGACGCTCGCCATCAGCAAGGTCATCGCACTCGACCACCGTCATGCCCACGCGCTGCAACAGGAAGCGCTGCAGGGTTCGAACCGCGATGTGATCTTCGACGAGCAGAACAGTAGGTGGGCTCGGTGGTGTCCTCATGACGACTCCCCACGGTGCGTACCGTGAACCAGGGTAATTGGATGGCTTCCACCTTATGAATACTTTGTGAGCTATTTCATTTTTGTTACATGAATGAAGGTCCAAGACATAAAAGGTGAATCAGACGAGTACTTTGCCTGTTCAACACTTGGCAAGGAAAACTGGACCTCCGCCGATCTTGTGGTTCTTCTGAATAGGTGCTGGAGAGCAGCTGGCGAGCAGCACACACTTGCGCAGGGGTCCATATGACCCACACCCATACATCGGACGCCTGATCAGTTTGACCCTGCTCACGGTGCCTTCCGTCAGCCCGCTGAGCCTGTGCTGCCTTTCACTCCGCGGCTCTTCCATAGGCGCCCGGCGCTGATGGCCTGCACAGGGGCAACCATGAAGACAGGTGCCACCGGGCTCCCAACCATCTGCCCCTCGTGTCTTTCCTTGGCTGGACGTGCCTGTCTTCCCATCGTGTCCCACCACGGAGGTACCTCACGGACGAAGTGAGCAGGAGTTCATCATGTATGTCGTCGGCATATTCCCGATGATCGTGCGCGTGGTCCGCCACGACGACCTTGTTACTGGGCGACCTCGTTACTGGGGTCATGGTGCACGTCATCCTCAGTCTGGTCTTTGGCGACGTTATGAGGCCACACTGAACTACCCAAGTTGGTGGCTGTCCGGCAACCGAACAGCACCAATGGCCGTTTTCCACATGGCTCAGCGCCGTCCGGGTGGAACTGTGGGCTCCGTCCCCGCTGCGGAGCCGAGCGCCGCATTGCTGGATGTGGCGGGTTTTGGAATGAGCCAGCTGGCGACAGGAAAGGCAGTGAGCATGCCCAGCAGCATGCCGACCTGCATCTGAGCCGTGAACACCACGTCCGTAATCGGCTGCATCAGGCCGGTGCCGTGCAGGTACAGCATCCACCCGACCATGCCGACATCAAAGGCCAGCACTGTGACGAAGGCACCCAGGAACAACGTCGCCAGGCGGTGGGCACGCTCGCCAGAGGCCGCCGCGGCTTCGAACATAAACAGCATCAAGGTTGCAAGAATCAGGATGAACAGGGCGACTGCCCACAACGCCTCGCCGGCGATGGTCCATCCGGCGCTGAAGACCAGAGGCACCCCGATCAGGTGGGCGACGGTTGAAGCAGCGGCGCCAGGAAGCAGGGCCAGCAGGATCCGGGTCATCGAGCTATGACGTGCGGGGCCTTCTGCCGGGCGGCGTTCGCGGCCCCAGCGAGCGTACAGCAGGATGGCGAGCGGCCCCAGGAACAGCGCGCTGACGGGCCACACCGGTTTCATCGCCGGTATCTGTGGATGTTGCCGGCGCCCGTAGATGTCATATGCCAGAAAGCTTGCCGAAATTCCACTGGTGATCAGGTAAATCCATGCCGCGGGTGTCCACCAGGCCGGCAGCATATTCATCATGCCCATATCCATGTCCATAACTTTTCCTCGTCCTTTTGTTCCTGAGAAGGCGTCAATATGTGTGGGCTGAAGGTTCAACGCGGCATGTTCGATAACCTCTCGCCGCGCCGTCCAGCGGCCTGGTTGGCGTGCAGGGGCAAGTCTCTCACAGGGGAATCAAAGTGCCATTGACGTTCCCCAGGCCGCTGCTGCTTTGGGGCTGTTCGCTTCGTACCCACCTTGTGCGGCATCGATGTGGGGCTGATTTGTGGTCAGAACGGCGTCCACGCGTCCTTCCCTCGTGGGTACCTCAAGGTCGTCACGTAGGTAGCTATGGTATTGACCCACGGGTGTGGTGGCGCCCAGGTCCTGTTGGAAGCCAGGACCCTTTACAAAAGTACAGTCTCCTGTCAGGGGGAGAGTCAAGGCTCCAGGTAGACGCACCCGGCGGAATCGCAGTCCGGGTCAGGGTGACTGTTCGCCCACGTAACTTTCGCCTGCAACTGCACTTCGAGGGCCTGAAGCTGCGCAAGCTGATCCCGCACGTTGGCCAGGTGACTTTCGAGGTCAGCTTTCACGTGAGTACAGGGTTTACGGCCGGCCCGGCGAATAGTGAGGATGCGGCGGATCTCCTCAAGGCTGAAGCCTGCCCGCTGGGCCGAGCGGATGAAGCGAACCTGCCCGGCAGCCTCATCAGGGTAGGCACGGTACCTGTTGGAGCGCCGCTCTGCGGTCAGTAAGCCGATATCCGTCCAATACCGGATGACCTTGGCCGTCTCTCCGGTCAGCACAGCAAGTTGACCGATGGGCACACTGGGGGGGCATGTCATCTTCTGATCCTGCACGGGCACGAGGTCACCATGGTGACCGACTGTTCATGGGAGACCATGGAGGACATTATCGAGACGGTGGATGGGGGGTCATGTTGTTCACTTGACTTAACGGGCTGCCTTCAGGAATCAGCTGACCGTGGAAAACCAGGCGTGAATGCAGCAATCGCGAGGCAGGCATTCGCACCAGCGGGCGTCTTCGGCATGGTGGCCATGACGGGAATGATTCTGATGGTCTCTGTTCGGCAAGCAGGGTTTAGCTTCACTCCCTGGCCTCTTTAGCCTGAGTGGCGCCGCAGCAACTGTCCGATGGCATCAGGAAACGAAGTGGTCGACAGTACCCCTACGCAGCGGCGCGTCTCAAGGAGCCCCGCGTGTCGTCTGCCCGACACTGGAGCCGGACCTTCCCCCTTAAGGTCAAGGCATGACACACAACCCGGCCATCCCGAAGCACGCTCACCGCGACGCCATCGTGATTGGTGCAGGACAGGCAGGCGGACCACTCGCCGGTTCGCTAGTAAAAAGCGGTCGACATGTCACCTTGATTGAGAAGGTGCATATAGGTGGCACCTGCGTCAACGAAGGCTGCACCCCCACAAAGACGATGATTGCCAGTGCACGGGTGGCCCATCTGGCTCGCCATGCCGGGGAGTATGGTGTGACCACCAGCGCCGTGACGGTAGATTTCCAGCGCGTCCAGGCCCGCAAAGACACCGTAGTCGAGAGCTTCCGGTCTGGAAGTGCCACTGGCCTGCAGCGTGCCGGGGTTGAGGTCATCATGGGGCACGCGCGCTTTTCTGGCCCGCACAGCGTGACCGTGACGGACGAAGACGGCAGCCTTCATGAACTTGAAGCTCCTCTGGTGTTCATCAACACTGGCACGCGGCCCCGCTGGCCGGACATTCCTGGGTTGCGGGATGCCGGAGCGCTGGATTCGACCGGACTCCTCAAGGTCGACCAGAAACCGGAACACCTGCTTATCCTCGGCGGTGGATACATCGGTCTGGAGTTCGGTCAGGCGTTTGCACGTTTCGGAAGCCGCGTGACCATTGTCGAGCAGGCCGAACGCCTGGCCATGAAGGAGGATCCGGACGTAGTGGCGGCACTCACAGCCGCCCTGCGTGAAGACGGCGTCGAGTTCCTGTTCGGCCAGAAAGCGGTCCGGGCGGGCGGGTCTCCAGTAGGCGCCGAATTGACCATTGCCGGGCCCCAGGGGGAACAGGTTCTCGCAGGGACTCACCTACTGGTGGCGGCCGGACGAACTGCAAATACAGACGGGCTAAACCTGGAAGCCGCCGGCGTAAAGGTTGATCATCATGGAAACATCGTGGTGGACGAGCACCTGCGGACCAATGTTGAAGGGATCTATGCTCTGGGAGATGTGAAGGGCGGGCCGGCGTTCACGCATATTGCCTATGACGACTACCGTATTGTTCGTGACGCCTTACTGCACGGCCGATTCCGGTCGACCCAGGATCGGCCCGTACCCTACACGGTGTTTACCGACCCGCAGCTTGCGCGCATCGGCCTGAATGAGACCCAGGCACGAGCACAGGGGCTCCGGGCGCAGGTCTATACCCTGCCTATGTCGCATGTTGCCAGGGCCATTGAGACCAATGAAACCCGGGGCCTGATGAAAGCCCTTGTGGACGAAGAAACCGACCAGATTATTGGAGCCACGGTCCTGGGTGTAGAGGGCGGCGAGGTGCTGAGTGTGCTTCAGATGGCCATGATGGGCGGTGTGAGGGCGAGTGCTCTACGCGACGGTGTCTTTGCACACCCCACCCTGAGCGAGTCCCTGAACAACCTGTTCATGAGTACGCCAGTGTCGGTAGGTCGCGAAGTCGTGTCGGGCTAAATCTGGAAAAAAGAACGACCCTCTCCGGCCATGGCGTCGCAGGGGGTGCACTGCACGGTACCGTGTCAGCAGAGGCTCGGTGGGAAACAGGTGCTCAGCGTACCCGGCGGTTGCAGGCATGCTCTGATTGTGTGTGGTGGTGACGTTTCTAGAAGGAAGACCCGGAAGCTGGCGAAGGGCAAGAAGCGCGGACACCGCACGATGTCGGTGTTCCGGATGAGCCCCGATCATCTTGACGACCTGCGGCGGCGCCTGCCGGTGAACCGGCGACAGGCACCGCCGCAGCCTCATGCTCATTTTTTTCTGATCGTCCGCTCGGGTACGCAGCCAATTCAGCCTCATATAGGAGCGGTCAATGAAGTCCTGTACATCCTCTTGAAGTGATCATACCCATGTCGTCTTAACGACACATCACGAGATATTTGTCATTCATCATGGAAGATGTCAGCGCATTCACTGACGCTCGCCTCGTTCAGTTTGCAAGGGATGACAGGTGTATTGGCCCTGTTGTAGGCAGCTCCTCGTCCACGTTCCCGAGGCAAAGCGTCCCATCCACTCCTGCGGGGCTGTCTCACATCATTGGAGGTCAGTATGCGCAAACTTCTGTGGTTCTCCCTCGTCATCGCTGGCACCATGGCGGCATCTGCAGGTGGAAGCCAGGGCGCAAGAAACTTCCCTGTGATCCAGCTTCCCCAGGGGTACAGGATCGAGAAAGTGGTCGATGGTCTGACCTACGCCACCTCAGTGGCATGGGACGGTCAGGGCCGCATGTATGTTCTCGAGGCTGGCGGCGCTTTCGTGGAAGAACCAGTACCCGCCCGCCTGATGCGGATAGAAAATGGCCGAGCTGTAGAAGTGGTAAACCTCCAGACTAAAGGCATCGGAGCGTCCGCCGTAGGTCTGGTCTGGCATGACGGGGCCTTCTACATCACCCACCGCGACGGCAAGGACCGCACAGGCGCCGTCTCCCGGGTCACGCTGGACGGCAGAGTCACGCAGGTGTTCAAGGGCATCGTTGACAGCCAGTCCGAACACCAGATCAACGGCATCGAGGTCGGCCCGAACGGAAGGATGTACGTAGCTGTCGGGCCAGCCTCTAACTCTGGTGTGGTGGGACTGGATCTCGGGCCCTTCGTGGCCCGCAGCCCCAAAGTGCACCCCCGTCCCTGCCAGGACATCGTCCTAACCGGATACAACTTCATGACCCCAGACTTCAGGACAGACAACCAGAGTGACACCGCGCTCACCGGCGCTTTTGTTCCGTTTGGCACGGCAACCAAGGCTGGCCAGGTCATCAAGGGAACCAATAAATGCGGTGGGTCTATCCTGAGCTTCGATCCGAAGAATGCGGAAGGTACCCTTCGTCCCTATGTGTCTGGTCTGCGCAACGCCATCGACATGGCCTGGAATAATCAGGGAACGATGTTCGTTGCCGTGAACGGATACGATATTCGTGGCTCGCGGAGCGTGAAAGACCAATGGGACGCTACCTACCGCGTCAAACCGGGCGCGTGGTACGGTTGGCCCGATTTCTCTGCCACGCTCGAACCCCTCACTGACCCTAAATTCACCCCGCCCGGATCGCAGCTTGCCCCCATTATGAAAGGCGGCGTGGCGCAGCCTCCGAAGCTGAATTTCCTTATCGACCATGCCGCCAGCAAACTGACTCCACCCGACCGGAGCCTTGTCGCAGGACTGCATGACTGGAACTCGTCTCCCTCAGGACTACATTTCTCGCCGGACGGCTGGGGGCCCTTTGGTAACCAGCTTTTTGTGGCCGAATGGGGCGACCTGACGCCTGCCACCAACCCCCTGCGAGACAAACCAGCAGGGTTCCAGATCAGCCGGATCGATCCGGCCACGAGACGCGCCGTGCCGTTTGCCCGCAATGCCGAACCTGGCCCCGCCTCCCTGCAGGGTGCGATGGGTCAGGGGATAGAGCGTCCCTTTGACCTGAAGTTCCACAGCGGCGCGATGTACATCGTGGATTACGGTGTGGCACGGGTGAACCCGGCCCGTATCAAGGAGGGAAAGCCCCCGTACGAGTTCCCCCCCAAAACTGGTGTAGTCTGGAAGATCACCCGCACCGCGCAGTAACTACTGTCTGGAAGAAGGGTGTGTACTGTCACACCGCCAGGAGAGGCGCCCATGACCAAGCAGTCTGAAAAGTTCAACAGCACGGAAGTGAAGTACAAGCCCGGCAGGGAGCACGACTTCGGCTTCCCCCTCGACCGCACGGCCTTGCTGATCATTGACCCGGTCAACGACTTTCTCAGTGAGGGTGGCGCCGCCTGGGAAATGACCAAATCCACGGTGCAGTCCGTGGGGGTGGTGGAGAACCTCAAGCAGGCCATTCACGGCGCACGCGTCTATGGCCTGCCGGTCCTGCTGGGACCCATGGCCTATACGGAGGAGGACTACGCCGACCACCACCTGCAGCGCCGCACCGGGATCAACCGGGTAATGTTTGAACACAAGATGTTCCTGGCCGGCAGCTGGGGTGCAGACTTCCACCCTGAACTTCAGCCGCAGCACAGCGACATCATCCTCAGGCCGCACAAGGGCACCGACGTGTTCGAAACCGACCTGCCCGGGCACCTGGAGCGTCTGGGAACCACCCATCTGGTGATCGCGGGCATGACCGCCAACCTGTGCGTGGAAAGCACCGGACGGCGCGCAGCCGAACTCGGGTACGACGTGACGTACCTGACCAATGCCATCGGGGCCGAAAGCGTTCCGGCATACGAAGCGTCCATCAAGGTCAACTTTCCGCTGGTCGGCAACGCCACTATGACTGTCGACGAGTTTCTGGCCGCGCTGCAGGGTACGGCCGGAGAGGGGGGCAGCGTGCAGCCCGGAGACAAGGTCCTCGGCTCGGACCACGGCGAAATCGGGACTGTGAAGGAGGTCGTCGCAGCCAGTGCGGATGTGGACGCCCACCTGATCGTTCCCAGAGGACTGATCGTCAAACATGACATGTTCATTCCTCTGGACGCGGTGGTCCAGAGGGCGGGGGCGACGGTGTTCATCAACGTACCGAAGCTGATCGTGGGAAACATGCCGTGGTCCGGGCCGCCCGCATGCCGTGAACGCCGTGAGCACCTGGGCCCGAAGGCGCAGGACGTCGACAAGGTCTACGGCTCCGTGGATCCTTCTGGCGTGTCCTGAGCGCCGCTGGTGCATAAAGGCGAGCGCATCCCGGGGAGGCCAGCAGGTGTGGGCCTCCCCAAATCGGTTTTTCTTCTCCTGCTTTCCTCACCACAGCACAAAGGCAAGCAAGAACAGTGCGCCCAGATGCAGCCACTTTCAGAGGGGGTCAGTGCATGGATTCCCGCGACCACACCTGCTCGCTCAGCCACTGGCATCTGCTCGGCAAATTTTTATGGACCACTGTCTGAACATCCTGGACCCGGGCAAAGCGCACGATACGAATTGGACGGTGATTCGCAGGAGCGTTGACGTGCTTAAAGGCATCTGCCGGAGGGAGACGTACAGGACTCAGCCTGCGACCCGCAGTCGCGACCAGCGTCGTCTGGTCAAGCAGGCAAGCTCGTACGGGAAGAATCTCGCAGTTCCATCTTGAGGGAGGTGCGGCTGCATGAGTGAGACGTTTCTGGAAATCATCAGGCGTCACTGTGGTGACGTAGGGCAGGACGGAGACGGGCGCAGTACACGCAGCAAGAACGGTTCCGGGCTACCCACGACGCAACCGGGTAACTTTATGTTCGCCACCGGCATCGAGTGCTCTTACCCCACCATTGGTCACGGCCGTGTCCGGCGGGACCAGCTCGCGGAGTGTGGTCATTACGATCAATGGCGCGGGGATCTGCAGCTGGTCAAGGAACTTGGGATCAGGTACTTGCGGTATGGCTTGCCCTATCACCTTACGCACGTGGGACCGGACCGTTACGACTGGGATTTCGCCGACCTGGTGATGTCCGAAATGCGCCGGCTCAGGATTGTTCCCATCCTGGATCTGCTGCACTTCGGCGTTCCTGACTGGCTGGGTAACTTCCAGAACCCGGAATTGCCGGTTCACTTCGAAGCCTACGCGGGCGAGGTCGCACGGCGCTACCCGTGGGTGCGGCACTACACGCCAGTGAATGAAATTTACGTGACTGCCAAAGGCAGCGGGCAGGATGGGCTGTGGGCGCCTCAATCAGGCACAATCTCGACCTAGCAAAGCCCACTCGGTCCTGGAGACTCTTGGCGGCATCTTGGACTCGGGGTCGTTTAACACTGCGTCAGGGTTATTCTTGCCGTCCACCATCAGCGCGTAGTAATCCTCAGTGCTTTTCCAGTCCCGAACCATGGCTGTTAAAGGTAATGTTCCTGGTTCAACGCACCACCGGTATCCCGTGGCCTGGGACGGCAGAAAGTCCGTAATCATCAGCTCACCGTGGTCCCCACAAAGACAAGACTCCAGAATGGCCGAGTCCGACTCAGGAGGCCCAGTTCCTGGATCCGCACCGGGTGAGCTGGGCTGGGCTGCGGGCTGCAGACCGGCCTCTGGTCTTTGCTGTTGACTCGCCATGGTGACCTCCGTCTGGCTGCCAGACCAGAGCGCCGCGCTGCCAGGCTGTGTCAATCAGGCGACCACATGGGGCAATGCTCAAGGGTACGTCTGCCCGGCGACACGCGCCGCACCGCGGCCCGCGTAGCGTGGGAACATGACGCCCCTCTCCCCTTCAGGCCCGACGGATGCACCCACCGGGCTGGACCTGCTCTACTGGCGCCGAAGAATAAACGGCGTCTATGCTGGTGTCCGCTCCCTGCAGGCCCCTGTGAGGGGCGAATGTTGAACCTCAGCCGCACCTCTCAGGTGATGACAGCCCTGGTGGCCCTGTGCGCTGCTGCAGCCGGGGCGAACTCACCTCAATCGGGAACGCACAGGCTGACTGCTCCAGCCACCAGCCTG
Organism: Deinococcus malanensis; assembly: GCF_014647655.1. Lineage (NCBI taxonomy): Bacteria > Thermotogati > Deinococcota > Deinococci > Deinococcales > Deinococcaceae > Deinococcus > Deinococcus malanensis. The sequence continues at coordinate 259,171 of NZ_BMPP01000003.1, forward strand.
GTGATCAATGGAACGCACGTCTACGGGGTCACGCAGTTCGGTGACCTGTTTACCCTGAATAGGGGCAGGCCACGGATTCTCCAGAAGGGGTTTACCGTCAGTCCGCTGACAACCTGTCACTCAGGCGTAGCTGGTGTCAGCGCCGCTGGTGAGCTGAGAATGTGGGTATCCGGCCGCCTTGTCACGACCCAGCGGGCCGGTCTCTCGCCGCTCTCCCGGCCCGTCTGCGTTCCGGAAGGAGCAGTCGCGGTCAGCAAGACCGGGGACCTCATCCGGTACAGGCAGGAGGGCGCCGCCTGGCGCGAGCACCGTCGCACGCGCGCCAACGTGATGCGCGACGCCCGCCTCACCCTGGTTGACCTGAAGGGATCAGGTGAGCCGCATGTTGCCGCGCTGACCGGGCCGTCAAGCACGCGCTATCAGCACGGCGTTCTGGGGGACGCAGAAGAAGCGACCGGCGTCGCCGTCTTTCACCACCAGAGCTTGAAACAGCTGAGCCGACTGGACCTGAGAGCCCCGATGGTCTTCGAGGATCTGGAAGCCAGGCCAGTGGAATTGCCTGATGGCCGTATGGGGCTGGTGCTGGTGCACGCCACACCGGGCGCTGGCGCGGCGTTGGCCCCGATCGAGCAGGTCAGGGAGCGCCTCCGGATTCGGTCGGTTGGACCCGCCTTCGGCCAGACACACCGCTGGCTCGCCCCGATCATTGCAGAGAATGAGATCTGGGCCGTGCATACCCCACATATCGGTGGCGTGCTGCACAGGTACCAGGAAAAAGGCAACTCCCTGACCCCTACGAAACAGTGGTCCGGCGTGTCCAATCACGTGATCGGCAGCCGCACACTGACCGGCGTGCGGCTCGCACCCGGGCTGCTGCTGGTGCCGTCCCAGGACCAGACCCGGCTCGTGGTTCTGCGGTGTGTCGCCGCGTGTTCGGTGCTACATGAGTGGGCTCTGGAGGCAGCAGTGAGCAGCAATGTGGTGTACACGCGGACCCATGTCGTCGTGGGCGATGCCAGCGGACGCATGTACGTGCTGGCCCGGGAAGCCTGGTGAATTCAAGGTGTTCTCAACTCCAGCGCACGAGAAGGTAAAAATGAGGCTCGTAAAAGGTGAGAGCCTGGGAGAGCCTGATACCCCGATTCCCCGTGCACTCGTATGACCCATCCACCACTTGAGTCCCTCGCGTCAGCCTCACTTCGACTGAGGGCCCTCTCACGCGTCCACCGCGCCGATCAAGCCCCGAAGAAAGAAAGCCATTCGCGTAGGCTGCAGTTATGAATCTGAACATTGAAGTGGCTTGGACGCGTCTGCAAAGCATGCTCCAGGGACTCATCGCAGCACTTCCTAACATAGTGATTGGCCTGGCCGTCTTCATGCTGTTCCTGTTCCTGTCCCGAACAGTCGCCGCTGCCGTCCAGAGTGTGGCCCTTCGCACAGGTCAGGCCCGTGGGATCGCGCTGGTCTTCTCACGCATTGCTGCGTGGGGTGTCCTGGTTGTTGGCGGGCTGATCTCTCTCATCATCATGATTCCGAGCCTCAACGCGGGCTCCCTGTTTGGGGCCCTCGGAGTGAGTGGGGTGGCCATCGGATTTGCCTTCAAGGACATTTTCCAGAACCTCCTGGCTGGCATTCTGATTCTGGTGACCAGGCCGTTTCGCATCGGGGATCAGATTGTCAGTGGCGCCCACGAAGGCACCGTCGAGGACATCCAGGTCCGCGCCACCCTGCTGCGGACCTATGACAACCGGCAGGTGGTGATTCCCAACAGCGAGCTGTACACCAACCGTGTGGTTGTCAATACCGCCTATGACAGGCGCCGCCTCGCGGTTGTGGTCGGCATTGGATTCGGGGACGACATCCGGCAGGCCAAAGGCATCATCCTGAATACCTTGCGTGGTCTGGACCTCGTCCGTCAGGACCCGGCGCCGGCTGTGTTCATCCGCGAATACGGAGAATCCGCCGTGAACCTCGAAGTTCGCTTCTGGATCGACCCCCCCGTCCGGCGTGAAGTCATCGAAGCGGAGGACCAGGTTCTGGAGGCACTCAAGCCGGCCCTGCTGGATGCCGGCATTGATCTTCCATTCCCCACCCAGCAGGTGCTCTTCCATGACCAGACGGAGGAGACCGATGGAGACCGCGAGCAGCAGCGTGAGGGCTGGCCCGCCCGGACGCAGAACCCACGCTCGCGACAGGCGCTCCTGAGAGAAGCGTCACTCCATCAGTCTGGGGACCAGGCTCAGCCTTGAAACGCCTGCTGCTGCGACTCCGGGAATACACCCGTCGTTTCTGGTTTATTCCGACGGTGATGACGGTCGTGTCCCTCCTCCTGGCCCACCAGGGCATCTCGCTTGAAGAGCGATGGGGGGTGCCCGACTGGCTGGAATTTGTTTACGGAGGAGGAGAGGCAGGTGCGCGCAGCGTCCTGATGGCTGTCGCCGGAAGCGCCATTGGTGTCGCAGGCACCGTATTTTCCATTACCATTGCAGCACTGTCATTCGCAGCGGGAACCATGGGCCCCAGATTGCTGGACAATTTCACTCGTGACCGCGGCAATCAGGTCACTCTCGGCGTGTTTATCGCGACGTTCGCCTTCAGTCTGTACAGCCTGAGAGTGGTGCGGGGTGTCGATGAGCAACCCTTCGTTCCGCACTACAACGTGACAGCTGCGCTTCTCCTCGCGCTGGCGAGTACAGCGGCGCTGGTGTACTTCATCTTTCATGTCACGAGCACCATCAACATCACGCACGTCATTAACCTGCTGCGCGACGACCTGGCCGTCTCCCTGGACCGTCTCACCTGGAAAGAACCCCGCACCCGACATCAACCGCCACCTCTGGCGTTCTGGGCGAACGCCGAAGAAATCCAGGCTCCTTTTGGAGGTTATCTCCAGCTTGTGGATGTTTCCGCCGTTGTTCAGTGGGCGACGGAGCATCAGGTGTCCGTCCGTCTGCTGGTCAGGCCAGGCGATTACATTTTTCCCAATACTGTGATCGCCTGCGCAGTGCCCACGCTACCGCCAGACCTGCTGCGGTTTCTCGCGGTCGGGCGTTACCGAACGACCGATCAGGATGCAGAGTACGCCGTCCGCCAGCTGGCGGACGTGGCTGTCCGCGCACTGAGTCCAGGGGTGAACGATCCTGTCACTGCCATAGACATTCTGGACCGCTTCGGAGACGCCTTATGCCGGCTTCAGGGCCGTACCTGGCCGGACGGCGTCCATTACGGCGACGATGCCCAACTGCGCCTGGTTCACCCGGTCACCGACTTCGCCGGCTTGACCGACGGCATGTTTCATATGATTCGTCAGTACGGGAAAGGCAGCCCGGCCGTCATGTTGAGGCTGCTGGAGGTGATCACCGCTGCTGCAGGCTGCCTTCATGGTGCGGTTGAACTCAGCGAACTCACGCGCCATGCCGATCTCGCTTACCACGATGCGCTGGCAAATACAGCCAATCCCGCTGACCGTGCTGACCTCCAGGAGCGGTATCGCCGTTTTCACGTGGTGGTTGCACGGTGAGTCGTCGCCTCTGCCTTCTCCGGGCTGGCAAGTGCCCTCTGGGGGAAAGGCAGGTCAGGCCGAACCGCTCGCCGGCGGAACCTTTGAACCCTCTTTACCATCAATAGAAAACTGTCCATCACTAACTTTGTTCTGGTCCTATCCCGCCGTCACGCGGTATGCGAGCGCACCCACACATAAGGTTACTGTGGGCGCGCTCGCAGTCAGTCGAGCTCATCTTCTGAAGAGCGGTTTTTCCCCGGAAGGAGCCGCAGATCTCAATTGTTCCCGTCGCGAGCCCCCTCGAAATTAAACAGGATTTCGTAGGTGTCATTTCCCTCTCGCTCGGCGCTCCATTCCAGGCGGTTCTGCCCACGCTCATAGACAGCCGCTACCTTGTCGCGCTCCAGCGCGCCACCTGAAGTACGGTTGAAGCCCTGCTTTGCGAACTGCTCCCGGTAAAATTCATTCATCTGCGCGAGGGTCAGGCCGGAGCGGACCTTGACCGTAAAGTCCTCGTTCTCCTGATCTACGTCATCGACGACCGCTCCAGCCGGCACCGACAGCTGGATTCTCGCGGGATCGTTGCGCAGCTGATCCGTGATCATCACCGGGCCATACAGGACGTAGCCAAGCTGGCCTGGGGTACTGTCCCTGAGGAGAAGTGACGTATTGCCCTGAGTGCCGGCCTGGACCCCACTCAGGTTGAACGTAGCACGGTATGAATTGCCCGGTGATTTCGCAACGCGCATCTCCACGGTATCGTTGGCTCTGCTGTACACCGAGCGGTACACGTCGCCGTCTACGCTGACCGAAACCCGCTCAAATCCCTGCTCACGCAGCTGAATGTCGTGGTGCGTGTAGATGGAATTCAGATTGGCCATGGTACGCGCGGCGAGGGTAATGGTCCGGTTGCCGTATTTCACACCCAGTATCTGGCTGTTTGGTGGCGAGGCGAGCCGGAGATTGACAGCATTTTCACTGAGGCCCTGGAGAAAACCTGGGCCATAGACAGTCCAGGGCATGTCCAGGGTCGAACCGGACAAGACTGCTCGTTGCGTTTGAGCCTGTGCCGTTACGGCAAGTGGGGCGAGCAGAGCGAGAGCGGATGTCAGGATACGAATGGTGTTCATATTGGTCTCCTCTAGCGTGAACTTACAGATCGTGGGTGGCGCAAGCTTTGCACGGTGGCCCTAGCCGGCGCTCAGAAAGATCCCCCTTCCAAAGGTCTTCGGCGTCATTCGGCCGGGTTCCCGTGCTGTCCGGTCCCGGACCGTGCTTGCCCCTGGTCTCCAGGAAACACACTGTCGCCGTCGTGGCATCAGGTGAGTGGTCGCATGCGTTTCCGAACAAGTCCTGTTTGTTCAAAGAGGCATATCGGCACTGACGTGGGCAGACTGCGGCTGCGGGTGCAGTCTGCTCCCGAAGACCACGGCAACAATAGTTCCGTGCCCTGAAGTTCGACTGTTGTCGGGTTGAGGCCCCGCTGAATCGTTCATGGTGTCCTGGTGAACGCAGTAAAGTGGTCACCAGATACCTTGGAGGGTTCACCTGATGCAGCGAATCCTGGTGGTCGATGATGATCCAGGCGTTACGAATATGCTGCGCCGGGGGCTCACCTATGACGGCTACATGGTGGATGTCGCCGGGTCAGGAGAAGAAGCCCTCGAACTTGCGCGCGCGCATCCTCCTCACCTGGTTGTCCTTGATGTCATGATGCCCAACATGGACGGCCTGCAGGTTCTATGGCGCCTGCGTGCCGAAGACCCGCACCTGTGCGTGATCCTGCTTACCGCGAGGGATGCAGCGGCCGATCAGGTCGGGGGGCTCGAAGCCGGGGCAGATGATTACGTGGTCAAGCCTTTTACCTTCGAAATCCTGCGCGCCCGGATTCGTGCCCTGCTGCGCCGCTCAGAAGGCGAAACGGCGGACGTGCTGTCGTTCGGCAATATCGTTCTGGACGTCACGAAGCATCAGGTCTGGCAGGGCGAACGGGAAGTGATTCTGACTGCACAGGAATTCAAAGTCCTGCGTGTATTTTTTGAGCAGCCGGAACGCGTGATGAACAAATCGATGCTCCTGAGCCGGGCGTGGGACCCCGATTACGACGGGGATGACAATATCGTGGAGGTGTACGTCAAGCAGCTCCGCCAGAAGCTGGAGGTGAACGGGGAATCCCGCGTGATTCACACCATCCGCGGAGCGGGTTACGTGCTGCGTGCCCAGTAAGGCTGTCTCGATCCGCCTGCGTCTGGCCCTCTGGTACGGCGTCCTCAGCGCCATCGCCCTGTTCATCATGGCTTTCCTGAGCTACGCACTGTTTGCCCGGAGCCAGTACGTCGCCCAGGATCAGGTGCTCCGACTGAGTGCCAGACATGTGGCTGCAGGCGTCCTCGGGGCTGGTCGGTCTTACATCCTGGATACGAAGCCAGAAAGTGCCAACATTGTGCTCAGGCTTTATAACGGCAACGAACGTCTGGTGCAGGCCACACCTGGCGCCGAGCAGGTGCCTCCAGCGTCTCCTCGAGCGACCATAGTCTCCCCCGCCGGACCCGCTTACGATCAAGCAGCGGCCATGGTGCCTGCACTTCGGGTAGATCCGGTCCAGTCCACAAAAAACGCGTTTGGAATCCTCATTATCAGGGGAGAGCGCTGGCGCCAGTATGTTCTTCCCTTAGAGAAAAACGGCCGCTTTCTCGGGTATGTGGAAGCGCTCACACCTCTTGGTCCGCTCGACCGTGCGGTCAGCGACCTGAAAAATCTGCTGTTCTCCCTCGCGGCTATTTCTCTGGTCGCTGTCATCGGCCTGGGTGGAAGCATTGCAAGGCGGGCCCTGGCTCCTATCGCTCGCCTGACCAGCACGGCCGGGGACATTGCTCAGTCTGGCGACCTGTCCCGCCGGGTCGGTCCGGTGGAGCACCCAGATGAACTCGGACGTCTCGCCATGACGTTTAACGAGATGCTCGGCAGTTTGCAGGCGTCGTCTCAAGTGCAGCAGAGATTTCTGGCCGACGCTTCACACGAACTCCGCGCGCCTCTCACCATCATGCAGGGCAATCTGGAGCTCCTGAGATTGCATCCCGATATGGAAACTCAGGAAAAGCACGACATGCTCAGCGATGTCGAAAAGGAAACCACCAGGCTCGCCAGGCTCGTCTCAGACATGCTCCTCCTGGCCCGGCGGGATGCGGGGGTGCCCTTTCGCTCAGCGCCCCTGGACGTTTCGCGGATTGCTCTTGAAGCCTTCCGGAATGCCCAACGCCTGGCGGGAGGGCAGGTCCTGAAGCACGCGGTCCAACCAGGGGTTCGTGTCTGCGGTGATCCTGACCGGCTCCATCAACTCATTCTGATCCTGCTGGACAATGCTCTGAAGTTCACGCCTGCGGGACGGTCTGTCGGCCTCATCGTCACGGAAGACCAAGAACGTGTCCTGCTGGTGGTCCAGGATGAGGGTCCAGGCATCCCGGCAGCGGACCAAGCGCACGTCTTTGAACGGTTCTATCGGGCAGATCCTGGACGGGCCCGCGATCCCGGAGGAACCGGTCTAGGCCTTCCCATCGCGGCGTGGATTGTGGAGCAGCATCAGGGCAGCATCGAATTGAAGAGCGAAGAAGGCCATGGGACACGGGTCGAGGTCACCCTGAAGCGCGGCGGCTAAGCCCAGCCCAACATCGAAACGATGACTACCAGGGACGGCGTGGAATTCAGTCCCAGCCCTATTCTTTACTTTAGCCCTGAGCTTCTTCGGCTGGTGAGGCCATGGCGTCGCATAGCTTCAGGGAACAGAGCCAGCCATAAGAAAACTTACTTATTCACTGGAATCGTTCGGTAACGGCTGCGAAGCAGTTCATAGGCGCCAAAGGCGACGAGCCCAGCTGCCATGAAGCTCAGGAGCCACTGCCCGTACGGGCCGTTCTCCACTGCCCGCAGGGCCTCTCTGAGACCTCCTGCTTTTTCAGGGCTGAAATCCCACGCTGCCTGAACAAAAAAGACACCAACTATCCCGATGATCAGTCCTCGCGCAGCGATGCCAACACGGCCAATGGTCGTGATGATGCGCCGCTGCGTTTCATGGCCGTCTTCCAGCTCCAGGCGCTTCATGAACATGCCGGAGTACGCGACATAGCACAGGTTCAGCGCGACCGCCACAACAACGAGGCCACCCAACCCCACGAGAAGCTGGCCTAAGGGCAGTGACAGCAACCATCTGGTCCAGTCATCCTCGGCATTCAGATTCTGACGGTCTGGACCGTCGAAGAGCACCAGGGCGGTTGAAAAGAAGGCCAGACTGGCATAGGCACTCCCGCTCAGGAACAGCCCGACGCGCTTGGCGAACCCCTGCAGGGTGCGGGGGTACCGCTCGGGGTTGATCACGGCCCGGTAGCCTTGCCAGAGGGCATACCCGAACAGCCCCATGGATGTGACGGCCAGGGTCACCTGGCCGAAAAGGTCCTCACCAATCATTTCTAGAACTCCACGGGTCCCTGGGGGGTGGATCGTCGCCAGGACGGCGGCCTTGGCGGTCAGCACGCCAAGCGTGATGTAGACCATCCCTTTGACGAAATAGCCGAGGCGTGCCAACACTGTCATCCATGAGGTGGGATCAGGTTGAGCACCTTTCTTGTCCCCAGAGATTTCCATCAGTTCAACCTAAATGCAGAGGTACAGCAGATGTTGTCGATTAAATGTGGTTACCTATAGATGCCTGGTCACTTTTACCAGTCACATGGCTATAAACGCGTGGGCAGCAGCGTATCGACAGAAAGTATTTTGCAGGTTACGACAGGCCTACGTCGACTGGTTGAACTGAATCAGATGATGAGCTGAACCTCAGCTGAATCCCGGCTCTGGAAGGCAACATTCAACTCGTTTTCGGTGGTCATTTCTGGTTGGTAGTCTTCGGTGTGCCACGACGAATCGACCGAATGTCAGATCGGAATCTTGTTACAAGAAGTTCAGTTCGTGAAGTGTTGCGCGGATGGCTGTAGTGGCTCATGCCAACCGGAAGTGCATGGCCATTTATCATATTTCTTTTCAGGAACAAATAAGATCGCCAGACTCGTTACAACCACGTTCACTTTAGGAGGTGGATTATGCTACGTATCCTTACGCCAGGTCTGCTCTCAATAACGGTCCTCCTGAGTGCCTGCGAACAACAGACCAGTCAACGCGCGCCTCTGACCACTTCCTCCTCTGCAGCAGCCGCTGAGTCACCAACCGCTGAGTTGGCAGCTCTGGAGTACGAGGAGAACACGATCTCCGTCACCGACGAGAGCCAGACCGGAGTGGTGTTCATCACGCGTCGTGGCCAGATGCCCGACACGGCACCTGAAGCCAGTGAACCAAGTCAGGGCTCGTCAGATCAGGACGTCACCGGAACAGGTTCCGGATTTTTTGTCGACGACGAGGGGTTCATCCTGACGAACTTCCATGTCGTGGAAGGGGCCCAACAACTGACCGTGCACCTTCCCGGGCGGAAACGCGAATTCCCGGCCCAGGTTGTGGGCGTGGCTCCGGAGTATGACCTGGCGCTCCTGCAGACCACGGACATCCCCGCCGACCTGTACGACCCTTTGGAGCTGGGCGACAGTGATCAGGTGCGTGTGGGTGCAAAAGCCATCGCCATGGGATCCCCCTTCGGCCTGGAGTTCTCCGTCACTCAGGGCATCGTTTCAGCCAAGAACCGGGTGGTTCCGACCGGCATCAATGGAATCCCGCAGAACAGCATTCAGACCGATGCGGCCATCAATCCCGGCAATTCGGGCGGCCCGCTACTGAACAGTGCCGCTGAAGTGATCGGAATCAATACAATGATCCTTTCCCCAGGGACGGCGGCCTCCGGTACAGGTCAGAATGCCGGGGTTGGATTCGCCATCCCGATCAATACAGCCAAGGCGATCCTGCCGCGCTTAAAAGCAGGCGAAACAGTCAACGTACCCAGAATTGGCGTCACGGGAATACCAGTCGCGTTGCTGCCAGGCGAGGTCCGTGAGGAGTTCAATCTTCCGGACGACGGCGTGCTGGTGCAGGAGGTCTCCCCAGCAAGCCCAGCGGCAGGTGCCGGACTCGTGGGCGGCCTGCGGCGTATCGAACTGGGTGAGGCCGCGCTCCTGATGGGCGGTGACGTCATTACGAGAATTGCTGGTCAACCGGTGACCACCCTTCAGGACATCCAGACGGCGCTTGTAACCCAGCAGGCTGGAGGAACGGTGAAGCTTATGATCCAGCGCCAGGGCGAAACGCGTGAACTCGTGCTGAACCTTTCGACTGGAGAAGTCGAATGACCTCTGCTTCAGTACCCGAGAGGCGAAGCGTCTTGTCCCGGTTCTTCTGTGTGGTCGTGATGCTCAGCATGGGGCCAGGACCGGCAGGTGCGCTCGCGGTACAGGAAGGGGAGCTGTGGAGTGCCTTGACCATGGCGAGTGCCCGTTACATCATTCTTCCCCCGCAAATTGAAGGGAATCCCGAAGGCCTCACCGCACATCAACGCAAAATCGTACTCAAGTCCATGCGTCATGATCTGGCTGGATCGTTGAAACGCCGTTATCCCAAAGCAGCAGTGGTCACGACAATGGAAGACAGGAACGTGATCAGGGTGACTCCGGTAATCGAAGCCCCTCAGCGTCTGCTTCCGTGGGGGAAACTGGGTCTGAAGCTGATATTTGAGCGAAGAAGCGGACAGCGATTCTTGTTGAAAGAGCAGTTCACTCTGTTTAACTTGTGGCAGCAACAGGATGATGCAGCAAAATACGCCTATGACAAGCTCGTTGATAGATTACCGTAAATATTTATGGTTCAGTTTTATTATTGACGTTATTGCCTGTTACCAATTCATACAGAACTCGGCCGAAGCATACAGTGCCAGCGAACTCCAATGAATCTATCTGCTCTAGTGAGCTGACTGCTACCATTTCACCTTCAATGCGCTTTAGAACTCGGCTTCAGTTACAGGTGCGCGGAACGCCCAGTGAACACCAGGAGGTTTATATGATCCGGCTCGCTCTGTTGATTTTAAGTCTGTTGCCCGGTGCAGCCTATGCCCAGATGAACGACGAGCGCCTGCTGTCAGGCACCACGCTCGGGCTGCCATGGGGGCTGTATGCTGGCACCACGACCAGTACGCAAGTGAACAATTCACGGCTGCGGCTCAGTGCGCCCTCTGGAGCAAAGGTGCTTGGAACTCGGTATGACCCGGGCACTCAGTCCGCGTTACTGTCCTACCGTCACGACTTGAATGCTCGCGCGGCGCTGGAGTTAGCGGTTGATCAACTCCAGCGCCAAGGTTTTGAGTTGACTTTCAGAGCCTGGCCTGCCGTGGGTCAGGCGCAGGCACTCTTGCGGCGGGGTGAACGCCTTGTCGAGATCCGCATCATTCGTGGTGCTGAGCAGGTGACCCAGGCGTTGTACCGATTTAGAGACGGGGACCTTCCGGAACGCCTGATGGTCAAAGAGTTACCGCCATACCTGGAGGTATACGCCAGACCGGTTGACTTGAAAACCATGCAGACAGAACGCGGACGTGTCCTTCTTACTCCTCCAGGGGAGGTGCCCCTCGATCTCGCTAGTTACCGCGACGGCGTGGTGAGCCTGCAGTTCTACGGCGACTTTTCCCTGGTGCAGCTCAGGGCCTTTTATCTTCCTTTCTTTGTCTCGCAGGGATTCATCGAAATCGGCGACTCGCAAGAAGCAGCCACCGAGGCGACCCACCTGTTCGCAAGGGGCAATGAACGGCTGACAGTAGAGCTGCAGGCAAGGAAATCAACCAATCGCGCCCGAGTAGACCTCCGGTTCCAGCGGTGACAGGTTGCCACAGCAGGATGTCCTTCGCTCAGAGGTTGAAAAATGGCAAATTTTGCCGATCTGGTGAATGAGGCACGCCTCCGGCACCTGCAAAAGGTCCAGCAGAGCGAGCAGGCGAAAAACTACGTCCGCGACGTCATGATTCATGCGTGCGAGCAGATTGAACACAGTGGAGGCGTCCTGACCGACTCCGAGAACTGGAGCTACAACGGCCTCCATGCATTCAACCACTACACGTTGTCGTTCCCTGCTGATATCGGTATCTCTGATATGGAATTGCAGGTGGGTGGCCGGGAGTTGCCTGAAGCAGGCAACGAAATTGTAGTAGGGAATCCGGACACGGCCGTTGTCGTCAGCAACCAGACAGAGGGCGTGGCTGCCGTGTTCGACTATGTCAAGCAGGCCGTAGAAAGCTGATTTATCGTCTGCGCTGGCGTACCGGGGCAAGCTCCTGGCATTTCAGGATTTCCGGCGGTCACACCCATCCGGAGCCGGTCTCGGTGACCAGCTGCTCTCGTGGGGGCTTTCGATGTCAAAAATCATTGCGCCCGCGCAGACGGTTCAGGAGGGTAAATGGACGGCAGGTCAATCCGCCCGGCGTGGATAGGTGCCCGGGTGTCCCGTTTCTGTGCCCTGGACCACGGAAACACTGCCACCCGACTCTAGGACGGCCAGCCGCACCTGCGCCACATCGCTGATCCCCTGGCTGCGCAGCTGCTGTTCCAGGGACTGTCTGGAGACGCGTGCCCGGCGCATCACCGCCTCACGGTACTGGCCGTACTCGATCAGGACCACCGGGGGATTGTCCACCACGTCGTGAAAACGCTGGGAGCGGGCGCTCAGGAAGGAGGTGGCCCACTGCAGCAGCGCCAGGCACAGCAGGGCGAGTACGCCCTCAGTGAGGTTCCGGCCCATGATCGAACTGGCGACCAGCGAGCCCGCCGCGACGTTGATCAGGAAGTCGAAGGAAGTGAAGGACGCGAATGTGCGCGCGCCAAAGCCGCGCGCGATAAAAATCACCAGTATGTAGAGCAGGGCCACCGAGAGGATGACGCGCACGAAGAACTCGACTGACCAGCCGCCCTGCGGCGTCAGGAGGGCTTGCAAGACCGAGAGCCACGTGTCCATGAGTCACCCTACCGCACGACCAGCCTGAACAGATTCGTGGAGCAGGGTACACCCTCTCCATCCCTGAGCAGCCTCGTGCTACTGTGGCCACACAAAACGCCGCGTCAGCGGCAGGTCACAGTGGCTATACGCTGACCTGGTGGAGCCCGCACAATCGGCTCCGCCTTGTCTTTTCCCCGGAGGCTCCATGGCGTCCCAGCCCCAATCCCCCTTTGCGCGCTTCGTTCATAGTGAATCCTTCGCCGGGCTCCTGCTGGTCGTCACCGCCATCATTGCGTTCCTGTGGGCCAACTCGCCCTGGCGTGAAACGTACACCACCATGCAGCACACGTACCTGGGACTGTCCCTGGGCACCTCAGAGCTGAAGCTGTCCATCGAGCACTGGGTCAACGACGGCCTGATGGCGGTGTTCTTCCTTCTGGTCGGGCTCGAGATCAAGCGGGAACTGCTGATCGGTGAGCTGGCCTCCCGGCGCCGCGCAACCCTGGCGGTCGCGGCAGCAGCCGGAGGCATGGTCCTGCCCGGTGCGCTGTACTACCTCCTGAACGCCGGTGGACCCGGAGCGTCCGGCTGGGGCGTACCGATGGCCACCGACATCGCTTTCGCGCTTGGCGTCCTGGCCCTGCTGGGCTCCCGTATTCCCCTCGGACTGAAGGTCTTCCTGACGGCCCTGGCCATCGTGGATGATCTTGGCGCCGTCCTGGTCATTGCCTTGTTCTATACCGAGAGCGTCAACCTTACCTTCCTGGCGCTCGCAGCACTCACCTGGGGGGCTGCCCTCCTGGCCGGCCTGAGAGGCGCATTCAGCATGAAGGTGTACGCCGTGCTGGGGGCTGTGCTGTGGTACTTCGTCCTGAGGTCCGGTCTGCACGCCACCATCGCAGGGGTGCTGCTCGCGTTCACGGTGCCGATCCGCAAGCCCGATCCAGGGCAGTACCTGGCTTCCCTGGCAGACGCCGCACGGCCCGGACGGGGCGAGGTGGTCGGCGCACGCCTGCGGGACCTGGAAGACCTGCTCGAACGGGCCCAAAGCCCGCTTCACCGCATGGAGCATGCCCTGCACCCGTTCGTGACCTTTGCGGTCCTTCCGGTATTCGCGCTGGTCAATGCCGGGGTTGCGGTGACTGCTGGCGGCGTGGGAGTCGTCTCGTTCGGCGTGATGTTAGGCCTGCTGCTCGGGAAGCCCCTCGGGGTGGTCGGAGGCGCCTGGTTGGCGGTCCGTGCGGGTGTAGCGTCCCTGCCCCGGCGGGTCACATGGGCGCATATGGTGGGAGCTGGGATTCTGTCCGGAATCGGTTTCACCATGAGCCTGTTCGTCTCGAACCTGGCTTTCGATGACGCGGACCTCCTGACACAGGCGAAGCTGGGCGTGCTGATGGCCTCGGTCCTCGCGGCGCTGCTGGGGGCGGGGTGGTTGGTCCTGACATCGAGAAAAAACTCCAGCGATTCAGACTCAGCGCTGTAAGGGCCGTCCGGTGGAGTCCTTCCGGATTCGGAGGTCCTGAGCCTCGGTGCTTTCACGCCGAGTGATCAGCGGATGACGGGCGTACAGCAGGCTCAGAGGCGGCTGGAAGGTATCAGGAGTTTTTATCCCTCGTCGAAACGGACGTTTGATGGCCATGGGGTCCTGGCCAGCCGCCGATTGACGCGGAAGACCACTCCGGGTACTGTCCCCTCTCTGGCTCGCCAGCAGTGAACGATCACCCTGGAGAACCCCGCCCGGTCACCTCATCGGCAAAGGCCAGTGGTCAGGGCCGTTAAGCTGCTGGCGTGAGCGTCCCCCCCTCGGAGCACGAGCAGCAGCAGCATCAACGCTGGGAACTTCTGCGGCGTCTCGACCGCCTGACCAACCTGCCGATGACTTTGCTGGCGTTCGTCTGGCTCGCCCTCCTGATCGTGGACCTGACGGCTGGTCTCTCGTCCTTCTGGCAGACCGTCAGTAACCTGATCTGGGTGCTGTCCATCCTGGACTTTCTCCTGGCCCTGCTGGTGGCTCCTGACCGGACACGTTACCTGCGCGCCAACCTCCTGACCGCCTTCTCCTTGCTTTTGCCTGCCCTGCGCATTCTGAAGATCTTCCGGGCGTTCCGGGCGCTGCGCCTGTTGCGGGCAACCCGCTCGATCAACCTGTTGCGACTCCTGACCTCGCTCAACCGGGGCCTCAAGGCCGTTGGCGGGGCGGTGCGGCAACGGGGGCTGGGCTACGTGGTTCTGCTGACGACGATCCTGACGCTCGGAGGGGCGGCTGGTATGCTGGCCTTCGAGCGCTCACAGACGCCAGGCGGTCCCGGGCTGAATACCTACCCGGAAGCGCTGTGGTGGACAGCGATGCTCATGACCTCACTGGGATCAGACTACTGGCCGGTCAGCCTGGAGGGGCGGCTGCTCACCTTCCTGCTTGCGCTGTACGCCCTGGCGGTCTTCGGGTACATCACGGCGGCCATCGCCAGTCTGTTCATTGACCAGGACAGGAAGCAGGCACCGCTGGGCGGCAGCAACCCATCCAGTCTGGAAACCGAGCTTCGAGCCATCCGGCAGGAGTTAAACGCCCTGCGGGCAGAGCGGACAGGCCAGCAAGACCCATAAACATGGCTTTCGCGGGTCCCGGCCGGTCGTGAAGTGTCCTCAGAAAAAGTCAACAGGTGCGATAACAAACAGCCTCTGCTGCCCGGACACCACCGGGTTACGGGGCGTCCCTCATGGGAACACGGCGGCAAGGACCCGCCCAGCGGGCTTCCCACCCTCGGGCCTGAGTCCGTCTTGACCCGGCGAGCCGTCCGACGCGCCGATCCCAGGCTGGGCGGGTCACAGTCCAGGACGCCCGCACGGCACGTGTCACTGGCGTGGACCGTCGGTAGGTCCACCCAGTTTTACCGCCGTTTTCACTTCATGCCGGCGACGACGCCCGGCCAGACGGGTCAGACCGAGAAGGCCCAGGAGGCCCCAGGGAAAGTCTGCATCATCCCGGTCAACGCTTTCAACGATGGCTCCATCCACGGGAGTATCCACTTCGTTCCCGGCAATTCCATCGTCCTCAGCTGCAGTGGTCACTGCATCATTCTCAATAGCATCCGGATCGGTGAGCTCGCCTCCCTCGTTGCCGGGGATCGTGTCACTCTCAGCGGGCGTGGTCACCGTATCGTTCTCGGTGAGGGGCGTTGCATCTGTCTGTGCGGTGGCGGAGAGCGGGAGAACAATGAGGGATAGAGCGAGCGTAAGCTTTTTGATGGTGGTCATCGTGGTGCTTCCTGAAGGGGAAAGGTGAGGAAAAAACGGAGGGCGAGGAGCGGCAGGTGCCAGCAGGGAATAAATTCCTGCCTGGCGAAAGAAGTCCATGAGGCGAATACTGGTCACCGACACGCCCGGACGGTTCAGGTATCTGACTTTTGCCCCATCTGGACCGAGCAGTTCGCGGGCGCTACACCCGCAACCGGACTCAACCACCGCCGGTGCAAACGGTTCAGGATCACGACTAGGTCGTCCAGGTCAACCGGTTTGACCAGGTAATCAGCAGCCCCCGCAGACAGGCAGGCGGCCAGGTCCACCGGTTGAGCTGAGGTGGTGAACACCACGACCGGTACCTGACGCAGCTCCATGTCCTCCTGCATGGCGCGCAGAACCTCCAGACCGTTGACCCTGGGCATGTTCAGGTCGAGCAGCACCAGGGTTGGCCGGACCCGCTGCTGCTGGAGCACATCGAGCGCCTCCACGCCATCCTGAGCGACCTGCACCTCGCAGCAGATGTCGCTGGCTTTCAACGCGATCTGTGCAAGCTCCAGGTCAAGTGGGTTGTCCTCGACCAGTAACACCAACGTCCTCACGGAGCGCTGCAGCATGTGCCTCCCCCCTTCCTATGGCGGCCGGTGGTTGAACTAGGGCCAGAAACCGACTGCGCACCACCGTGAGTCAGCAGCGAACTACATGCGCATTTTCAGGTCCTGGGGATTTGAGATGGTCCGTTCCTGGATGCCTGGTTGTGACCCCGGTGAACGGGTCGAATCTTTGGACAGCTCCGGGCTCGGGTCAGCAGCGGCGCCGTGAAGGTCGGCCTGCTCAGTCGGCTGGCCTGAAGTGGCGTTTTCCTTGACCCGGCTCACCACCTGCTCCACCGCCTGCTGGGTTTCCTGCACTGCGTCAAGCAGGGCTGGGCGAGGGTCTTCGCCTTTCCAGACGTGATCGACGCCTTCCCGCACCGACTCGCCTGCCTGCCGGAGGTGCTCACGGGTATCCGGGCTGAGTTTCTCAAGGTAGGTTCTCAGCTTCTCTTGAATCTGGGGTTGACGCGCCAGGTAGTAGCCGCCCCCGGCCACGAGCAGCAGGAACCAGGGCCTGCCGCCCCGCCGCGTGCGCGCGTCCACCGTCATGTGATTCACACTGGTCGTCAGGCTCCGTATCACCGCGTCCTGCTGGTCGAAATGCTCGTGTATACGTTGTTCCAGCAGGCGATGATGGCGGCCGAGCTGGTCTTTGACTTCCGTCTGCACCAGGGCACGAAGCCGCGCTGGATCCGGGGAGTGACGCCCAGACGCACGGTTCTTCTGCCGTGCATCATGGATGTCTTCCTGCATCATGTCCTCGGTCGAGCCAAGGGTCTGCATAACGGTACCGACGCCTCCCGCCAGTGCACCCGGAAGAGGTCTGGCCATGTCAGTCACCGTCTCCATGACGTTCGCCGCTCCGTGCTGAACCCCGGCGGCCACACTCTGTGCGTTGTCGGCGGTCACCCGGCCTGCACTGACCAGCGTGCCGCGCAGGTCCCGGAAGGTTCGGCCAAAGGCCTGGGACAGACACTGACGGTTGTCCTGGCGGCTCAGGAGGAGCGCTGAGAGACTGCCGATCAGGGCACCACCGGTGAGGGCCACCGATCGGGGAGCTGTCGAGGTGCGGGCTGGAGGGTAATTCAGTGGTGCTTGCATGAGGGACCCCTTTTTGGATGACCCAGGGCGCAGGCAAGGAGGAAGCGCGCGAAGGCTCCTCAGTAAGGCGCTACCAAGAGCATGGCCTGCTGCTGGTCAACCGTCTGGACGATAGTGGACAGCCCTGAAGCGTGACTGTCTTCAGGCTGAAGCCTCGCTGAACGGCGGCCTGTGAATTCGACCAGGAATTCTGCTTTCCCGAGCGCCTGCCTGAACCTGCACAGCGCCACGGATATGGACGGATATGGAGCGTCACAACCACCTACAGGCATCCTGACCTCTGGTCACCACATGGAACTGCCCACTATGGACGGGGTCCCACCCGGATATTCAGTGACCGCCGGCAGGGCCGTCCTGATTTTTGGCCGCCAGCCGGGATGCAGGCGTACCCGTCAGAGATCCGTTAGCTGGTGGGGGGGATGATAAGTGCCACAGTCTGCGGACGGTGCACCGTGACCCTGTGCCTTCATCAGGTGCTAGTATTTATCATGAAAATCACACCATGGAAAGTGCCGTGATGTTCTTTGTCTTCTCTGGGCTGCTGTAGCTCCTTTCGAGGTTTCATGACGACCGATTCGTGTAGCGATCCAGGCAGTATGACTGACCCTCTGAAAACCCTCGCTGGAAACAGTCGCTCAGAGGAGTTGCAGGGCCTGAATGCTGCGGCCCGGTCTCTCGTGAAAGACGATCCACAGAAGGCCTGGCAGGAGGCGGCAGGGCTACTTCAGCAGGCGGAGGAACTGGGCGATGTAAGCGCCCAGGCCAGCGCCCTTCACACGCAGGCCCTCAGCCGGATGGAAGCGGGCGACCAGGAGCAGTCGCAGTCCCTCGCGGAACTGGCTGCCGAGCGCTATACACTGGCCGCTGAGACACCCGGGTACTGCGAGGTGCAGCTTCTGCGTACCAAGTTCGCGCTTTCAGGCAACCGTCCCGAAGAAGCCCTGAGCCTGTGCAACGACATCATCGACCGCACTGCGCAGGACGAGCCCACAACCACCCTGGCCGAGGCCCTGCTTACCAAAGCCATGGTGCTGTTCCGCCAGGGCCGGCATGCGGAGGCCAGCAGCAGCCTGCAGCACAGCGGCGAGGTGCGGTTGCTGCTCGGCGACAAGGCGGGCCATGCCAAGTGCCTGAACAACATCGGGCTGATCTATGAGGCGGCCGGTGACTTCGCGCAGGCCCTGAACAGCTTCATGCGCTGTCTGGAGTTCCTGCGTACCAACGACATCGCCATGAACGGCCTGCTCAGCGCCTGCCTCGTCAATGTCGGGAAGGTCTACCGGGAACTGGGAGAAACCGACAACGCGGTCGACTCCCTGACCCGGGGTGTGGAAATTGCCGAGCAGGCCCGGCACCTCGACCAGACGGGTGTTTACGTGAGCCTTGCTGCCGGCCACTCGGAACTCGGGTTGATTCACCGCGAACGACGGCAGTTCCAGGAAGCGCTGGATGCGTTCATGCAGGCCCTGCACGTGACGCGCAGCGAGGGCATGCGGCTCGAGAAGGTGGCCAAGAGTGGCGGGGCCCTGCACGAAGAGGCGGAGGTGCTCGACAACATCGGCCAGACGTACGCGCTGATGGGCGAAACGGACCAGGCCTTCAAGGCGCTCAATCAGGCGCTGCAACTGTCGCTGGCGGCCGACGACACGTCCTGTCAGGCCAGCGTGCTGACTCACCTCGGTTCGCTGTATGCCAAGGGCGAGCAGTACCAGCAGGCCATTCCTTTGCTGCGCCGGGCCCTGAAGTTCGCCGATGCCATGGCGCTCAGACGCCCGGCGCTCGAAGCTCACGAGCAACTCGCGCGGGCCCTGATGGGCGCCGGTCAGGCCACGGAAGCCGCGTCGCACCTGCTGGTGGTCACCGAGTTGCAGCGAGACCTGTTCCGCAGTGACAACGAGCGCCGGCTGCGCAACCTCACCGGTCAGCTTGAACTGGAAAAGGCCCGCTATCAGGCTGACGTCTACCGTCAGCTCAACGACGTCTCGCTCAAAGCGCGCCAGGAAGCTGAGAAGGAAGTGCAGGCCCGCACTGCCGAGCTTGAACGCGCGCAGCTGGAGATCGTCAACCGTCTGGGTCTGGCGGCCGAATACCGCGACGACAAGACCGGCGTGCACACCTACCGGGTAGGCAATATCGCGGCGCTGCTGGCCGAGGCACTGGGGTTGCCTCAGGCGCAGGTCGACCTGATCCGGCTGGCGGCCCGTCTGCACGACGTGGGCAAAATCGGGATACCGGACACGATACTGCTCAAACCCGGTAAGTTCACGCCGGAAGAGTACGAGGTCATGAAACACCACACCACCATTGGCGCGCGGGTGTTGCAGGGTGGACGCACCGAGCTGATGCACCTCGCCGAGCAGATCGCGCTGACCCATCACGAACGCTGGGACGGCCAGGGCTATCCCCGGCGGCTCTCTGGCCAGGACATTCCGCTGGCGGGCCGTCTGGTTGCCGTGGCGGACGTGTGGGACGCGCTGACCAGCGAGCGGCCCTACAAGGGCGCGTGGGACGCCACAGAGGCTCTGGCCGAACTCCGGGCCCAGGCTGGCCGGCAGTTTGATCCGGCGATTGTCGAGGCGCTGGTGCAGCTGGCGGAAAACGGCGACCTGGAGCGGCTTGACGACCGGATGCCCCCCCGGACGGAGGCTGCCCCGGACAGATCACCGCTGCATCTTGCGGAGACCGGCCCTGCTCCCGAGACCCACAATCCGGCGTTCGAGAATGTCATCCCTTATATCGAGGCGCTAATCAAAGGAGCCTGGCAGGTGCGCGACGAGGGCCCCGAGGCGCTGACCGGGCCAAGCCAGCAGGCGCTGGAGCTGGCCCATCAGTACGGGTATGCGCCAGGCGTCGGATACGCGCAACGCAACCTCGCGTACGCGCACGCCGAACAGCAGCAGTACTCCGAAGCCGTGGACCTGCTGACCAAGGCGCGGATGTGCGCCGAACAGCTGTCGGACAAGCTGCTCAAGAGAGACTGTGCGGCGCAGTTGAGCCGGATCTACGCGCACCTGCTTGATCCTGACCGTGCGCTGTCGTATGCCCTGCTGAGCCTCGAGGTCTCCAGGGCGCTGCAGGATCAGGCTGGCGAAGCGCAGGCGCTTCTCGACGTGGGCCGGGTGTACACCACCCTGGAAGGGCGGGAGGAACAGGCACTGGACTCGATCAGGGGCGCAGCCACGCTGTTCGATGGCCTGAGCGACCTGAACGCGGCGGCGTCGTGCCGGGTCGCGCTTGCGCAGCTGCATTTCGGACTGGGCCATCTCGAGGAAGCGGCCTTCGAGGGGCGCCAGGCCCTCGCACTGGCTGCGGGTGGTGGAACGGCCCCCGTGCAGGTGCAGGCCCTGACCGTGACGGCCCGGGCCCTGGAGGCGCTGGGGGACTGGAGCAGCGCCAGGGCCCTGTATCAGGCGGCCTGGGACACAGGAGAACCCAGGGAACCGCACATGGCCGAGCAGGTCGCGTGGACCGGTCTGTACTTCGCCCGCGGTCTGCTGCGGCATGGCGAGCCTGATGAGGGCGAACGCCTGCTGGCGCACACCCTGAAGCTCGCCCACCAGCACGACCTGAAAGACATAGCGGAACAGGTCTGCCGGGAACACATCGGGCTGTACAGGGCGCGGGGAGATGCGGAGCTGGCCCTGGCGTTTCAGGAGCAGGCACATGCCCTGGAGGTGGAACAGTTCCGGCAGGACAACGGCCGGCGGGCTCTGGCCCTCACCATCGGGCACCACTCGGACCGGGTTCGCGCCGAGTCCGATTCCTTCCACAGCCGCAGCGTGGAACTGGCCACCACCAACGTGGCGCTGGAACAGGCCAACCAGGAGAAGACCGCGCTGCTCGCGGCGCTGCAGGAACAGACCAAGGTTTTGGAGCGCCAGTCCCGCGAGGACGGCCTGACTGGCGTGTACAACCGTCGGCACATCGAGGAGGTGCTGGCGGCCGAACACTCGAGGCACCGACAGACGCACCGGCCGCTCTCCCTGATCATGATCGATATCGACCACTTCAAGGCCGTGAACGATCAGTTCTCCCACCCGGTTGGCGACGAGGTGCTGCGGCGAGTTGCCAAGCTGTTCAAGACGACCTGCCGCGCCGATGACCTGGTGGGCCGCTACGGTGGCGAGGAGTTCCTGATCGTCCTGCCGGACACGACCGTACAGCAGGCCACAGAAGTGGCCGAGCGCATCCGGCGCCTCGTCGAGGACTATCCCTGGCGGGAGATCCATCCGAAACTGCGCGTGACGCTCTCTCTGGGTGTCTGCGGGCGGATGGATTTCGCCAATCACGAACGCCTACTATCTCTGGTCGATGAAAAGCTGTATGAGGCCAAGCACGCTGGTCGCAATTGCGTCGCGTCCTGATGTCGCGTCAGCTGACGTGATTGCCGCCGAATGCTTTTAAAGCACCAGACCATCCTGGCTTGCCAATAGCTTTCTTCAGGAATGGAGTGGCAGCATGACCGTGTCTCGCCAGCCCGCCGGCAAGTCAGGTCGCCCCTCGTTGACGTCCACTGGCGCGCTGGTGCCTCCGCACCTTTATGGCCGACGCGGCGCGAAGGTCTGCTGCATCAACCGCCTCGCCTTCAACATTTTTATTTTGGCACCAATTCACCATGTTGCACCTATGAGAAAGCATTAAAGGAGTGGACCACTCCGGGCCGCGTACAGGGCACGTCCACTTGAACGATCAGTCTCACCGGGAATGCTGTGAAAGCGGCCACTATGAGCAGAATATGTCCACCAGGAGCACTTCCTCTTCTCCAACAATGCATACAGATTCAGGTCGGCGACCCCTGCCTCTCCGAGCGGAATCATTATCCGGGCACGTTTAAACATTAAGGCTTGATAAAGTATATATGGCATTGACGAACGTGGGTATATCGTTAAGACTATGAGCACGAAGCAATGAAATGTTCGATGTAACCGGGCACCTATCGAACATGGAGCTAGTGGTGCGACCGACGTTTCACACGTCGGTCATGTTTTGCTGACGGGTGAAGCAGGGACCTTTTCCGGCAAAAGGTACAAGCTTTATCAGGCTTCCGCGCCTGATAGAGATCGTCTTCCCGTTGGTTCAGACGAGCCAGAACAACGCTCTCCAGGGCAAATCGTCTGTACTCCGGGGCCCACCAGACCTTCAAGGAGCCCACCATGCGCCACTTCATCGCTGCCGTCCTCGCCTTCGCCCTGCTCGCTGCCCCCGGGGCCAGCGCCGGTTCCTTCGGAGCCTGGGTCAATGCCACACCCGACCCGGTCACGGCCCAGGGTTCATTTGGTGCCTGGGTGAATTCTGACCCCGATCCCATCACGGTCGAGGGCTCCTTCGGGGCCTGGGTCAACTGAGAGTCTGACCAAGCGGGCATTCAGAAGTCCGCTGTCCAGCAAGACGCCGACGGGAGCCTCCGTCGGCGTTTTACTGCAGCATGCATGAAACATTCGTGCCCTGTGCCAGACGGTCAATGCCTCTACAGCTTCATCTCTCCTACTGGAAGCCCCTGCTGGCGCCCATCCGCCTGAGTTTTTGCCGATCGGGCTGGCAGTGCCGGATGACACCGCTCGGGCCTGCGGTTCCCTCTGTTGAAGTGCACACTCGCCCATGTCCAGATGGATAATCGACGGGTGTCCTTGACCTACCCTACGCCTGGCCTGAGTGTCACCGACCATGAATTCCAGCTTCCCCTGGACCATGACCGTCCGCAGGGGGCGTCCGTAACGGTATTTGCGCGGGAGGTTGCCCTCCCCGAAGGCCAGACGCGGCCATTCCTGGTGTACTTCCAGGGCGGTCCGGGGTCCGAAGCGCCCCGGCCGCTCTCGCCGCAGCAGCCCGGATGGCTGGCCCGGGCCCTGGAGGACTACCGGGTACTGCTGCTCGACCAGCGCGGCACCGGCCGCTCAGCCCCAGTCGGGACGCTGGACCACCTGACGCCTGACGAGCAGACCGCTTACCTGAAGCACTTCCGGGCCGAGGCGATCGTGCGTGACGCCGAGGCCGTGCGCAAGGCCCTGGGTGTCGAGCGCTGGAGTGTACTGGGGCAGAGTTTCGGCGGCTTCTGCGTCACAACCTACCTGAGCCTGGCGCCGGACAGCCTCGCGGAAGCCTTCATCACCGGCGGCCTTCCAGCAGTCGGCCGGCATCCAGATGAAGTTTATGCCGCGACGTATGCCCGGGTACTGGAGAGAAACCAACGCTTTTATGCCCGCTATCCTCAGGATCTGGAGCGGGTCCGCGCGCTGCTCCGGCGGCTGGACGAACATGACGTCCGGCTGCCTACAGGCGACCGGCTGACCCCGCGGCGCTTCCGGCAGCTGGGGCACCTGCTGGGCATGAGCAGCGGTCTGGAGAAGCTGCATTACCTGATCGACCTCCCGAGCGACTCTCCGGCCTTCCTGCACGACGTGACCGGTGCCCTCAGCTTCGCCCGCAACCCGCTGTATGCGGTTTTGCACGAAGCCTGCTGGGCCGATGGACACACCACGAACTGGTCGGCGAAGCGGACCTTCCCCACGGAGTTTGCGGCTCCGGAAATGCTCACCGGCGAAATGGTGTATCCCTGGATGTTCGAGGAATACGCAGCGCTCTCGCCTCTGCGTGACGCCGCCGATCGGCTTGCGGCCGAGCCGTGGGGCGCACTGTATGACATGGACCAGCTTCGGCGGAACACTGTTCCGGTGGCGGCCGCCGTGTACGCCGAGGACATGTACGTCGAGCGCCGCTTTTCCGAGGAGACGGCCAGCCTGATTCAGGGAGCCCGGGTGTGGCTGACCAACGAGTTCGAACACGATGGGCTGCGGGTAGACGGCCGGCGCGTGCTGGGCCGCCTGATCGACATGGCCCGCGGACGGATCTGACTGCCCTCCTACCGTGAGGCATACATGGCTGCCTCCCGCTTCTGGAACTGGGCGCCTCGTCCCTCTCGCTTGTGGTGGCAGGGGGTGTGGATTCCATCGACCAGGCTGTGCAGTTCCAGGTGTTCCCGGAGCGGTCCATACGACCACGGTGCCGGCCGGGCAGGTGGCGCTGAAAGGATTAACACCTGGCGTGAGTCTGGATGCATCTGGCCAGCCGGTGACGGTATATGTCACTTTGGGAACATCCGATCTGACTTCGGAGACAGGAGCCGTCAATTTCGCTCAGGTCTGGATGGAGCCTCTCCCACCGCAGGAGGAGCTCGGCGACAGCCACCCGTGAGTATGACCAGGTCCTATCGCCTTCATTCGCCGGTCGACCTGAAGGGCCGGCAGCGTGCATCAACCCCTGAAGGTGCTGCCGGCCGTGTCAAGCCTCGCCAGAGAACCGTCGCGGCCCTGCGTAGTCCAGGTCGTCATGTCACATTCCGTGGGTCACTCTGCCCAGCTGAAGCGGTCTATTCTGAAGACCAGATAGCCCTGGTCCCGCCCGTCGGAGAGGCGCTCCTGCAACTTGCCTCCGATCTTCTGAACGGCCCGTTGAGACCGCAGGTTGCCGGGAGCAACCAGGAACACCACGTGATCGACGTGGCCAAAGGCGTGGGTGAGCATCAGGCGCTTCATCTCGCCGTTGTATGCCCCGCCCCAGTACGGCCGGGCCAGGAAGGTCCAGCCGATCTCGAGACTGTGCGGATGGGAGTCTCTCCAGTGGAAGCGCGAGGTGCCGATAACCGCGCCGGTGCCGGTCTCGGTGGCCAGCAGCGCACCACCAGACGCCAGGGTGCCCTCGAAAAACGTGCGGAAGACCGCCGGTTCATGCCGGTTGTCCGGGTGCTGGGTCCAGATCAGCGGGTCGGAAGCCGCAGCGTACAGCAGATTGAAGTCCTGCGCCTGAAGGGGCCGCAGCATCACACGGGGCCCGGATAGCGTGGGTTGAAGATCGAAGGGTGGGTTCATGGCTTCCTTCTGCTTTCGGTGGAGTGTACGGAACCCGGGGATGGCCAGCAGCCCTGAGCAGGGCGGGAGGCGGTCGGGCAGCCTGAAGCACGCGAACTACACTGTGGGCCTGATGCGTTCCCGTCCTGCTGCCATGGTTTTCATCCTGCTGACCGCCCTGATCGACATTATCGGCATCGGATTGATCATTCCAGTGCTGCCGGGGCTGGTCAAGGAACTCGCAGGGTCGGAGGTGGCGGGCGCGCGCACCATCGGGCTGCTGACGGCGGCATACGCGGTGATGCAGTTTATTTTCGCGCCGATCCTGGGGGCCCTGAGCGACCGCTTCGGCCGGCGGCCGGTGCTGCTGTTTGCCCTGACCGGCATGGGGCTCGACTACCTGCTGCTGGCGTTTGCCCCGAACCTGACGTGGCTGTTTGTGGGACGTGTTCTGGCCGGCATCACGGGGGCAAGCCTGACGGTGGCCAACGCGTACATCGCCGACGTGTCGCCGCCCGAGCAGCGCGCGAAAAACTTCGGGCTGCTGGGGGCCACCTTCGGCGTGGGCTTCATCCTGGGGCCAGCGCTTGGAGGCCTGCTGGGCGAGTACGGGCTGCGGGTGCCATTCCTGGTGGCGGCGGCCCTGACTGGCCTGAACGTGCTGTACGGTCTCTTTGTGCTGCCCGAGTCCCTGCCTGCCAGTGCCCGTGGCAAGGGCATGAAGCGCAGTGACCTTAATCCACTGCTGCCCCTGCGGGCACTGGGCAAGTACCCGATCCTTCGCAGCCTCGCGCTGACCTTCGTGCTGCTGGGGTTGGCCGGGCAGGTCATTTTCAGCACCTGGGTGCTGTACACCGAGAAAGTCCTGAGCTGGAGCCCCGGGCAAAACGGCCTGGCGCTGGCGTTTTTCGGGCTGCTCACTGCGGCCGTTCAGGGCGGCCTGATCGGGCCGTTCATCGCGCGCTTCGGCGACCGGCGCACCATCATGACCGGTCTGGTGGCGTCCATCCTGGAATTCCTGGTGCTGAGCGTGGCCCGCAGCGGTGCGCTGCTGTACGCCTCGCTGGTCGTCGGGGCGCTTGGAGGCCTCGCGAATCCCGCCATTCAGGGCCTGATCTCGCGGCAGGTCAGCGAGACCGAGCAGGGTCGGGTCCAGGGGGCCCTGACCAGCCTGAACAGCCTTGTGGCAGTCGTCGGTCCCATTCTCGCGACGACCGTGTACGCCGCCGGACTCAGCCGGGGATTCCCCGGCGCGGCTTACCTGATGGCCGCGGTGCTCTCGGTCGGCGGCACGCTGCTGATTCTCGGTGTGCTCCGCAGCATTCCCGGCACCGGGCGGGTGGAAGCGCGGGCATGAAGCGTATGCACCGTCCAGGTGGAGCCGGAATGGTCTCTTTGAACCATCTTCACGGTCCTGTCTCCAGTCGGCAGAACACTGCACTCGCGTTCAACCGCTACAGGAAGGTACGTCGCGGACTCACCTGCCATGGCCCCGCCGGCAAACGCGTCGACTGACCTGCCCGTTTGACCAGAGGATTGATGCTGCCCTGTTCTACCCTTGGTTCACGAGAGACAAACTGTAGCGAAACGGTCCGGACATACAGTTGTGCAAAAGACTCGTGCGTTCACGAAGCTCCTTGCCCAGCCCATGTTATTAACAACAGTCTAAATATTAATCAAACCACTTCCCTGAAGTGAGAATTCTGCTAGAGACAGCCATCTAGTCTTAATTATGACCGCAGCGCCGTCCATGACTCCAAAGCAGGGGCTGCCCGGCCTGACCGGGTCGCGAGCCCCGGTGGCCGAGTCGGTTCTGACCCTGACCCAGCTTGCCCTGGTAGCCCCAGATCTTCCTTCCGGAGTGACGCCGACCCTGCACCACCTGGTGCAACACACCGCCGCGGTCGGCTCGGCCTACTTTCAGGCCGATACACAGCGGGTACTGTCCTACCACGTCCGCGCTGCCTCGGGCGAGATGCCCCAGAACCCCGGCATGCAGGCTATCGCTGCCCACGGACTTCCCGCAGATATGCCCCTGATGCGCGCGTTGGAGAGCAGCCACGTGCCCCTGTTTTTTGACGACACGCAGGCGGCCCCGGAGACCGAGGGATTCTCCCCACTTGGCGTGACGAGCCTGGCTGCCGCGCCTGTCCGGCGGGCCAATGGTCAACTTATCGGGGCGTTCCTTATGCACACGTTCAAACCCCACACCTGGGCCGCAGAGGAGGCTGCGCTGTTCAGTCTGGTCTCAGGAACGATCGCGGCGCTGGCGGGGCGGCTGGCAGCAGAAGAAGCCGCGCATCTGGCCCGCGAATCGGCGCTGCGTGCCCTAGGTCTGGCGCTGGAGGCCCGCGACGGTGAAACACAGGGCCATACCGACCGGGTCACGGCGCTGGCCCTGAAGATGGCAGACCGACTGAAACTGTCTGCCCGGGACCGGGAATCGCTTCAATGGGGGGCATACCTGCATGACATCGGGAAGATCGCTATTCCTGACGCCATCCTGCTCAAACCCGGCCGGCTCACGCCTCAGGAGTGGGATGTAATGCGGTCACATGTTCAGGAAGGGCAGCGTTTCGCACAGGCACTGCGCTTTCTGCCGGCGCAGGCCATGGAGGTGATTGTCGATCACCACGAGCGCTGGAATGGGGAAGGGTATCCTGCCCGCAAGGCTGGTGCTCAGATCAGCATGGCGGGCAGGATCTTTGCCTTGTGTGATGTCTATGACGCCCTGACCAGCGAACGCCCGTACAAACAGGCCTGGACGGTCACGGACGCCCGGGCCGAACTGCTGGCGCAGGCTGGACACCATTTCGACCCTGAACTGGTGCACGAATTCCTCGGCATGCTCGACGATTCCATGGGGCCTGACCAGCCCTGGTTCCCAGGCGACAGGTCAGATCACCTGAGCAGTGCGGACCTGCCAGCCGGCGGGTGAAGGTCGGCCCCGGCGATGGAGGCTTTCAGGCCCTCCGGAACCCAGGAAATCCCCCTCAGAAGAGACGGCAGTGAAGAGCATTTCTACGTGGAGGGCCGACACGTCGGGTAGCGCATTCCCGCGCTTGATGTGGTCCCGACCACCAGAACGTGACCTCCGTTCTACCGGCTCCTGAAGGCTGCCCCGGTGGTCTGCCGCCTCACGCCAGGAGTCGCCGGACTTCCTCCAGCACCGTCTGTGCATCCTTTCCGGGGTCCACGGTGGTCCAATGGCGGACAATCACGCCTTCAGGGTCCACCAGAAAAGTCTCCCTTCGCGGACGGGCCGTGTCTTCGCCAGGCCCTGGCTCTTCAACCACGCCAAACACTTCACTGAGCGCGAGGCGCTTGTCCGCAACAATCGGAAAGTTCAGCGTGCACAGGTTGCGGAAGACCACCTGCTGCTTTCGCAAATCCCCGTTCACGCCCACCACATCGACGCCCAGAGAACGGAAAATCTCCATGGAGTGCCTGATACCGTCTGGCCGGCAGTTGACAGTGGGTTGCAGCGACATTCGGAAAGAAGAACAGTACCCGCCAGGTGCCGCGCCTGAGATCAAAGGGCGCGCCGCTGTCCTGCGTGGCTGAAAGCGGCGGCACGGAATGACCGGGAAGCAAGGCCATACAGCGCAGTGTGAATGGACCCGTATTCCGCACATCCTGGAGGCCTGTGGCCCGTTCGCGCCGTTCGTGGGCAATGAGCGGTCCGGCAACGGCGGTGTGGGCAGAATTCTCCCAGACCCGGGCCTTGTGAGGTCAACACGGTGACCCGGATTTCCCGAAGTAGAGCGCCACGGAGGCCATGCCTGGCCTGATATGAAGGGGGTAGCCCGGCCTACGCCTAACCTCTGATCAGGACAGCCAGGGAAGGGGCGTTCAGCCCTCAGCGCAGGGGGAAGCTGATGCGAGCGGTCACACTTACCCCCTCGCTCGCCGGCCGCAGGCGAACCATGCCTTCAACTGTCACGCCCGAGTCCAGGCGCATCCCATACACGCCGTGAAGATTCGCCAGGGCCAGGGGTGTCAGCACAACGGCCGGAAATGGAAGGCCGCTGCTTCCATCCCGCGGGAAGCCTACCCCTGAACCCAGGCCAGCGGCCAGGTAGCTGCCGCCCGCCACTGGCCACAGCAGGCTGGCGTCCACCAGGACGTTCGGTCCACCTGCAGCGGCCGTGAGATTGCCTTCCAGCGACAGGCGGTAGCGGCTTGCCCCCAGCAGTCCGGAGGGCGACGTGCGGGTGGTCATCACGTGCACACCACCTTCAGGATGCGTGCCCAGTCCGCTGACGAATGCGCCGCCCTGTACCCCGACGCTGGTCTGGGCGAGAGCGCAGGAAGAGAGACTGAGGACAAACATGGCCAGAATGAGCTTCACGTGAGCAGCATACGTCCATTCCGCACATGGGCATAACGAAGATGCGCGTCCCTGGCAGGAGCCGCTTGGCAGGCTTGGCCACAGCGGACAAGCCGTCTGATTACGCTTTTCAGCGAGACTGGGCCGCCCTGATCCGTCGCCTCAGGCAGCCTTCAAAGGCCCTGGTTTGACTTAAGTCCACCTGGGCGCCGGCAGCCTCAGTCCGCGCCGGAGACCGCCTCCCCGTGCCGCTCGCGCCAGCGGTCGCCGTAGCCGGCCGGGTTGAGGTTCGGGTCCAGTCCCGTGTCCCGCGGTGGCCGCAGTCCCTGATTGCTCCGTGCCAGAACGTGCAGGTCCGCTTTCGGCGTCCGGTCCGGGTTGAGCAGGCCATTGCGCTCCTGGAAGGTGTCGGTCAGCTGGGTAAAACAGAAGCCGGACAGCCCCTTGCAGGCGTGTACCGCTGCCATCAGGTACAGGTGGGCCTCGACAAACGCGTCTTCACTATCGACTGTGCTGTACCCCCAGGCCACGTCGTCCGGAACACCCTCCGGGAAGTACGCGATCCCCCCGAACTCCGAGAGCATCACCGGGTGCTCTGCGGCCTTGAAGCCGGGCAGCAGCACCGCCCGGTCCGCCGGATCCTGACCTTCAAGGGTGGTGGCGGTCTGCGCCAGCGTGCCGTAGCGGTTTTCCAGTACTTTCGGATCGGCCGCGTAGTCGTGCACCGTGACAATGTCGGTCGCGACGTGTTCCCACCCGTCGTTGCCGATCACCGGCCGGGAGGGATCAAGTGTGCGCGTCAGGTAGTACAGGCCCTGCACGTAATCCCGGTGCGCCGGGTTGGTCGGCAGGTTTGGCACGCCCCAGGACTCGTTCAGCGGCACCCACGCGACGATGCACGGGTGGGAGATGTCGCGCTCGATCACCTCCTCCCACTCACGGCTCAGGCGCCGGACCGCTTCGGGAGTGAAACGGTACGGACTGGGCATCTCCTCCCAGACCATCAGGCCCAGCACGTCACACCAGTACAGGTAGCGCGGCGACTCAATCTTCTGGTGTTTGCGCGCGCCGTCAAAGCCGAGCGCGCGGGTGAGTTCCACGTCACGGCGCAGCTCGGCGTCGGTGGCCGTCATCAGCGACTCGGGCCAGTATCCCTGGTCGAGCACCATCTTGAGGTACCACGGGCGGCCGTTGAGCATGAAGCGCCCGCCGCGCACGCCGACGGTGCGCAGGGCCGTGTAGCTGCGTACCTCGTCGATGATGGCGCCGCTTTCGGACAGCAGCTGCACGGTCGCGCTGATCAGCACCGGATGGTTCGGGCTCCAGAGCAACTCGTTGCGGAAGTCGTCGATGCCGGGGTCGGGCAGCGGCACGATACGGGAAATGTCCGGGCGTTGCAGTTCGTAGCGGTCGCGGGCCAGCACCTGCTCGCCTTTCTTGAGAATCACGCGCAGTTCCATCCCTGGGTCCCAGCGGCCACCAATGTCAGCTTCCAGCGCGACCTTCCAGCCTTCCATGTCGCCGGCGAGCTTCAGCCGGCGCAGGTAGCTGACCGGCACGTGTTCCAGCCAGACGGTCTGCCAGATGCCGGTCGTCCGTGGGTACCAGATCGAATGCGGCTCCAGCAGCCAGTCCTGCTTGCCGCGTGGTTTGGAGAGGTCCTGCGGGTCGTCCTCGGCGCGCACGATCAGCTGGACGGGGCGCTGTTCGTCCAGGGCGCGGGAGGCCTGACGCGTGATGTCGGCCGTGAATGGCGTGTGCCCGCCCTCGTGCGTGGCCACCAGTGCGCCGTCCGCCCAGACCGAGGCGCGCCAGTCCACCGCGCCGAAATGCACGATCAGCCGGCCGTGCTCCCCGCGGGACGTGACGTGCTCGTCAGCGCCGACGTGCAGGTCCAGGCCGTACCATACGACCGGATGAAAGCCCGTGTCGTGAATGCCGCTGCGCTGGCTTTCGGGCGCGTAGGGCACCTGGATGACGCGGTCGAACTGCACGTCCTCCGGGTGCTGCCAGGCACCCTCGTCATCGAAGGCAAAGCGCCACTCACCGTCGAGGCTGCGCCACTTGGCGCGCTCGAGCAGTGGTTCAGGATGGGTAGACAAGTGCATTGACGCAGTTTCGCTCGTGGCCTCTGGCAGTGTTATGACGCTGTTTAGCCAGTTTGCTTCAGGAACGTCTCACGCTTGTCACCCGCATTGAGAACTGCACCCTGTCCACGGACTCTAGCCCCTGCCAACGGCACGGAGTTGCGTGCGAGGCACGCCGACTTGAACGGAGACTCGCCTTCCCCAGACGCCTTGTGTTCCGCGCCAGACCTACCCATGAAGGGCGCCCGGCTGCCTTTGAAATTAGCCTCGCTGATTCGACCGGATCAGGCTCATCCGATCACGATCGACTTATCCACCGGATACCGGATGCGGTGGTGCTGCTGCCGCGCGAACGCAATGGCGAACGTCAGCGGCCCGATGCGGCCCAGGAACATCAGTACGATCAGGACCAGCTGACCCGGCGCATTGAACAGCGGCGTGGTGTTCATGCTCAGGTCCACCGTGGCAAACGCTGAAAATGCCTCAAACGCCACGTTCACGAATGGCAGCTTCGGGTTGGTCCCCAGCAGCAGAAACATCCCGGATGTCACGACCACCAGGCTGAGGGCCGTGACGACTGAGGCGCGCAGCAGATCCTCGGTTTCAATGCGCCGGTGGAATGAGACGTTCTCGTGCTCGCCCCGGGCGTGAGACACGATGCTCGACACCAGCACATAAAAGGTGGTGGTCTTAATGCCGCCTGCAGTGGACCCCGGGCTGCCCCCGACGAACATCAGCAGCATTGTGATGAACAGCGTCGCGCCGTGCATCGCCCCGTAGTCCACGGAATTGAAGCCCGCGGTGCGGGGGGCGACCCCCTGGTAGTACCCACTGAGCAGTTTGCCACCTGTGCTGAGGGGCCCGAGCGTACCGGGGTTGTTCCACTCCAGCACCGTTACGACCACAGTGCCCAGCACGATCAGAGAGGCCGACGTCACCAGAATGATGATGGTATTCAGACTCAGGCGGTTCCGGCGCGGGTCCCGCAGGTACAGCGCGACCCCGAGCAGCGCCAGGTACCCCAGGCCGCCCAGAATGACCAGGGTGCTGGTGGTCAGCAGCACCAGCGGGTCCTCGGCGAAGCGGATCATATTGTCCGGGTACAGCCCAAACCCAGCGTTGTTGAACGCACTCACCGCGTGGAACAGGGCGAGGTGGATGCCACGGTCCCAGCCTTCGAGCGGTACGAAGCGGACCATCAGCACCAGCGCGCCAACCAGTTCGGTCAGCAGGGTGTACGCGAAGATCCCCTTGATGACCCGGGTGACGGTCCCGAATTCAGTCAGGTTGGCCTGCTGGGCGGTGCGCAGGCGTTCCTGCACGCCCACCCGCTGGCCGCGCAGGCTCGCGAACAGGGTTCCAAAGGTAATGATGCCTAAACCCCCCACCTGAATCAGGACCATCAGAATCACTTCCCCCAGGCGGTTGAAGGTGCTGCCGGGATCCAGGACGTTCAGGCCGGTGACACACGTGGCGCTGGTGGCGGTGAACAGTGCCTGGAGAAACGTCACGTTTTTTCCCGGAGCGTGGGTCCAGGGGGAGGAGAGAAGCAGGGTACCGACCAGAATCGCCACGGCGAACGACAGAGCAATCAACTGAGGTGGTGTCAGGCGATTCAGGAGCAGGCGGCGGTTCACGGTGGTCATGGGCCTCACGCCTCCACGCGAACGACTGACTGGCCCCGCTGGTTCAGTTGAGCCACCTGAAGGGAGAAGCCATTCACGGCCCCAGTGATGCCCGATTGGAATTCCGGCGTAGAGACGAATTCCACGTCGGTTAGGCCGCCCACGGTACACCAGGGGTGCAGGTGATGCGGCACATGGACAGCAAATCCCTTTCCGGTGCAGCCTGCACTGGCTGGAGACACCATCGTTTGCATGAGCCTGAAGCCCGGCCGGTCGACATGGCCGTACGCTATGTCGTGTCAGGCGCCTTTGTCCTGGCCAGATGGCCAAGCGGTTCCCCGTCGTGCGCGGTAAGCTCCAGACCGCATGCATTTCGTCCCGTCCTCGTCACGTACCGCGTCCCGCCGGTCGTTCCGGGGCCTGGAGGCGCTCGCAATCCTCCTGGCCGGACTGGTCTTCGTGGTCGACCTCATTACCCCCCCTGCGCTGGTGGTGGGAACGCTGCTCAGTGCCCCGGTGGCGCTGGCAGCGCTGGGCAGTTCGTGGCGATTCACGGTCGCTCTGCTGGTGTTCGCTGTCGTGGCGAACGTCGGGGCAGGGGCGCATCACTGGCAGGGTCTGCCCACGTCCACGTTCGACCTGCTTAACCGGGCGGTGAGTCTGGCGGCAATGCTCCTGGTGGGCGGGCTGACCTGGCGGGCCCGGCTGGCCTCCGAGCGTGCCGTGCAGGTGGAGACGGAAAAACGCCGCGCCGCGCAGGAACGGAACTTGCGAACCCTGGTGGAGTTCGTGAGCGGGCCGTACGGTCTGGAGGCGTTCGTGGCCCGCGCGGCCGAGGGACTCGCGGCGTTCACAGGGGCACAGGCGGTAGAGATCGGCCGGGTAGACCGCGCAACTCTGCGCTCCCCGCATGCCATTTTTCCTCTTGGAGCCCGGCACCACCTGAACCAGACGCTGCCGCTGGACCTGCGGGTGCCGCCCGCTGGCGATGGATCCGTGTGGGCAGCCGCGCAGCAGTCGAGCCTGCTGGCGTTCCTGCCGGGACGGGACGGTGACCTTTTGGTCCGGGTCCACCGGCCACAGGTGAGCGCGCCACAGCTCGTCGAAGCCATGGCCACATTACAGCCGCTGCTGGAGCGGACAACGCTGCTCGACAACCTGGCTGGGCAGCGTGCGCAACTGGCGGAGCAGGGGGAAGTGGTGCGCGACCTGATCTACGCCTTCTCCCACGACTTACGCACGCCACTTATGGCCAACGCCCTGCACATGCAGCAGGCGCTGCGGGGCGCCTACGGGCCTCTGCCGGAAGAGTACTGCCGCACCCTGCAAAATGGCCTGGACGCCAACGACAGCCTGTTGAGCCTGGCGGACCAGCTGCTTACCGTGGCCCGCTACGAAGGGGGTGAAGCTCAGGAAGAACCGCAGGAGGTGAACCTGCGGAGCGTCATCCTGGGCGTCGTGGATCAGGTGCAGCCCCGCGCGCAGGCTCGCTGGGTCAATATTGAGCTGCGGCTCGACAGCGTCCGGCTGTACGGAGCAAAACATGACCTCCGGCGGGCGGTACAGAACCTGGTGGATAACGCCGTGAAGTTCAGTCCGCTTGAGGGCACAGTGATTATCGAACTGAAGCTGGACCTGGACGACGCTGAGGTCAGTGTCACCGACGAGGGTCCAGGGGTGCCCGCGGCCCGGGCGGGCACCTTATTCCAGCGGTTCCGGACCGGCGGTGCGGGAGGCAGTACCGGCCTGGGGCTGTACCTCACCCGGCGCATCGCGGAAGCGCATGGTGGGGCGGTCTCCTACCGCCGCACCGCCCAGGCGCGTACGGTGTTCACACTGACCTTGCCCAGGGGAGAAGCGGCATGATCACGTCTCCGATCCGGGTCCTGCTGGTCGAGGATCACGCGTTCACCCGGGACGGCCTGCGTGTGGCCGTGAATTTCGAGCTGGACCTGCGGGTGGTGGCCGAAGCACGCAGTGGGGAAGAGGCCCTCGAACTGCTCGCCCGGACCCAGGTAGACGTGGCTGTGGTGGACATCGGCCTGCCGGGTATGGACGGCATTCAGACAGCGGGTGAAGTGCGCACCCGGCATCCTCAGACGCGGGTGGTGATGCTCACGGCACACGACCTGCGCGCAGAAGTTCTGGCGGCACTGGCGTCCGGGGCGCATGCCTATTGCCTGAAAAGTGCCCGGCCGGACCTGCTGCTGCTGGCCATCCGGGCGGCAGCAGCCGGCAGCGCGTACCTGGACCCACAGGTGGCGCACCACGTGCTGGGTGCGATGCGCACGCCGGGAGTGCCGGCGGAGCTGTCGCCACGTGAACTGGAGGTGCTGCGCATGATTGCCGACGGTCTCGCGAACCGGGAAATTGCCGGGCAGCTGGGCATCAGTGTCAGCAGCGTCAAATTGCACGTCCAGGACCTCCTGGACAAGCTTCAGGCGTCGGACCGGACGCAGGCGGCAGTCAAAGCACTTCGGCAGGGGCTGCTGTAGCGCCTGAGTGGCCGGGCCTGGCCGAAGTCCAGGTCTCGTGGGTGGTCGTGCAGGGTGTCCGGAAGCCAGGCGGCGCCGAAGTTCGGTTCCGGGTCTCCCGGTGACCCCTTCCTCCTGGCCTGACACTCCAGACACTGCGGCAGGCCTACAGCTGCATGGTGCCTGACAGTTGGGCGTCAGAAACAGGTGTCACGGGGGCCTGCCCTGCGCAATTAGCCGTCACCAGTCTGACGCGGGTCTTTTGCGAACATCAACGACCGCTGCGCCTGTCACCATAGAGGCCTATGACTCTGTCTGAACTGTTTACCACCCTGCTGACTGAAATCGGCTGGAACCTGGCCGTCTGGCTCCCCACCGTAGTGGTCAGCCTGCTGTTCATCCGGGCCGTGCTGGGCGTGCGGATGCGCGAGCTGACCCAGGAAATCGAGGAGCACCAGACCGCCGCCATCGGCGCGGTGTTCTTCTGGGTGTCCCTGGGCTTCAGCCTGCTGCTGAGCCGCACCATCGCCGACCCTTCCCCAGCCGGCAGCGGCTCGTGGGCCGATGCCTTTTCCTGGCTGGCCGTGGCCGTGCTGGTCACGCTGCTGCTGTTCGGCCTGGGCGTCTTCGTGGTGTTCGGAACCCTGGCCCGGCGCCGCAGGGAGTCCCTGCTGGTCTACATCCGCCGCGAAATGCGCCACGAGCACAACCTCGCCCTGTCGTTCATCATGGGCGCGCTGTTCCTGGTCCCGGTCGTGGTGACCTATCACCTCACCCTGTCCTGATCACCGGTGCCGTTCAGGTCCAGCCAAGGGCGTCGAACAGCAGCGGCCTGGCATAGAGGGTTCAGGTCGTGAATTTCTCCTGCATCGCAGGAGACCGTCGCCAGGAACCCTTCGACCACCGCCGGGCAAAACTGATTCCCGGCTTCGCGCGTGATCTCCGCGACGCACCGAGCATCTACCCCTTAACCTGAACAGCATGCCTCCACTGGCCAAAGCGAAGAAGGGCAGTTGGATCCCGTACGCCGTTCTGATCGTGCTTGCATTCGGCCTCGGGACATTCCTGCGCACCATGCCAGACCGGGCGGAACTCACCTCTCCACCTGTGGCCGACAAACCGTCGAGAGTGATTACCGTCGATGAGACAGGCTGGACGGCGTGCCCCACCCGCCTGGGCTTCGAAACAGTCGCCCAGGCGGCATCCTCAGAGGACAACGGTGCCTCAGCGCGTGCTTACGAAGCGTTCGGGTGTACCAAAATCCCGAGAGGCCAGCCGGTGTACCGGGAAGAGGGCAGCGCCTTCGGGACGGTCGTCGGAATTCGTTATGTGGGCGAGACGGAGCTGCGCTGGACCAGCGCCGAGGCCATCCGCTGAGACCACGCCGCTGCCATACCAGTCGCGCACCATATCTTTCCAGAGTTAAGGTGCTCCAGCACGCCCGTCAGCGAGGGGTTGAGGCACCGACCCGCCCCCCGGGGCAGTCAGGATAATGCGGAGATCCAGAACTGATGTCAGGCTGCATCCAGAAAGTGTAATGGCCACATTACCTGTTGTTGCTGTGGAAGTACCGCATCTATCCGCTGGCACGACCTAAGTTGTGTACATGATTCAGGGTCTGGACCATGTGCAAGTGAACGCTCCCCGCGGTCATGAGGCGGAAGCCCGCACTTTCTTTGGCGCCTTTCTCAGGCTGCCAGAACTGACCAAGCCGGAAATTTTGCAGGCAAACGGTGGAGTCTGGTTCGCACTGCCCGACGGCCGCCAGATTCATACCGGTGTGGCAGATGCATTCGTACCCAGCACGAAAGGGCACATCTGTCTGTTCTGCGACGACCTGGACACCGTTCTTGCGCGCGCTGAGCAGTTTGGTGTGGTGTGCAGCCTGGACACTCGCGTCCACCTGCGCCGCCTTTACCTCTCGGACCCGTGGGGAAACCGCATGGAAATTGTCGAAGGGCGTCACGACAGCAGCCCATCCTGGAACACTGCGGGGGACTGACGGTACTTCGGAAGGCCTGTGACACCTCATGGATGCACCCTGACGCCGTGACCAAAAGAATCGTTGTCTGAATGCGGCCGACGAGAGGACGGGCAGCTGACCAAGACCACTTCCGCCGGACCCTACCCGTGACTGAAGGGTCAGGAGTTCCGGCGGGGAGCCAGCTGCGCAATCGCCAGGAATGCCAGTCCGGCTGCTGAAACAACTGCGCCTCGTACCGCGACACTCCAGCCGTCCATGTCCACGACAATGGCTTTGGCGACGCCCAGCGCAAACAAAGCCATCGCCACGTTCCAGGTTCTGACCCGGCCCGCCGCGTGCGCGTGCCGCAGTGTCACCACTCCGAGCAGCACCAGCAGCGTACTCAGGCTCAGCCCGAAGAATTCCCCGGCCGGCTGACCACGCAACAGGTCCAGGCCAAGCTGCACGGCAGCGTCGCTTGCCGGCAACAGCAGCGCCAGACGCAGAGTGTCCCGCGCGTCCAGCACATCAGGATTCCCCTCAGCTTCCACAGGCAGGTCTTTTGCGGATGCCAGCAGTCCGCGGAGGGTTCGCCCACCTGCCCGGGTCCAGACCAGAGCACCCATCAGCGCCGCGGCTATCCCGGCACCCAGCATCCCGGCGCCTTCGGCCGGTATACGGTGCACCATCCGTTCGCCGCCCGCCAGTTCAGCCAGCACAACCAGCAGCGCGACATGCGCCAGCGTGGCTCCCGTCCGTGCCCCCTGCAGCTTCAGTTCGCCCTGCAGCGCGGACGTGCGCCAGAGCAGCAGTGCCGCGACTGCTGCAGTCAGCAGCCCCAGGGCCGGCGCGGCCGCCATGTGCGGGGTAAGCAGCGCGAAGACAGC
This sequence comes from Deinococcus malanensis, assembly GCF_014647655.1. Taxonomy (NCBI): domain Bacteria; kingdom Thermotogati; phylum Deinococcota; class Deinococci; order Deinococcales; family Deinococcaceae; genus Deinococcus; species Deinococcus malanensis. Next base: position 297,724 of record NZ_BMPP01000003.1, read on the forward strand.
CAGCCCGGGGCCGGCAGCAGTGAGGAGGCCCGCACTCAGCTGCACCGCAGTCTCCCAGGTCAAGCGTGCTGGTGTCTCCTCGTCTGACCCCGGCGCGGTGTGAGGCAGGTAACGCTCAGGGGCGCGGGTCAGCAGCCACGTGGCGGCCACGGCGGTCATCAGCGCCAGTGACGCGGCCTGGAAAGTGGCGGCGGCCCACCAGAAACTCGTGACGGTCCAGCCGGCCAGCAGCGCCAGCAGGCCGGTCACGGGCCCCTGAGGCGCGGTGCGTGCACGGGTCCACCAGGCCAGGGTGGCCGCCGAGGCGCTGACCAGTCCCAGCGCGGCGGGCACCGGCAGGCCGTGACGGGTCGTGAATGCCCCAAGTGCGGCTGTGGTGATGCCGGCCGCCGCGCCGGTCAGCCGCGCCACGCCCGGCAGACTCAGGCCGCGGCTGAGCATCAGGATGCCCGCGACGCTCAGCAGTCCCGCGAGCAGCTCCGGCAGGGTGGTCTGCAGCGGCGCCCCCGGCGCGCTGCGCTGCAGTCCGGTTACGGTGCTCACTAGTCCGTACAGCAGTGCTGCCGCGCTGGCTAACGCGGCGCCCCACGCCAGCATGTCCGGCGGCACCGGCGGTACACTCGCATGTGTACCCTGACCTTCGCGGGTGGCCGTACGGTCGGCATGCAGGGCGACCAGGGTCAGCAGCGCCGCGATCACGAACGGCGAGGGTGACGCTCCACCGCCCAGCAGTCCGAACGTCACGCCGCCCAGCAGCGCGGCGCTCCCGACACTCAGGCCGTCGAGGCTGGCCTGGCGGTCCGGCGGGTGTGGGGACCCGCGGGATGTCAGGAGTGCCCAGGCGCCCAGGACCACTACACCCAGCGCCGGCAGCAGCGGCGTCACCTGCCCGGACGCTTCCCACACCGCGAGTGCTGCCCCCAGAGGCAACGCCGCCTGCAGGGCGAGAAGGTCGCCGGAGGTACAGGAGCCCCGTTGACCCGTGCCCTGGCGGGCGCGCCACCACACCGCGGCGCCGACCGGCAGCAGCGCGACGGACCAGGCCACGGGAGACAGGCTCAGTGCACGTTCGTGCGCGGCCGCGACCACATGGTGTCCGGCAAGCAGTGCCGGAATCACCAGCAGCAGGGTGGCGCTGCCTGACAGAGGTCCTGAAGCCAGCCAGGCAGCCGCGGCTGCAATCGCGACCACCGCGCCGCCCAGCAGCAGGTCTCCGCCACCGCGTGCGACATCGTCGGCCATCAGCCAGCTGGACAGGGCCGCTCCGGACAGGGCACTGGCCAAGGTGATCAGTGTCATTGCCGGCGCGCGGCCCTGCTGCGACAGTCCGTGCCATGCGGTCAGGGCGCTGAGCAGCAGCACCAGCAGCAACACACCTGCCGCCGGCATCACACCTGCCATGTGCAGCGCGCCGGTGCACAATGCCAGAATCCCGTATCCCAGGCCCCGTAACGCTCCGGCGACCACCGCCGAAGGGGCCGGCAGGCCCAGCCGGCTGGGCAGCCAGCCGGACAACGCGTACAGTCCTGTGCCCAGGAGGGACGCGAGCAACAACTGCAGGACCTGACCGGTGCGGCCCTGGGTGCCCAGCTGTCCCAGCACGGCCGCCAGGCCCAGCAGCGTCAGCGCCGCGCCGCCCCAGGCCATGGCCGTGCGGCTGTCCCGCGGCGCGCGTGGCGGCGCAGGTGAGGGCTGATCTTCTGGCCAGATTACGCCGACCGGGGCAGGTCCGCGTGCGGACGCGGCGGTGTCGGGTGCCTGAGCGTCTCCACTGTTCGGAACGGTGGCCGGACGATCAGCTCGCTGGGTTTCCAGGGTCGCACGCAGGATCTCAATGCGGCGTTCCGCGGTGTCGAGCCTTCTGCGGACCGCCGCAAGCTGGACCCACAATGCCAGCGCCAACGCCAGCATGAACAGCACGACAATGGTCATGCGGTTATGGTACGGGCCGGGTGCGTGCCCCGGAGCGGCACATGCCTGGCGTGCGTTCCAGGCGGTGTGCAGGCCACCGCCTGGCGCTAATGGAAATGGAAGAGGACCGATTCCCCCCTGGGACCCTCAGGTCTACTCGAAGAACTTGAGGCTGTAGCCGGTGTTCGTCGTGGCGCCCGGCACGTTGCTGCGGGAATAGGTGGTGTTGCCCCACCACATGAACGAGCCGCTGTACCAGGAGCGGTTGCTCCACGAATAGGTTGTTCCTTTCGGCACCGCGTGAAACGCCAGGGGAAACGACGAGCCCGCTGGCGGGCTGGTGCTGATGTCGCCATTGAGCAGCACGAAGCTATGGTGCCCGGGGCCGTTGACGTACAGCGTCGGGTCCCAGCCGGTCATCAGGGTGGAGCGGTTCGACCCGAACAGGCAGCCGTTGGACTTGTACCAGTCCCACACGTACGTCGGGTCGCCGCCGGCACGCAGGCGCAGATCGGCCAGGCAGTACTGCTCGCTCCAGCTGCCGTTCGCCGAATACACCAAGTGCAGCTGCCCGTTCGGGTCCCGGATGGGCTGCGGCGCCTCGTTGATATACGGATTGCCGACCACACGCTCCCAGGATTCGCGCGGCTGGGAAATCACGTAGCGCGCCCCAGTCGTCGCGGTTGGACTCGACATCCGGGCAATGTAAAGGTTCTGCTCGACATTCGTGTCACCCGCCCAGCCGGACCATACGAAATAGCGCTGGTTACTGAAGAAGAACGAGACGCCGTCGATGGCCCACTTGCCATCGGGAAGGTTCATCATCTTCGGGTCGCTGTACGCGCTGCCCGGGTGGGCAGACTCCGAGACATAGGTGCGCTGCCCGCTTCCACCGTCGCCCGAAGCGAAATACACATAATAGCGGCTCGTCCCGGGATCGCGCACCAGTTCGGGGGCCCAGACGTTGGGCATGTTTTTGGGCGCCGACCAGATCAGGGTCCGGGTGGCGTTCGCCAGGCCATTCACGCTGGTGGCCGCGCGCGAATAGATGTTGTTGCCGTCGGACTCCACCGAGTAGTACGTACTGCCCACCCGGATGACGCTGGGATCGGCGTTGCGGATGCTGAGCTGGCCCTGCGCGCTGAGGGCCGGGCCTGAGGGCGGCGGTTCGAGCGCCGTCATGCTGCACGCGCTGAGGGTCAGCGACATGGCCCCCAGCAGACTGAATGCAACTGGCCGAGGTGTCCTGCGGGAAACGTCTTCCATCGGGTGCTCCTTTCACCCGTCCGGGTGATGTCAGGCGGCGAAATACGGCAGGCAGGACTGGACCATCGCGCGTCAGTCCTGGGGTGATGCCAGGAAGGACAGGGACTGAATGTGCAGGTTGGTTCTTTACCTTACATTTCGCCCGGTCCGGGTGAAAGTGCCTGGGCTTGAGGCGCTGTTCATTTGGATAAGCGACGTGAGCGAGCCCTCAGTGGCAGCTGAACCCATATCTCCAGAAAACTGGCACGACATGCCATTGCTCTGTGGAAGGCCGCGTGTTACGGTCCGCACCATGGATTACGTACGGTTGGGCCAGAGCGGACTGAAGGTCTCGCGAATCTCACTCGGTACCATGACCTACGGGGACCCGGGCTGGAGAGACTGGGTGCTCGACGAGGACGCCAGCCGGCCGTTTATCGCACGCGCCGTGGACCTCGGCATCAACTTCTTCGATACAGCGGATATGTACAGCCTGGGCCGCAGCGAGGAGGTGCTTGGCCGGGCGCTCAGGGAATTCACGTCACGTGACCAGGCCATCATCGCGACCAAGGTCTACAACCCGATGGGCGCCGGACCCAACGACCGTGGACTGTCGCGTAAGCACATCATGGACGCTGTCCAGGCCAGCCTGAAGCGCCTGGGGACCGATTACATCGACCTGTATCAGATTCACCGCTTCGACCCGGAAACCCCCATCCTGGAAACCATGACCGCGCTGCACGACCTGGTGCGGATGGGCGCGGTGCGGTATATCGGCGCGAGCAGCATGCTCGCCTACCAGTTCGCAAAGATGCAGCATGCGGCGGACCTGCACGGCCTGACCCGCTTCGTGAGCATGCAGAACCATTACAACCTGGTCTACCGCGAGGAGGAGCGAGAGATGATGCCGCTGTGCCGCGAGGACGGCGTGGGCGTCATTCCGTGGAGTCCGCTGGCGCGCGGCTTCCTGGCCGGGAACCGCACTGCCGACGAGCCGAAAACCACCCGGGCGCGCAGCGACACCTTCGGCCAGCGCCTGTACCGTACCGAGGGGGATTACGCAGTGCAGGCGCGAGTTGCCGAAGTCGCGGGTCGGCTGGGCGTGTCCCCTGCGCAGGTGGCCACGGCCTGGCTGCTCACCCAGCCGGGTGTCACTGCGCCGATCATCGGAGCGAGCAAAATGCCGCACCTGGAGGATGCCGTGGCTGCCCTGAACGTGCGCCTGAGTGCGGAGGACTGTGCGGCGCTCGAGGCGCCCTACGAACCGCATCCGGTGCTGGGGATCTGAGCAGCTTCGCCCAGGTTCGCTCCCCACGTTCTCCGATCATGCTGCCCGGAAGTTCCTGCCAGGAGCGGTCGCTATCGCCCTGGGCCATGCCCTCGTCAGGGGTCGAGGCCGCCTCGATCACCGATGAGATCGGCTGCAGGAGCTTGGTGCCAAGGGCACGGTGTGCGGGCGTACAAATTCAACAGGGGGAGGAGCGGTAAGGTCATTGCGTATAACAACGCGACCGGAACCTCTTCCCACCCACAGGGATCTGAACCCTGTCACCTGGTAATTGCCAGCCGTGCCAGATGACGGACCGGGACATGGCTGAAACTGCCGGGTGGACAGATGCGTGAGGTCTGGAGCCATGCACCGCGTCATGTACCTTCCACTACGGGGACAGCCACGGTCGGAGCTGGCCATAAGCACTTGTAGACACTTTTGCGTGAACGAACCAGCAGGTCGTGTGAGGTCGCAGTAATCATGGTCCGTCTTCATGTGAAGACAGCTGGCACGGCGATGGGCGCAGGAGGCGGGCGAGGAAGCCCAGGACGACGTGAGTGAGGCAGACGAGGGAAAATTTAAGCGTCCTCAGTTTAACCCTCAAGGAACCTTACGGCGTGGAGCCGGATCCCAGGCTGAGGAGAGCGATTCAGGCCCTTCGGCGGGTCTCATATGTGCAGTTGATCAGCCACACGCCTCCAAAGAAGTGTGGGAGCACGCCTGAATCGACACGTCGCTCCGTTTGTATGCTCTACCGGTACAGGCCCAGCACCACGTATTGCCCGGCGACTACCGTGGGCACCGTGTTCATTGGCGTGATGTAATACCAGACCTCATCGATTTCGGCACCGAGCGTCTTCGGGACCGGTGCGGAAGTTGTGACCTCCATGACTCCGACCAGCCAGTCAGCGTCCACAGCGATTACCCCTTGAATGGTCCACTCGTCGCCGCGCTCCCCTGTGACCAGGTCGAAGTCGCGCTCCGTCAGGGTCGCGAAGTCGAACGGAATCAGCGCCCCTGTAGCATGTAGCAGGGCAGTCTTCCCGTTGAAGGACTGCGCCTCGTAGCAGGGCACGTCAATGACACCGCCTTTCGGAACAGTGGAACTGGACAGGGGGTAGATGTAGGGGGTCATACGGTGAGGGTACCCGTGTCAGGTCATGCAGATGGCCAACATGAACCAATCCATACCACTCCAGGGGCAACCCTCCTGCGCAGGAACTGCACGCCCTGAACCGGTTGACCAGAGCCGTGCTTCGTAACGCCCCGAATTGCAGGACTCCGCAGAGGAGGCAGGGCCGCGCTTCCTCTCCAGGAAGTAGACTGGGAACGCTCCTCTTTTTAATGGCCCACAGCATATGAATTCAAATCCGTTCACCATCCTTCCCCTGAATGCCAGCCTTCTGGCCAACCTGACTACGCTGGGCTACGGCCGGATGACGACCATCCAGGACAGGAGCCTGCCATACGTACTGGAAGGGCGTGACCTGATCGCGCAGGCCAAGACCGGCAGCGGCAAGACGGCTGTCTTTGGCCTTGGCATCCTGCACCGGCTAGATCCAGCGCGATTCGCTGTTCAGGGACTGGTGCTGTGTCCCACGCGTGAGCTGGCCGATCAGGTGGCAGGAGAATTGCGGCGTCTGGCACGCGCGGAAGGAAACATCAAAGTGCTGAGCCTCACCGGTGGCTCGCCGCTGCGCCCGCAGGCAGCCTCGCTTGAACACGGCGCACATATCGTGGTGGGCACGCCTGGTCGCATCCGCGATCACCTTGGCCGCGGGACCCTCGACCTCACTCACCTGCACACGCTGGTGCTCGACGAGGCGGACCGCATGACGGACATGGGCTTCTATGACGAGATCGCCGGCATTGTCCGTGCCTGTCCCAGTCGGCGCCAGACCCTGCTGTTCTCTGCCACCTACCCGGATGACATTCGGCAGGCCACCAGCGGCTTCCTGAACAACCCGGCGGAAGTAATCGTGGAATCGCAGCACGCGGGCGACCAGATCGAGCAGCGCTTCTACGAAGTGGGCTTCGACGAGCGCGACGCTGGCGTCGGGCGACTGCTCAGGCACTTCAGGCCTGTCTCCGCACTGGTCTTCTGCAACACCAAGGCCCACTGCCGTGAGCTGGCCGGGGAACTGCGCGCCCAGGGTTTTTCAGCCCTGGCGCTGCACGGTGATCTGGAACAGCGCGAACGCGACGAGATTCTGGTGCTGTTTGCCAACCGCAGCTGCTCGGTGCTGGTGGCCACCGACGTGGCCGCGCGTGGGCTGGATATCGCGAACCTCGCCGCTGTGATCATCGCGGACGTGTCCCGGGATGCGGAAGTCCACGTGCACCGGGTGGGCCGAACCGGCCGCGCCGGCGAGTCGGGCCTGGCGCTGACCCTGTGTGCCCCCAACGAAAAAAAGTGGGTCGGTCTGATCGAGGACTATCAGAACTCGTCAGTCCGGTGGCACGCCCTGGATGAACTTGATCCCGGCAACGCCGAACGCGTTCCTGCGGCCATGGTCACGCTGTGCATCATGGGCGGCAGGAAGGATAAGCTCCGCCCGGGCGACGTGGTGGGCGCGCTGACGGGTGACGTGGGTCTGCTCAAGGAACAGGTCGGGAAGATCAACGTGACCGAATCCATGACGTATGTCGCACTTGACCGGCAGGTCGCGGACCAGGCTTATGGGCGTGTAACTGCCGGAAGCACGCCGGGCCGTGAGGTTGGCACGTTCAAGGGCCGCCGCTTCCGGATGCGGCTCATCGAGGTCTGAATCGTCAATACTCGGTACTCGCGGTAAGGTCATATGCTGAGGGCACCGTTTCGCCTGCTGCATGCTCGGGATTTCGAACCGCAGACTCTGCGGTCTGTGCCCAGAGGCTGTCCACCACCTTGCATGAAGCCGTCACTGAACCATGGATTTCTCAGCCTTCACGATCTCGTGAAGAGCAGTCAACGCGAGGGTTGAACAGGGCATGGTGGTCAACCTTGGCCCTGCGCACGATGGCGTGTGCGGCGTCCCCCGCCCCCATCAGCAGTCAGGGCCTGGCTCCTTGTGACAAAATCGTCAAATTTATCCTGAACCGTAAGGGTCTTGTTGTACCGGTCCTGTTGTACTGCATCATGCCCCTGAATCTGTGTGTCCTGTCTGCTGCTGCCCTGGCGTCTGGCTCCTGGACCGGGATGGATGACGCTGAAGTTCCAGCGGCGCAACTGACCCCTACACCGGGCGGCAACAGCCGGATGGCGGTCTACAACGGCACCCTCTACCTTCAGCTGTCAGGCCCTGAGGCCAGCTGCACCGCCTGCGATCATGACCGGGCGGCCGCGCTTGGCCATGTTCTGGAAGGTGAAGCGTCGCCCTGGCCGTTCAGCCCTGAAGCGGCTGTTGTCTCAGGCCAGCGCCTTGACGTGCCGTCATACCATCAGATTGATGTCCTGGCCGGCGACCTGCTGGCCCTGCTTCCGGACTACGATTGGGACGTTCGGGCCGGCACTCCAGCCACACCTTTGGTCGTGCGGGCCAGCAGTGTCCTGGGCACCCTTGAGCTGGATGTGACGCAGAGCAGCTTTCAGCGCCACCGCAGCATGGCCACCCTGGTGTGCGACATCGTGCGCATGGTCCGGAATCTCTCGGGTGCGAGCCTGCCCAGCCAGTGCACCCTCTGAGACCCGTCCAGCCTGACAGAACACCTGCCATTCTCAGCGAAATGGCAGGTGTTCTGTCAGGGCCATGCCTTTCCAGAGCTTGCAGACAGAAAAATGTGCCTTGTCCTCGCGATGTCTGCGGCCTCCAATCGGGGGACAGTCCCGCTCCATGTCAGTCCTTGAGGCAGGAAGACAGCGAAAATGTGCAATCCTGACTCTTCACCTGCAGTTGGGACGCCAATTTAAGACTGGGGCCACGAGTGAAGGGGCGCTTTCTTTTTCGAAGGATGGTGTCAGCGTCCGTCCTTGTTCAGCAGTTGGTCGCTGTGCAGGGCCGACGCCAACGCAATGACTTCCTTTTCCGCGGCAGGGACCGAGCCCATCAGGCCGCTGGGACCCCGGCTGCAACCGAACCAGGGGGCCAGGGCAATCCGGGCCACCGCGCCGCGGACATCAATGCTCTCCCCTGGTGCCCAGATGGCCGTGGAATACCGCTGGTATTGAGTGAGCCACGCCTCGAAGAGCTGGCGTTTGCGCAGTTGATCGGCCTTGCCTTGCATGGGGTTTTATTCTGACGCGGCAGGCCGCTCCCATGCAGGATCTGAGCACCAGACCATGCCATTCTTGGGTATGCCCAGCACTTTGGTCATCGTGCCCTGCGGACAAAAAAAGGTCTGGTCGAAACATCCTCACATCGGAGCAGTGCGAGCAGACGAGGCCTATACGGGAACACCGTTTATCGTCAACCGGGAGTACGCTCGCCGCATCGGGGACGAGTGGGTCGTGCTGAGCGCCAAATATGGGTTCATTGCCCCTGCGTTCCTGATTCCGGAACCGTACGAGGTGACCTTCAACAAGCGGCGAACAGGTCCTATCGCCGTTGAGGTCCTGCGCCAGCAAGTGGTGGCCCAGGACCTCCTACGCTTTGACAGGGTGATCGGGCTGGGCGGCATTGAGTATCGCAAGGTGATTGAACTGGCCTTCTTAGACAGTGCAGTGGAACTGGAATTCCCGTTTGCCGGGCGCCCGCTCGGCTACGCCCTCCAGGCGACCAAGCAGGCGCTCCCGGAAAGCGCGAACCACCATGCGGTCGTTTCCGGGCAACTCAGAGGATGATGCGCCCCAATCACATCCGCATTCCCGCAGGTGCTTGGACCGCTGGCCGAGCCATCAGCGGTTCTTCCGGAGGGCTTCCACCTGTATAGCAGCCCTCAAAGCTTCCAGCCTGGTGGTGGCTTCGAGCACCTGCCGCCGAACCTCCTCCGTACGGACGACGAGTTCCCGGGCGAACTGCTCCGGCATTCCCCGGCAGATGGTGGAGGCCGTACGTCTGCAGATCCGGTCCCTCGGGGTTTGTCCGGGACGGCCACTTTCGAACAAGAGTCCAAATGCCGTCGGTCCCAGGGTCCGGGGGTAGCGTCCTGCTCTCCCATGGACGCGGAACAATGTCCTGCAGAAAGTTCAGACGCAGCGTCGCAACCTCCTGCCCCGGCAGGCCTCTCTTCGGACGAAATTCAGGCGAACTGTCCGAGTCTCGGCCAGCAGCTCCCCGGCATCTGCACGCTCGGCAGAGTGCTGAAACCATGCGGCCACCCGCCTGATGTCTGGGGTTCAGGCAGGTGGCCGGGTCAGCCTGCGCGCCGCCGCTACAAAGAGCTGCATGCCGTGGTCCAGCGCCCGCTCGTCGATGGTGAAGCGGGGATGGTGGTGCGGCGCGATGATGCCCTCCTCGGCGTTGCCTGCCCCAATAAGGACGAAGGTGCCGGGAGCTTTCGTCAGGTAGGCGCTGAAGTCCTCGCCGCCCATGTTGGGCTTGCCCTCGTGCAGGGTGACCTGGGAACCGAGCGTGTCACGCACCACCTCCCGCAGAATGTCCGTCGTGCCGGGATCGTTGTGCAGGGCCCGGTAGCCGTGCACGTAGTTGAAGGTGTAGGTCGCGCCGTAGCCGTCCGTGATGCCCTTCACCAGCATCTCCATGCGCTGAGGCATCTGTTCACGGAGTTGGGGGTCGAAGGTTCTGACCGTGCCGCTTAGCGTGACGGTATCGGGAATGATGTTGTCCGCCGTGCCACCGTGAATCTGTGCCACGGTGAGCACGCCGGGTTCAAGGGGGTCCCGCTGGCGCGAGATGATGGTCTGGAAAGCCAGGATCACCTGCGCGGCAATCACCACGGGATCCACCGTCTCATGCGGACTCGCGCCGTGTCCGCCCTTGCCCTGCAGGGTCAGTTCGAAGCGGTCCGACGCCGCGAGGAGCGGCCCGTCACGCAGCACGATGGTCCCGGTCGGAATGGGACTCAGCAGGTGGGTGCCGACCACCACGTCTACGCCGTCCATGACGCCCGCGTCCACGACCTGCTGCGCGCCGCCAGGAAAGAGTTCTTCGGCGTGCTGGAAGATGAAGCGGACCTCGCCGTGCAGGTGCTCCTGGTCTGCCGAGAGCGCCTGCGCGGCGCCGAGCAGCATGGCCGTGTGACCGTCGTGCCCGCAGGCATGCATCACGCCGGGACTTTGCGAGGCGAATTCGAAGGTGTTCTCCTCGTGGATGGGCAGGGCGTCCATGTCGGCGCGCAGCAGCACGGTGCGGCCTGGCCCGGCTTTGCCCAGGAGCACCGCCAGAACGCTGGTTGCCGTGGGACGGGTGACGGTCAGGTTCGGCATCTCCCGCAGCCGCGCCTCCACAAACGCGGCTGTCCGGTGCTCCTGAAAGGCCAGTTCAGGATGCTGGTGCAGGTGACGGCGCCAGGCAATCACCTGTTCGCGCCGGGCGGCCCGCTCCGCGGAGAGGGTCCCGGTCATGCGCGCCTCACTTCTTCCCCTGGATGGTGATGTCCTCGAAGGGCGTGATGAGCGAGGGGCTGGGCACCCAGCCTTTCACGTAGGTGCGGGCGGCCGCCAGCGGACGCGAGTGGACGATGGGAAGGCGGACGTTCGCGTCATAGGTGATCTGATGAATCTGGGCGTACGCTCTGGCCTGTGCAGCGCGGTTGCTGCTGGCAGCGGCGGTTCGCATCAGCTGGTGAATCCTGGGATTCCCGTAGTTGCTGTCCGCGGAGGACTCTTCGCCGTAGTAGACGTTGTAGAAGTTGTACGGGCTGGCGTACGGCCCCGTCCAGCCGATCATGTACATATCAAAGCCAGGCTTCTTGTTGCGGTCTTCCAGGTACTTGGCCCAGTCCTCGGTCTTCAGATTGGTCTTGATGCCGATGACCCCCAGGTCGGCGGCCATCGCCTCGGCAATCGGTTTGGGGGTGGGGAAGTAGGGGCGGCTGACCGGCATGTACCACAGGTCCAGCGTGAAGCCGTTCGGGTACCCGGCTTCGGCCAGCAACTTCCTGGCGGCAGCCGGATCGTACTTGTAGTCCGCAGGGACGCTCTTGCTGTTGGCCCAGCTGAGTGAGGGCGGCAGGAAACTGGCGTCCGTGACTCCCAGACCGTTCCAGAAGGCGTCCACGATGGCTTTCTTGTTGATCGCCATGCTGATGGCCTGCCGCACCTTGTCGTTCTTCAGGTACTGGTTCCCCAGGTTCAGACTCAAGAAACCCACGTTGAAGGAGGGAATGATGACCGGAGTGAGGTTCTTGTCGGCTCTCACCGCGCTGAGCTGCTCGGGGTTGAGGTCGGTGGTGAAGTCGATGGTTCCGGCCTTGAGTTCGTTCAGACGGGCGCTGGGGTCCTTCAAGAAGCGCAGCAGCAACTGGTCATAAGCGGCTTTCTTGCCCCAATGTCCCTGGTTGGGGACCAGTGAGATGCGGTCGCCTGTCTTCCACGACTGCATGATGAACGGCCCGGTCCCGACCGGGAGGGCGGCCGGCGTCCCATACTTCGCTCCGGCCTTCTTGACGGCGGCTGGGCTGGCAATGCCAAAGAAGGGCGTGGCGAGCGCCTCCGGGAAGGGAGCGAACGAGCGGTTCAGGGTAAAGACGACCTTGTTCGGTCCGTCGGCGCGCACGTTCTTGAGCAGGCTGTTTTTCTCGGCCTTGAAGCCCCCGAAGATGAACTGCCATGACGTGAACGTCTTGGTCTGCTCCTTAGCGCCCGCGTCTGCCGCCTGGTCCCACCAGCGGTTCACGTTGAACACCACGGCGTCCGCATTGAACGGGGTACCGTCGGAGAACTTCACGTTGGGGCGGAGCGTGAAGGTCCACTCGGTGGCGTCCTTGTTCGGTTTCCAGCTGGTGGCCAGACCCGGCGCAATGGTCGTGGTTCCCTTCCTGAACCGGACCAGCATGTCGTACACGAGCGACTGCGCCAGTGACGAGTTCCCGTCGGTGATGGTGCCAGAGTCGAGGGAGACGGGCTCACCGCCCGCGCCGAACACCAGGGTGGCGGCCTGCGCAGAGCTGGGAATCAGGGCGAGGGTCAGGCCAGTGAACAGCAGCTGCTTCAACATAGCGGTCTCCGGAATGCTGGGGAATCACGGTGTGACGTGTCGACGGCGCGCATGGAGAGAATGACGTCCCGGTCGGCAGGACCCGCCGGGGATCAGGAATACCTGCGTTCACCTGCGTTGTGATCGCATCACGCAGGTCGACGAGATATCTGATGGAAGCTTCTCAAGGAGTATAACTCACTGCATATTTGAATGGCTGGGTCGGGGCTGAATGGTGCTGCTGGATCATGGGGCCGGTCAGGCGATCTGGAATGGAGCAAGTCGTTGGCGCCGAGGGCCTACCCGGCCCGGAAGTGTTCCACTTCGCGCTTTTACGGAACTCAGGTACGGCAGGCGCGTAACGGCTCCCCGCTCTAAAGAGCGGGGACCACACTGGTGCGGCACCCTTCCTTCAGCCCTCGAGCCAGGCGCGTACGGTTCTGGTCAGGAAGGTCAGTTCCTCCGGCAGACCCGCCGGGCTCCCGGCCCGGTGACCCCAGAGGCTCGGGATCGGCCGCAACTCCCCGGCGCGCAGATGAGGCAACTCCGCGGCATTGTCGGCCACCCGGAAATACAGGTCGGTCTCGCTGGGCATCAGGAGCACCCGCGCCTGGATGGCCGCCAGCGCCCGGCTGAGGTCCCCGCCGTACAGGTCGTTGACACTGATGTCGCCGTGCACCCAGCTCAAGGCCTGGGCATACAGGTTGGCCGCCCGACACGCAGCGAATCCTCCCTCCCAGCCCGAGCGCAGGTACGTTTCCAGATCAGGAAAGCCCAGGGCGGTACGGAACAATTCCGCGCGGTAGAAGTCCTGGCTTAATCCCCACCCGGCATAGATGTGCGCGAACGCCCGCAAGGCTGCCTTGGGCTCGGCAGCAAAGCGTCCGCCGCCGAGGTGCTCCGGCGCGGCCTCCAGCGTCCTGAGCAGCCCGGAGAGGAACACGCGGTTGTGCAGGGCCGTGCGCGCACTGCCGCAGACCACGATGGCGCGCTCCACCCGCTCAGGGAACAGCGCCGCCCAGTGGTACGCCTGCATTGCCCCCATCGAGAAACCATAGACCGCGGCGACCCGCTCGATTTCGAAGACTTCGTGGAGCAGCCGGGATTGCGCGAGCACGTTATCCCTCAGTGTGACGAGTTCAGGGTAACCGGGAGTTTCAGCCGCACCCGACGACAGCCCGTTGGAGAACATGTCGGGAATAACGATGAACCACCGCTCCGGGTCCAGCACGCCGTCCGGGCCGATCAACCAGTTCTGGCCGGCATGGGTGGCGGTGTAGCTGCAGGGGTAGACGATGACGTTGTCCCGGGCGGCGTTCAGGGTGCCGTGGGTCTGCCAGGCCAGCCGGGCCTGCGGGATAAGGCCGCCGCGCTCGACCGGGAGGTCACCCAGTTCGAACACGCCCTCCTGGACGGGCCAGGAGGTCATGCTGCGCTCGCAGTGGTCGACGGGAAGGGACGCTGATCCTGGTTGGCCCGTGGCATGACATCACCTTACGCCGCGGATGGCTTCTTTGTGCGTGCGCGGCCTGCCTGGTGTATCGCGGGGCGGACTTGGAAGCCCAGGCAATCGACTTTCTGCCTGAGCTGCTCGTGCGCATGAGCAAACTCAACCTAGACCTGTTCAGGCCACGCTATCTACGCAGTCAGGACCACCCAGCCTAAGGAGGCAACTGTGACACTTCATGCAAGCTGGACAGCCGTAAAAACCGAAGTGGCCCATCACATTCCAGAAGCTGTCGCATTACTGCGGCCGGGGTGTGAGCCACCGAACCTGATTCAGGCTGAGGCCTTGATCGGTCAGCTGCTTCCGTAAGACCTCACTGCGGCTTTGTGTCGGCCTGGTCCTCCTTGCTCATAACTTAGGCGCCTTTAATCGGCTGACAACAATGAACTCAAAGATATTCATTAAACGGGTCCTCAGCATTAACCCACTTGAATCTCAAAATTGTAAGCGGCAAGTAAGAAGTCTTCCCTATACTCCAGGTACTTCGATCAGAGAAAAGCCTCTGACGGAGAGACGCGAAGAACCCCGCCCTGTAATCGGGCACCTGGGACGGGGGGAGCAAGTGGTGCGACCGGCTTTTCGTCCGTTCCCTCTATCAGACAGAGGAGAACTCTTCACACTCACAACGGGTGTCTAAAAGAGGTATCTACATGCGTAAACTTAATGCTTTTGCTGCAGCTTTCGTCCTTGGCGCGTTTGGATTTGCCGGTGCACAAACCACAACTGGCACTGCGAGCGGCGACACGACGAGCACGGCGGACGGCACGCTGACTGTTACGAACTCCGGTGTCGATACGCTGACCGTGAGCGGCGGCTTCGTCGGTGCGAACCTGAACTTCGCCAACACCGCTAGTCCTGCAGGTGCACTTACCACAGTCTACGCTTACAGCAACACCTTCGTTGACGCCGGCAGCGCGTCCCTCACCTACTCGACGCAGAAGGAAAGCGTCGCCGGTCCGCGGCAGATCGTGGTCAGCTGGGCTTTCGACAGCGGGAGAACGGCGATGCCCGCCAATGTCGCCCTGAAGCTCACCCCAAGCAATGTCAATGCAGGCACCGGGACCACCCTAACGTTCGACAGCACCACCACCAAATTCAGCAACGTTGCCCTGATCAGTGGCATTGCAAAGTACACGAACAGCGCCACCGCCACGGTCGGCTACTCCGTTCAGGCGACGAGTGGCTTCGACAGCTTCGGTGGAACCCTCACCTACACCATCGGCACCGGCTTCTAACCGCCGCCGAACAACGTGCCCCTCGCCTGAACCCACGGCGAGCTCAAGCGACAGAAGAGCAGGCTCTTCTGTCGCTTGAAAAGGATCTCTATGCACACAACCCGTTCTCACTTCGTTGCTCTCGCACTGCTCACGGTCGTCGGCGTAGGCCAGGCTCAAGTGCAGGTTGCCAGCGCCCCAGTCACGCAATACGACGTCAAACCCGGTCGGAACGTCATCGAAGGCATTCTGACTCTCACCAATCCCGGCAGCAAGGATGAGCAAGCGCACCTCGTCCTGAGCGACGTAAAATCCGATCCGCAAGCTGGAGCGGTTTACCTGAAGCCGGGCACGCTGAACAGGAGCAACACCTCCTGGCTCGAATTACCCAGCAGCGTCGTCACCGTTCCGGCTCATGGAAAACTGAACGTCCCGTACCGCATCAATATTCCTGCGAACGCTGCAGCGGGAACCCACTGGGGCGTAATCCTCGTTCAGGGAGGCACCGTCGAAAAGACCGCAGCCAGTGCGGGCAAAAGCTCAATCACTATTCGCGAGATGACGCAGTATGCCGTTCAGGTTTTCGTGAACCTCCCCGGAGGACAGGCGAAGCTCAAGTTCCAAAATCCCAACCTTTCCAAAACCTCGGAAGGGCTGAAGCTCGATGTGGAACTCGGCAATCAAGGCGAACGGCTCGCGCTGCCCAACACCCGCGTGGAAGTCTACGACAGCAATGGCACCGTGGTCCTGAAACTCAACGGTCGTCAACGCCGCGTGCTCCCAGGCATGAGCGTTCTGGAAACACACGCCATCAACGGGCTGAAGCCAGGTAAGTACCAGGTGCTCATCCTTGCCGACGACGAAAGCGGCGTGGTCGGTGCGCGGTACAACGTAACTGTGGAATGATATGCGCCGGGCTACGCTGGTGGTCTTGGGCATGCTGCTATCAGGTGCAAGTGCCTTACCGATACATGTCTCAGCAGTACCGGTCGCCCTGCAGGGTGGCACGCCCGTTACCTTCCCTGTAACAGTCAAAAATCCCGGCACGGTTGACGTCACGGAATCCTTGAATTTGGAACTTCCAGCAGGCTGGGTTTTGCTTGTGGGGGATCTGTCGTTCAGGGTTCCTGCTGGTAGTTCACACACTGAACTGCTGACACTGGTACCTCCAGCATCGCTTCCAGCAGGACATATTGAACTGCCCCTTCAGACGAGTGATTCATCGGCAGTAATGCGATTCAATGTGCCGACTGATCAGCGTGTACGTGTTGTAGCGGTCGATCCTCCTTCATTCAATGCGAGCGACAGTTACACCGTGAAGTGGCAGGTCAGCAATACCGGCAATTCACATACCACGGTCCATCTGGACGTTTCTACAATTAGAGGAGCAAAAGTCGCGACTGATATTAAATCGTTCACTTTTGCTCCTGGCGAAACTCGGGATGTCATTGTTCATGTCGATACAAGCTCTATACAAGTATCGGGCGCGGTTGAACTCAGATTTAGTGCTCGTCTCGATAATGGAAAGAAAGTTTCCGCAGTGGCGCACACAGATGTGATTGCGCCTCAAAATGCTTTGCCACTCTCGGCTCGTTATCAGGTTTTTCCCGTAACACTTGAGGTTGGAACTGCCGCGAGCAGCGCTGGCGCCCTAAAAAGCACGTTCAGTCTGTCGGGCAAAGGAAAATTCCGACAGGAAGACCCTGGAACGTACGGATTTTCCGTGACTCAGGACGCGTTTACCCTGACGTATCAGCGCAAAGAGTACGACTGGTCAGTGGGGCGTATCCCAGTGGTTCTTTCCCCTTTGCTGCCGGTCCTGACCACGAATGGTGCCGCAGCCAGAATGCAGCCTTCGAATTATGGTGTGCGCGCGTTCGCCGGTGAGACCACAGACGGCCGGTTCACGGCAGGAGCGGCTCTTGACTACAAGGCCGGGGCAGCCACAGCACAGGTCGGACTGCAGGGAATTGGTGGCCAAACCTTTGCTACTGCTGAGGGAACGTTCAGCACACCGCAAGCCAAGGTGGGTGGGGCGTTCGCCATCAACCTTGGCACCCATCAGTTCTCGACAAGATTCCAGGCCGACTATAAGGAGAGCTGGGGCAGTCTGAACGCGACATATGCACGTACATCTGCAGGTTGGTCTGGACAGGGAAAAGGAAGTCAGAGCCTGCAGACGAAACTGGCACTTCAGCCTTCAAAGGATCTGACATTCGGGGCGTTCGCCAACGTGGTGGGCGTATCCGAGTTGCAGACGACCTTTGGCGTCAGCATGAGCGCCCGCACACCGCTGGGTGCATTCGGCGCACATTACACGCTGACTCCCACCTCCCACCTTTTGCAGGGCACCTTCAGCCAGCCCTTTCTGGGCGGAACGCTTGACCACAACGCGTCCATGACATACCTGCGCGGCATGGATGATGCTTTGTTCCAGTATTCGGCCACGGCCAAGCTGAAGCATCCAAAAGGCACGGTGGACCCGACACTGAGTGTGAACTTCGACACTCGCACGCAACGGCCAATCGTGTCAGCGGGCGTGAAGGGGACTGCTACAGTCTTACCTGACCTGTCACTGAATTACGCGGTGCACATCGCTGACCTTGTGCAGGGAAAGCTGAGCGCAACCGTGGGTGGCAAATACAAACTGAACCCTGAGACTGAACTGACCGCGCAGCTTGGCAGCACGGATTTCGGTCTCGGAAAGGTTAGCGCTACCGTGGGAGCCAAGCACAACTTCAGCGGTTCGACCCAAGTGGCCGTGCAGTTGGGCAGCAGTGACCTGGGACGTAGGCAGATGCAGGCTTCCCTGGATATCAAGCACAAGTTGAACGACACCACGCAACTCACCATGGGTGCCACCACAAGCCATACGAACGGGAACTGGCAGGTCGGGGCGCGCCTGGCTGCTCGGGTCACCTTCGACGTGCCCATGCACGAACGGCTTGACATCGCGCAACTGTCCGGTCGAATCGCCGATGACGAAGGGCGCGGCGTACCCAACGTGATTCTCCGTGCGGGTTCCACCGCCACCGTGACTGATGCCAACGGACGCTACGCCTTCCTGGCCTTGACACCTGGCATAACGACCGTTTCTGCACTTGTTGGTGACAGCAGTGAAGAATTGCTGTTCAACCCTGAATTGCCTGTCACTCTCACGCTTGCAAGCAAAGAGAAACGTGTTCTTAATATCCAGGTAAAACGAGCCGCACGCGTGAGAGGCCAGCTGGCACTGAATCTGCCGCCGAACAACACGCTCCAGGCAGGCGGGCTGATGCCCGAAGTCCCCGATGTCACCTCCCTAAGTCTGGTGCTCACAGATTCTGCTGGCAAATCAGCGCGCATCAACCCGACCAGCACCGGCACTTTTCGCTTCCCCCGCCTATCCCCTGGAAGGTACACCCTCTCGCTGGCGCCTGAGACTGCTGCCCGTCTGGCGAGGCATGAAGTGGTGTTGCCTGGTCCGGTCGAGTTGGGCTCAGGTGAAGAGGGAGATTTGAATGTCACAATAACGTTGCGTCCTCGTGAGATCCACTTCGAGGAAGCAGAAGACCTTACGCCCGTCGAAAATGCGCCGTAAACTGGCAGCGGAGCGTCCAAGAATGGAAAACCCGCCTACGGGAGAGTGACTTATGACCGCAGCACGGCCCGCTGAATTGCCTATCAAACTGCTGGAAGTCGCCCGGCATCTGCCAGAGCATTCACGCTACGAGCCGGGCGGTCTGGTGTGTATCGAGCGCCGGGGCCGGCCGTGGCGCCTCGCCTGGATTCACAGCGCAGATTCAGCGACTGTAACGACGCTAAACGGGTACGTGTACGATCGCACGTCGGGAAAAAGACTCATTCCGGCAGAACCCACCCATGACAAAGCCTGCCCACTGACGCAGGATCGTCTGGATTATCTGATGGTCCTGGAAGCGCAAAAACGTGCGGAGAAACTCAAGCCTGCGCATCTACCTGCAGATCATGTCAGGAAGTTCGCACCACTCGCGCAAGCTTACCTGCAACTTGTAGACAGTTATTGATATCCCTGAAGAGCAGCTCCCCTCGGCCGTGAGCGTTTGACGAGCCTGCTCACGGCCGAGGGGAGCTGCTCGCGAGGGCCGTTCGAAACGGTGCCACCTGCTGACCGTCCATAGGTCAGTGTAGGCCTCAGCAGCTGACACTTCGAAATTTTTGCGTATCTGGCGCAGGAAAAGGGGTATTCAGGAGCTCCAAGTGTGCCCAGAAGGCATCCTGAGCCCAGCGCACCGCTTGACTGAGGTGCGTCCAGCCCATCCTCGCCCGGCTTCGCGCCGGGCGACCCCGTTTGTCCACCGTCAGCAGGTCGGTTCCCTGCTCATCGTGGCCCACCCGCACCATCCAGGCCAGTGCGATGCACAGCAAGCCGAACAGCCTGGAGATCCGGTCCGCTGCCGTCCTGTGCGTGGATTCCAGATTCAACCCGCGCGACTTTAAAGCAGAGAAGGTGCTTTCAATTCCCCACCTCTTACGGTACGTTCGGAGTACGTCCAGCACGGGCAAA